>DATLJF010000081.1:0-1916 GCA_035539015.1 Stenotrophomonas sp. | reverse complement strand
CGACCAGTACCGCGCCTTCTGGGGCTCCGAGCCGCCGGCGGGCTGGCGCGAGGCGACGACCACGGACGTGCACCGCGCCTTCGGGGGCGAGCGGCCGCACGTGGTGTTCCTGTCGGCACCCTGCAAGGGCTTCTCGGGATTGATGGCCGAGACGAAGAGCCGCACCGACAAGTATCAGGCGCTCAACCGTCTTACCGAACGCGGCGTGATGCTGTGCCTGGAGGCGTACAAGGACGATCCGGTGGAGATCTACCTGTTCGAGAACGTGCCACGCATCGCCACGCGCGGGCGCCACCTGCTCGACCGGATCACTGCGCTTTTCCGCGCCTACGGCTACGAGGTCGCAGAGACGACGCACGACTGTGGCGAGCTGGGCGGGCTGGCGCAGAGCCGCAAGCGCTTCCTGATGGTGGCGCGCCATCGTGAGAAAGTGCCGCCGTTCCTGTACGAGCCGGCGAAACGGCCGCTGCAGTCGGTCGGCACAGTGCTGGGCCGCATGGCCCTCGCCGGCGACGTGGAGCGCGCTGGCCCTATGCACCGCGTGCCATCGCTGCAGTGGAAGACCTGGGTGCGCCTCGCGTTCGTGGAGGCCGGCAACGACTGGCGCAGCCTCAACCGGCTCGCCGTGGAAGATGGCCTGCTTCGCGACTATTTGGTCGTGCCCGAGTCGCGCGGCGGATACCTGGGCGTGCGTGGCTGGGAAGACACTGCGGGCACGGTTGCCGGCGAGAGCTTGGCGACCAACGGTGCGTTCAGCGTGGCGGATCCTCGCGCAGCGGCCGGGGTCGCTCAGTACCAGCAATACGGCGTCATGCGAATGGAGGACACGGCCGGCGCGGTGATCGGCGTCAAGTCACCGGGCCAGGGCACATTCTCGATCGCGGATCCGCGCCACTTCTGGCCGGACAAACACGCCAACGAGTACCGCATCATCCCTTGGGATCGGCATGCCGGGACGGTGACCAGCGCGGGCGGCAAAGCCGCATGCGTCCAGGATATTCGGGCAGCTGGAGGCTTCGAGGGCGCGGGCAAGTACCGCGTCACGGGCTACAGCGAGAACGCCGGCACGGTCATCGCACGCAGCGATACAGGCCAGGGCGCTTACGCGGTGGCCGACCCCCGCCCGGCCAACCAGCGCCAGGCCGGCGACGCCTACGTGACCAACGGTCACTACGGGGTTGTGCCCTGGAATGGCCCCAGCGGCGCCGTGAGCGCCGCTGCTGGCCACGACAACGGCCGGTGGTCGGTTGCCGACCCGCGCCTGCCTGGCGCGCGGGAAAACCTGGTGTGCTTCATCCGCAGCCTCGACGGCACCTGGCACCGGCCGTTCACCACGCTGGAGCTGGCTGCGCTGCAGTCGCTGGTGGATCCGGAGGAGAAGCTCGAGCTTGACGGCCTCTCCGACCAGGCGTGGCGCGAGCGCATCGGCAACGCCGTGCCGCGCTATTCGGCCACCGCTATCGGTGAAGAGATCGGCCGGACGCTGCTGTTGGCCTGGACGGGGCAGACCTTCGCCCTTTCCAGCACGCCCATCTGGGTTCGCGACGTGGCCGTGGCCATGTCCCTGCAGGGAGCACACGCATGACGCAACGACAGGTCGACCATGACACGCCCCTGCCCGCTTGCAGGAACGGGCACAAGGCGCGCCACATGCTGGATGGGCGCCGACCGGAGGCCGGAGGTGGACACTTCGTGGAGTGCGCCTGCGGGCGCACGCAGAAGCACGCCACTTTCGCCGACGCCATGATCGAGTGGCGCCGTGGCAACGGGATCCGCGCGGCGCGCCAGCCCCGTCCTTCCGCCACCAATGTGGTGCAGATGGGACTCACGCTGCGGCAGCGGGGTGCGCGTTGAGCAGGAGCTTTGCCAGCAGCGCCGCATCCGAGGTCTCGACGTTCTGGATGCTGTTCGGGCAG
>DATLJF010000080.1:0-7895 GCA_035539015.1 Stenotrophomonas sp. | reverse complement strand
CGATTCGATCATCGGCTCGCCGGTCTTCGGGTCGGTGGTGTCCTGGCTCAGGACTTCGCGCCCGTACATCACCTTGTCGGCGGTATCGACGCCTTCTTCGAGCTGCAACTGCTTGGCCAGCGGCCGCGGATCGGGCAGGTCGAGCAGTGCCATCACGCTGGGGCCGGAAAAGGCGATCTGCGAGGTGGCATGGCCGAACACCGTGACCGGCGTGGTGAGTTCGTACTCGGTCATGAACAAGTTGGCCTGCGGCAGCGGCCGCCAACCCAGGGCCACGGCCTTGAGCGGGTCTTCCAGGACCGGCTGCAACGCGGCGAAATCGGCCACGCGGGCGCGGCATTCGAGCAGCGCGGCCAGGTCGGGGCGCGCGCCAGGCGCATCGGCGGCGTGGACGCTGGT
Source organism: Stenotrophomonas sp. (assembly GCA_035539015.1). GTDB lineage: Bacteria > Pseudomonadota > Gammaproteobacteria > Xanthomonadales > Xanthomonadaceae > Stenotrophomonas_A. The sequence continues at coordinate 7,496 of DATLJF010000080.1, read as the reverse complement.
GGCGGCCAGCAGGAGGCTGGCGATGGACAGGGTCTTCTTCATCGGCGAGGCATTTCCGGTCAGGCCATCCTGGTGAACTGGGCGCGACGCCTTGCGCCCGCAGCGCGCGATCATAAACCAGGCGCTCAACGTTCCCCGAGGTAGGGATCCTCGACGCCCAGCTCGGCCAGGATGTCGCGTTCGAGCTGCTCCATCGCTTCGGCTTCGCGCTCGTCCTCATGGTCCCAGCCGAGCAGGTGCAACGTGCCGTGGACGGTGAGGTGGGCGTAGTGGGCGGCCAGTGCCTTGCCCTGTTCCTTGGCCTCGCGGGCGACCACCGGCGCGCAGATCACCAGGTCGCCGAGCAGCGGCAGCTTGACCCCCTTGGGCAGGCCTTCGGGCAGTTCGGCCGGGAAGCTGAGCACGTTGGTCGCGTAGTCCTTGCCGCGGTAATGCTTGTTGAGCGCGCGGCCTTCGCGGGCGTCGACCAGGCGTACGGCGAGGTCGGCTTCGCGGATACGTCCTTTCAGCGCCGCGGCCACCCATTTGCGGAAGCTCACCGCCGCCGGCAGGCCGGCACGGGGCAGGGCATAGCTGACCCCCACATCCAGGCGGACCGGACCGCGGGTCATGGGGTGGCTCCGGTCTGGCGATCGCTGTCCTCGCGCTTCTCGTAGGCATTGACGATGCGCGCCACCAGCGGGTGGCGCACCACATCACGTGCTTCGAAGAAGGTGAAGCTGACGCCGTCGACATCGCGCAGCACCTCGACCGCATCGCGCAGGCCCGACTTCACGTGCTTGGGCAGATCGATCTGGGTGAGGTCGCCGGTCACCACGGCGGTGGAGCCGAAACCCAGGCGGGTCAGGAACATCTTCATCTGCTCGATGGTGGTGTTCTGGGCCTCGTCCAGGATCACGTAGGCATCGTTGAGCGTGCGCCCGCGCATGTAGGCCAGCGGCGCGATCTCGATGACGTTCTTCTCCAGCAGCTTGACCACTTTCTCCACGCCGAGCATTTCGTACAGCGCGTCGTACAGCGGCCGCAGGTACGGATCCACCTTCTGGCTGAGATCGCCGGGCAGGAAGCCGAGCTTTTCACCGGCCTCCACCGCCGGGCGCACCAGGATCAAGCGCTGCACGCGCGATTCGTTCAACGCCTCGACTGCGCTGGCCACCGCAAGGAAGGTCTTGCCGGTACCGGCCGGGCCGATACCGAAATTGATGTCGTGGGTGGCGATCTGGTGCAGGTACTTGGCCTGGTTGGCGCCGCGGCCGCGCACGGTGCCGCGCTTGACCTTGATCGCTACGTCCTGGGCTTCGTAGGCGCGCTCGGCGACGTGGTCCAGGTTGGCCGCGTTCAAGCGCAGGTGGATGGCGTGGCTATCGAAGGCCGTGGCCTCGGCTTCTTCGTACAGGCTGTGCAGCAACTTTTCGGCGGCCTGGGTGGCGCGCGCCGGGCCGGTGACGCGGAAGATGTTGCCGCGGTTGGCGATCTCCACGCCCAGGCGCAATTCGATCTGGCGCAGGTTCTCGTCGAACGGGCCCGACAGGTTCGCCAGGCGTTCGCTATCGGCGGGGTCGAGGGTGAAGTCGCGTTGCGCGGATGTAGTCATGGACGGGTATCAACTGAGGCGGCGTGGGGCGCGCATGGGCGCGGCGCGGGCCAGGCTTGAGGGATGGAAAGGGTAGCGCGTCGGGGGCGCCAGCGGCACCGTAGGGGTTCACCCCGGTTTAATTAAACATAGATTTAAATACAACCATGAGCCGCGCTCGTCCCCCCGCCGCGCCCCCCGCCAAACGTTCGCGCAAGCGCGCCGCGGCGGTGGTGCGGCGGGCACCCGGGCGGCCAGGCGGCGACAACGCCGAGGATCAGCAGGCGCGGTTGTTGTCCGCGGCGCTGGACTGCTTCGTGCGGCAAGGTGTCGCGGCTACGCGCCTGCGCGACATTGCGCAGCAGGCCGGCGTCACCCCGGCGTTGGTGAACTACTACTTCGGCGACAAGCAACAATTGCTCGACACCCTGGTGCGCGAGCGCTTGCTACCGGCCATGGCGGGCCTGGGCGAGGCATTGGCGCGCGCCGGTGACGATGTCGAGGCGACCGTGGCGGCCTTTGTCGGCGGCGTATTCGCCGTGGTCGAACGCCATCCCTGGTGGCCACAGCTATGGGTGCGCGAAGTGTTGTGCGAAGGCGGAGCGCTGCGCGGCCTGGTCCTGGATGAGGTCGCGCCGAGCGTGGCGCGGGTGATGGTGGCGCGTTTCACCGCGGCGCAGGCGCGCGGCGAAATCAATCCGGCGCTCGATCCACGCTTGCTGATGACTTCGCTGGTCGGCCTGACCTTGTTTCCCATCGCCGGGGCGCCGATCTGGCGCCAGTTGCTGGAGGCGAAGGATCTGGACGCCGCGGCGATCGCGCGACACGCCTTGGCGCTGTTGAAGACCGGCATGGCGCCGCATTGAGCGGCAGGAGCAGCCCGTGAATCGAACCATCGTCTTGTTCGCTGTGTGTGCCGCGACGCTGTCCACTGCCGCTTGCCAGCGCGACCCGGAACCCTTGCTCGGCACCTTGGAATGGGACCGTATCAGCCTGCCCGCGCCGGCGTCCGAACGCATCGTGGCGTTGGAGGTGCGCGAGGGCGATCAAGTCCGCGCCGGCACCCGGCTATTGCGGCTGGAGCCGCAGCGCACGCAGGCGCAGCTGCAGAGTCTGCAGGCCCAAGCCAGCCAGCGCGAGCAATCGCTGCAGGAACTGCGCAACGGCCCGCGGCGCGAGCAGATCGCCCAGGCGCAGGCGCAACTGGCCGCAGCGCAGGCGCAGGCGCGCGATGCCAGTGCCTATTACACACGCCTGCAACCCCTGGGCAGGCAGCAACTGGTCGCCGCTGCCGAGGTCGATCGCGCCCGCGCCGCTGCTGGCAATGCGCAGGCACAGGTACGGGCCGCCGAACAGGCGCTGCTGGAACTGCGTAACGGCACGCGAGTGGAACAGGTGGCGCAGGGCGAGGAGGCCGTGCGCGCGGCCCAGGCCGAGGCCGTGGTGCAGTCGGTCAACCTCGACAAGCTCGATATCGTCGCCCCGCGCGATGGCCGCATCGACAGCCTGCCGTACAAGCTCGGCGACCAGGCGCCGGTCGGTGCCGCGCTGGCGATCATGCTGGTAGGCCAAGCACCGTACGCGCGCATCTACGTGCCGGCCACGGTGCGCGCGCGCGTGGCCATCGGCCAGGCCTTGCCGGTGAGCGTGGCCGGCAGCAGCGAAGTCTTCCAGGGCCGGGTGCGGATGATTCGCAGCGAGCCGATGTTCACGCCTTACTACGCGCTTTCGGGCAGCGATGCCGAGCGCCTGACCTACCTGGCCGAAGTGCAGCTACCGGCCAGCGCCAGCCGCTTGCCAGTCGGCGTACCGGTACAGGTACGGCTGGCGGACGCAGGACATGAATGAGCCAGCCACTACCGTGGCGCCTGTCGTGGCCGACGAGCGCGCGATCCATGCGCGCGGCGTCAGCAAGCGCTTCGGCAACTTCACCGCAGTCGACCATATCGACCTGGACGTGCCCCGTGCCCAGGTCTACGGCTTCCTCGGGCCCAACGGCTCGGGCAAATCGACCACCATCCGCATGCTGTGCGGCCTGTTGACGCCCAGCGAAGGCGAGATCGAAGTGCTCGGCCTGTCGATTCCGCGCCAGGCCGAGGAACTGCGCCGCCACATCGGCTACATGACGCAGAAGTTCTCGCTTTACGAAGACCTCACCGTGCGCGAGAACTTGATGTTCCTGGCCACGGTGCAGAACCTGCCGCGCGCCCGGCGCGCGCCGCGGGTGGACGAGCTGCTGCAGTCCTATGATCTGCAAGCGCTGCAGAAGCAACTGGCCGGCACCCTGAGCGGCGGCCAGAAGCAGCGCCTGGCGCTGGCCGGCGCGGTCGTGCACGAACCGCAACTATTGCTGCTGGACGAGCCGACCAGCGCGGTCGATCCGGAGTCGCGGCGGGCTTTCTGGGAAAAGCTGTTCGACCTCGCCGACGCCGGCACCACGCTATTGGTCTCCACCCACTACATGGACGAGGCCGAACGCTGCCACCGCATCGCCATCCTCGACCGTGGCCGCCTGGTCGCCAACGGTACCCCGGCCGAGCTCACTGGCGCGCTGGCAGGGCGCACCGTGGGCGTGCACAGCGAGGCGTTGCGCAAGGCACAGAAGCTGCTGCACGAAGTCGAAGGCGTGCTGTCGGTGGCCCAGGTCGGCAACGAACTGCGGGTGTTGTGCGCGCCGGGCCAGGGCGATCCGCAGGCCATTGCCACGGCATTGCGCCAGGCCGGCCTGCAGGCCGAAGCCACGGCGATCGAGCCGAGCCTGGAAGATGTATTCGTCGCCGCCACGCGCCGCAGCGACCAGGCCACTGCATGAAGCCGGCGCAAATCTATGCAGTGATGGTCAAGGAGCTGCGGCAGATGTCGCGCGACCGCATGACCCTGGCGATGATGATCGGCATCCCGACCCTGCAACTGCTGCTGTTCGGCTATGCGATCAACCTGGACGTGCGCCACCTGCCGGCCGCGGTGGCCGACCAGGCCGACACCGCCGGCTCGCGCGCGTTGGTGCGCGACATGCTGGCCACCGGGGTGATCGAGCCGGCCGCCGCGGCGCAGACGCCGGAACAGATCCAGGCGCTGATCCGCGCCGGCCGCATCGAGGTCGGGCTGGTGGTCCCGCCGGATTTCGAGCGCCGCCTGAGCGAAGGCCGAGAAGTGATGCAGGTGATCGTCGACGGCGCTGACACCGCGGTGCAGGGCGCTGCGCGGCAGCTGGCGCAGATGCCGCTCGACGGGCGCCTGTCCAGCGCGCAGTCCTCCGCCAGGATCAGCGTGCTGCCGCTGTATAACCCGCAGCGCAAATCGGCGATCAACGTGGTACCGGGATTGATCGGGGTCATCCTGACGATGACGCTGGTGATGTTCACGGCGATGGCGATCGTGCGCGAGCGCGAGCGGGGCAACCTGGAGATGCTGATCACAACGCCGGTATCCAGTGCCGAGCTGATGCTGGGCAAGGTGCTGCCGTATATCGCCGTCGGCCTGGTCCAGGCGACCCTGGTTTTGTTGCTGGGCGGCTGGCTGTTCCAGGTGCCGGTGGTAGGTGGGTTCGGCGCGGTCTATGCGGTGTCGATGCTGTTGATCATCGCCAACCTCAGCCTGGGGCTGTTGATTTCCACGGTCGCCCAATCGCAGTTCCAGGCGATGCAGATGACATTCTTCCTGTTCCTGCCATCGATCCTGCTCTCTGGCTTCATGTTCCCGTTCGACGGCATGCCCTGGCCGGCACAGTGGCTGGCTGAAATCCTGCCGCTGACGCATTTCATGCGCCTGATCCGCGGAGTGATGCTGCGCGGCGCGGCGTTGCCCGAGCTATGGCCCGACGCGCTGGCGCTGGCAGCGTTCTCGGTCGTGATGATGACCTTGGCGATCCTGCGCTTCCGCAAGCGCCTGGACTGATCGCGGCGGAAGCGGAAAACGACGGCAAGCGTCGTTTCATTAGAAAAATCGCAGTTTTCATTCCCCCGGGTTTCGCTACCTTTTGCGGTCCTTCGCAAGCGTCGGCATGAGCCGGCCCGGGTTCCCATGGCCAATGAAAACGACTTGATCGCCGCGCACTATGACGACGCGCCCTATTTGTCATGCGCGTTCGATGCCTCCGCCCCTGAGCACCTGCGCTCGGTGGCCTGGTTGTTCGGCCTGGACGCGCCCGACCCGGCGACGGCGCGGGTGCTCGAACTGGGCTGCGCCGCCGGCGGCAACATCATTCCCTTCGCCCAGCGCCATCCGCAGGCGCAGGTGCTGGGCGTGGATCTGTCTGCACAGCAGGTGGAGGAGGGCAGCGCGCTGATCGCGCGCATGGGCCTGGACAACGTGCGCCTGGCGCAGCGTGACCTGACCTCGATTGACGCCAGCCTGGGACAGTTCGACTACATCCTCTGCCATGGCGTCTACAGTTGGGTGCCCGCGCAAGTGCAGGCGGCGATCCTGCGCGTATGCCGCGAAAACCTGAGCCCGCAGGGCGTGGCCTTCGTCTCGTACAACACCTATCCGGGCTGGAAGACCCGCGAAGTGGTGCGCGATGCCATGCGCCTGCACGGCGCCCGCAGCGACAACCCGGTCGAACAACTGGCGCACGCCCGCAACATGATCCAGTTCCTGCGCGAGCGCGTCGCCCCGGAAGCCATGCTCGGTCGTATCCTCGCCGAGCACGCCGATATCGTGCAGAAGGGCGACGACTATTACCTGATGCACGAGTACCTGGAGCGGCACAACCAGCCCTGTTACTTCCGCGAGTTCGCCGACGCCGCGCAGGCACACGGCCTGGCCTATCTTGCCGAAACCCCTGTGGCCTCGATGTTCGCCAGCAACCTTGGCGACGAGATCGCCCAGGCGCTGCAAGGGGTCGGCGACCAACTGGAGCTCGAGCAATACCTGGATTTCCTGCGCAACCGGCAGTTCCGCCAGACCCTGCTGGTCCATGGCCAGCGCGCGGCGCAGATGCAGCGCACGCTGGACCCGGGCCGCTTGCGCGAACTGCACTACAGCGGCCATTTCAGCCAGCCGCGACCGGTGGCAGGGGCCACGCACAAGGCGACCTTGCGTACCAGCCGCGGCGCCGACATCGACCTGGCTGGCGAAATGGCGCTGGCCCTGGCCGAAATCCTTTCGGCCGCCTATCCGAACGCGCTGCACGGCAGCGAGCTGCTGGCGCAATTGCAACGGCGCGGCTTCGCGCCGAACGCGGAGACAGCCGCCGAGATGGCCGGCCTTCTGGGGCAACTGATCGCTTTCAACGCGGTGGAATTCGAACGCGACCGTGGCGTGCAGGGAGTGACATCGGCGGGTGATTTCCCGATCGTCTGGGCACCGGCGCGGCACTGGTATTCACATCGTTTCGATGGACCGCAGCGCACGCACAAGCGCTGGGTGGTATCGCCGCTGCATCGAACGGTGATGTTGGACGTGGCGCGGCAAAGCCTGCTGCCGTTGCTGGACGGGACGCGGAGCCAGGCGCAGTTGGCGGAGGCGCTGGTGGGTTTGCACGGGCAGGGTGAGATTACGCTGCGGTGCGGGAGTGAGTTGCCGGAGGGCGCTGAGTTGGCAGCCTGTGCGCGCGACGTGGTGTCCGATGTGTTGGCGGCGCTTGTGCGGGAGAGGCTTTTGGTGGGTTGAAGGTTTGTTCCGGACTTTTTGTTTTTACGTGCGGCGTTCGTGGCCGGGCCCTTGCCCCGGGGGACGCCAAGTACTGCATCCATGCGGGGCTCGTTGGGCGACGTCCATGTCGCCCAACGCCCCCGGGGCAAGGGCCCGGCCCCAAACACCCGTGAGAAAGTCGCGTTTGTGTGGGGAGGTTGCCCTCATCCGTCGCTGTCGCGACACCTTCTCCCACGCGTGGGAGAAGGACGGCAAGGTTTAGTGCACGCTGGAATCAATCGCCGACAGCATCTGCTGTCCTTCTCCCGTTGCGGGAGAAGGTGGCCCG
>DATLJF010000079.1:0-5966 GCA_035539015.1 Stenotrophomonas sp. | reverse complement strand
AAGTTTGGCGCGCTCGACACGCCCTATGGCACCGGTGAGCTGTTCACCATCGATGCGACCGGCGGCCGCTTCCGCATGCTGGGTGGCTACCGCGCCGAAGACCTGGAGTCGGCCGCGCCGATGGTGAAGAGCCAGGCGCAGAACGTCTACCTGGAACTCAACGACACCCTGCCGCAGGACGATCGATTCGCAATCGTCTCGGTGACGCCGTTCGGCCGCGATCTCAAGTACAGCACCGCCGAGCGCATCGATGTCACTCGCGGCCAGCGCAGCATGATCACGCGCAGCCCGGTCAAGCGCGCGACCTTCACTACCGACAACCGCGGCCAGGTGCGCTTTGCCCATGGTGCGGGCGATGACAATGCCAACAAGCTCTACTACCGCGCCGACGACAACGGCGAGTGGCGCCTGATAAACGATGAGAACGAGAGCGAGCGGGTGGAACGGGCGCTGGGCTTCTCCGCCGACGACAGCGTGGCTTACCTGCAGGTAGAGAACCCGGAAGGGCCGGATGCGATCGTGGCCTGGAATGTGGCCAATGGTGAGCGCAAGGTGGTGTTGCGCGACGCGGTCGCCGATCCGTCGCGGATCTTGTATCGCGTCGGCAGCAACGTGCCGGTGGGTGCGATGTACGTGTCCGATCGGGTGCGCACCCAGTTCTTCGATGCCAATGGTGCCGAGGCGCGCCAGTACCGCATGCTCGAGCGCTCGATGCCCGACGAGGGCGTGCTGATCACCTCGGGTACGCGCGACGGCCGGCTGCTGCTGGTGCATGCGTGGTCGGGCAGCAACCCAGGGCAGTTCTTCCTGTTCGATACCCAAGGGCGCAAGGCGCAGAACCTGTTCCTGCGCCGCAAGTGGATCAACTCCGAGCGTGCCGGCAGCGTGCAGGCGGTTGCATTGAAGGCGCGCGATGGCCTGGCCCTGCACGGCTTCCTCACCCGTCCGCCAGCCAGCGACGGCAAGCGCTTGCCGCTGGTGGTGATGCCGCACGGTGGCCCCTTCGGGATCTCCGACACCTGGGAGTTCAACGACGAGGCGCAGATGTTGGCCGCCGCCGGCTATGCCGTGCTGCAGGTGAACTATCGCGGTTCGGGCAACTATGGCCGTGCATTCCAGCAGGCCGGCGCACGCCAGTGGGGCAGGGCGATGCAGGACGATGTGACCGACGCCACCCGCTGGGCGATCGAGCAGGGGTATGCCGATGCCGGGCGGATATGCATCTACGGCGCCAGCTATGGCGGCTACGCCGCGTTGATGGGCGTGGCCAAGGAGCCGGGGCTGTACAAGTGCGCGGCTGGTTACGTGGGCATCTATGACCTGCCGTTGATGTTCCAGCGCGGCGACGTGCAGGAAACGCGCTACGGCGAGACCTACCTGTCCGAGTGGCTCGGCGATCCGGCGCAGTTGGCGCCGTTCTCGCCGGTGAACCTGGCGGCCCAGATCAAGGTGCCGGTCTTCCTCGCCGCGGGCGGCAAGGACGAACGCGCGCCGATCCGCCACAGCAAGAAAATGGCCGAGGCGTTGCAGCGTGCAGGGGTGCCGGTGGAAACCTTGTACTTCGACACCGAGGGCCACGGCTTCTACACCCTGGAACACCGGCGCGAGTACTACACCAAGCTGTTGGCTTTCCTGTCGCGTTCACTGGGTGGGCAGCCGGCCAGCGCAACGCCGGCGCAGCCCTGAGAAGGCGTCAGCGCACCCCGTGCATCCAGCGCCGCAGGCGTGGCGCGCACAGCAGTGCAAGCGCGCCGCAGGCCAGGCCGATCCACATCATCAGCCAGAACAGGTGGGCGTAGCTGGCCGCGGCCTGGGCGACGTCCATCTGCCCGCCCTCGGGCACTTCGATGGCCGCGAGTTTGCCGAACAGCGCGGCCAGGGCCTCGGAAAAAGCGGTGGCCAGGAACCAGGTGCCCATCATCAGGCTGACCACGCGCGGCATCGCCAGTTGGGTGACCGCCGACAGGCCGACCGGGGCCAGCGCCATTTCGCCGATTTCCAGCACCAGGTAGGCCAGTACCAGCCACCAGACACTGGCGATGGCGCCGGTAGCACCGACCTGTTGCGCGGCCAGGGCCAGCGGCACGAATGAGAGGCCGGCAAAAAGCAGGCCGAAGGCCGACTTCACCGGCTTGGACGGATCGGCGCCGCGGCGGTCGAGCCAGGCCCAGAGCGCAGCGAACAGAGGCGCCAGCAGGACCAGGAACAGCGCGCCGAGATAGGTGAGCGAGCCGGCGGTCTGCGGCAGCACGATGCAGTCGCGCACCAGGAACACCAGCATCAGCACGGTCACACCGACAAACAGCAGCCGCGGTGCGCGCGAGGCGGCGTTGCGGTCGGACATCGTCGCGGCCACCACAAAGCCCAGCGGCGCCAGCAGCAACGAGGCGATCGACCACGGCAGCGGGGTACCGTCGCGGATCACCAGCGACGGGGCGATGTCCTTGGTCAACAGGCGGTCGGTGAAAGTCACCCAGGAGCCATAGGTCTGCTCGTACAGGGTGAAGAACACCAGGGCCATGAAGATCAGTGCCAGCAGCGCCCACATTTGCTGGCGCTGTTCGGGCGTGCAGCGGACGCCGGTGAACCAGGCAAACCACAGCAGCACGCCGCCAAGCACCACCACCATCAGCATCAGCGCCAGGCTGATCTCGCCGCCGAGCGAGGCCACGCCGTTGGCGGCGGCCCACATCAACACGGCGATAGGCAGGACCGCGAGCACGCCGCCGAGGTAGATCAACCATTCACGCGGCACGCCGCCGATGCGCTCACGGAGCACATGCGGCGCCGGCGGTTCGGCGTGGCCGTGCAGGTATTTCTGCCCCCACAGGAACATGCCCAGGCCGAGCAGCATGCCGATACCTGCGGCGCCGAAGCCGTAGCGCCAGCCATAGGCTTCGCCGAGAAAGCCGCATACCAGCGAGGCGAACAGGGCGCCGAGGTTGATGCCGGCGTAGAACAGCGAGAAGCCCGAGTCGCGACGAGGGTCGTCTTCGGCGTACAGGCGCCCGACGATCGTGGAAATATTGGGCTTCATGAAGCCGACGCCGGCGATGATCAGCGCCAGCGAGAGGTAGGTGATCGACAGGGCACCCTGGTCGCGCGCGACGTGGCCGGCGATGTGGGTGGCGGGGTGACCTTCGAAGGCCATGCCGATGTGGCCGAGTACCAGCAGCAGGCTGCCGAAGACCACGGCCTTGCGCATGCCCAGCCAGCGGTCGGCGAGCATGCCGCCGATGACCGGCATGCAGTAGACCAGGCCGCCGTAGGCGCCGAGCAGGTCCAGGCCGGCGCGGTCGCCGAAGAGGTGGTGCTTGGTCAGGTAGAGCAGCAGCAGCGCCTTCATGCCGTAGAAGGAGAAGCGCTCCCACATTTCGGTGAAGAAGCAGACGTAGACGCCCTTGGGGTGGCCGAGGAAGTCGTCGCTGCGGGGCAGGGCGGGGAGTGCGGTGGCGGTGGTCATGCGGCCGGCGGCTGGGCGAAAGGCGGAGTATAGGTGGGGGTGGGGTTTGCTGATCTTGGTGAGTTGGCCTGGAAGCGTCGGCTGCTTGTGGTTCTACCCCCGGCCGCCCGACAGTGCTGCGCGGGCGGCAAGGTAAGAGCGGGCTCTGGGCACGTTGTAGGAGGGGCTTGAGCCCCGACGAGCGGAGTCGGGGCCTTTCGGGGTGGGAAGGGGAGGAAAGGGCAAGGCCGTGTCGTTTCACTCGCAACTGGACAGGCGGGGCCGCCAGCAGCTAGCGTGTGGCGGCTTTTTTGCCATTCCTTCCAGGGGGTTTTCCATGAGCCAAGACGCGCAGCCGCGCCAGCTCACTTTCCGTGCCGTGGTGCTGGCGATCATCCTGGCCGTGGTGCTGTCGGCGGCCAATGCTTATCTCGGCCTGTTCGCGGGTCTGACCATTGCCACCGCGATTCCGGCGGCGGTTGTCTCGATGGGCGTGCTGCGCTTGTTGGGCGGCGGTTCGATCCTGGAGAACAACATCGTCCAGACCGGTGCTTCGGCCGGTTCTTCGATTGCGGCGGGGGTGATCTTCACAATCCCGGCGCTGGTCATCATGGGCTACTGGCCCGACTTCAAGTATTGGTGGGTGCTGGGCATCGCCGGCATGGGCGGCCTGCTGGGCGTGCTGTTCTCGGTGCCGCTGCGACGCTCGATGATCGTCGAGGACCCGTTGCCGTTCCCGGAGGGCAAGGCGGCGGCGGAGGTGCTCAAGGCCGGCGAGAATCCCGGGCCGGGCTTGAAGATCCTGGCCGTTTCCGGCGCGATCGGGGCCTTGGTCAAGCTCGCCGCGGCCAGCGGCCTGCGCGTGATTCCCGATACCTGGGTGCAGTCGGCGTTCGTCGGCAGCTCGAAGGTAACTGCGTTCATCGGCACCAACCTGTCGCCGGCGTTGCTGGGCGTGGGTTATATCGTCGGCTTGAACGTCGGCATCGTGGTGGTGTCCGGTTCGATCCTGTCCTGGCACATCGCCATCCCGCTGTACCAGGCGTTCTTCACCAATAGCGATCCGGCACTGGCCACCGCCATCGCCGGTGCCTCGGCAGCCGATGCGGCCTATGCGATCTGGAGCGCGAAGATGCGCTACCTCGGCGTCGGCGCGATGCTGATCGGCGGTATCTGGACCCTGTTCTCGCTGCGCAAATCGCTGCTGTCGGGCATCAAGAGCGGCTTTGCCGCGGCGCGCAAGAGCACGGGCGGGGCGGTGATCGCCGAGACCGAGCGCGATCTGCCGATGAAGTGGATGCTGGTCGCGCTGGTGGCCTTCACCCTGCCGCTGCTGGGCCTGTACCAGGCGATCGTGCAGCAGTGGCACGTGTCGATCCCGATGACGGTGATCATGATTGCCGCCGGCTTCCTGTTCGTCTCGGTGTCCGGCTACCTGGCCGGGCTGATCGGTTCGTCCAACAACCCGGTCTCGGGCATCACCATCTCCACCATCCTGTTCGCGTCGGCGGTGCTGGTGCTGTTGCTGGGCAAGAGCGGCCTGAACCCGGTCGGTGCCGGTGGCGCGCCGCTGGGCGCGGTGGCGGCGATCATGATCGGCGCGGTGGTGTGCTGCGCCGCGGCAGTGGGCGGCGACAACCTGCAGGATCTGAAGGCCGGTTACCTGGTCGGCGCGACGCCGTGGAAGCAGCAGTTGATGCTGGGCATCGGCGCGTTCTCGTGCGCGTTGATCATGGCGCCGGTGTTGAACCTGCTGGCCCAGGCCTACGGCATCGGTGCGCCGACGCCAGAGCATCCGAATTCGCTGGCCGCACCGCAGGCCAACCTGATGGCGTCGGTGGCACGTGGTCTGTTCGGTGGCCAGTTGCCGTGGACGATGATTGCCATCGGCGCGGTGGTCGGTGCGATCGTGATTGCGCTGGACGAGTGGCTGAAGTCGCGCGGCTCGCGCTTCCGCGTACCGGTGCTGGCGGCGGCGATTGGTATCTATCTGCCGCTGGAACTGATGGTGCCGATTTTCCTCGGCGGTCTGTTGGCGCATCTGGTCGAGCGCTTCCACAAGCTCAATCCGGATGACGAAGACGGGCGCGATCGGGTGCATCGTCCGGGCGTGCTGTTTTCGGCCGGCTTGATTACCGGTGAGGCGCTGATGGGTATCGCCATTGCGATTCCGATCGTGGTCTCGGCGCGCGCCGATGTGCTGGCGTTGCCGGAGATGTTCCAGCTGAGCCAGTGGATCGGGTTGATCGTGTTGGCGCTGGTGGGCTGGTTGTTGTATCGGACTGGCAGGCGCGGCGAGAAGGTTTGATTGTTTTTCGTGCTGCGTTGCAGCTAAGGCCGCCTTCGGGCGGCCTTTTTTTTGCGCCGAGAGCTGGACTTTTTATTTTTCCGTGCGGCGTTCGGGGCCGGGCCCTTGCCCCGGGGGACGCCAAATACTGCATCCTGCGTGTCTCGTTGGGCGACGTCCCTGTCGCCCAACGCCCCCGGGGCAAGGGCCCGGCCCCGAACGCCCGATAGAAGGTCG
>DATLJF010000078.1:0-5564 GCA_035539015.1 Stenotrophomonas sp. | reverse complement strand
AGGCGTTGTTGGCGATTCATTGCAGCTGCGAAATGCATGCCGTCCTTCTCCCTCTGGGAGAAGGTGCCGCGACAGCGGCGGATGAGGGCAACTCTCCCACACAAACGCGACCTTCTATCGGGCGTTCGGGGCCGTGCCCTTGCCCGGGGGCGTTGGGCGACATGGACGTCGCCCAACGAGCCCCGCAGGGATGCAGTACTTGGCGTCCCCCGGGCAAGGGCACGGCCCCGAACGCCGCACGGAAGAACAAAGAGTCCAGCAGCTTCAACCAGGCTCACGCAAAGCATCAATCACAACGCGCAAGGCCGCCGAATACTCCCGCCGGCTAGGGTAATAAGCGTAATAACCATCGAACACATCACACCAAGGCAACAACACCCGGCGCAAACGCCCCTCCGCCAGCGGCTCACGCACCATATCCTCCGGCAGATAAGCCAGCCCTCCCCCGGCCAGCGCGGCGCGCAGGATCGCGCTGCTGCCATTGAAGGTCCATTGCCCATCCACCCGCACCTTCAACTCGCGACCCTCGCGCGCAAACTCCCACGGCAATAACCCCCCGTGGGTCGGCAGGCGCAGGCCTATGCAGTTGTGCGCGGCCAGGTCGGCCGGTGCCTGCGGCTCGCCATGCTTGCGGAAGTACGCCGGCGTGGCGACCACGGCCATCCGCTGTGGCGGGCTGACCGGCACGGCGATCATGTCGCGGGCAATCTGCCCGCCCAGGCGAATGCCGATGTCGTAGCGCTGGGCCACGATGTCGGCCAGGCCATAGTCCACCGTGACCTCGACCTTCAATTCCGGATAATTCGGCAGCACCGGTGCCAGGCGCGGCCAGACATAGGCGTCGGCGGCGTGGCCGGCCGTGGTGATGCGCACGGTGCCGGCCGGGCGATCGCGGAACTCGCTGACGGCGGCCAGTTCGGCTTCGATCTCCTCCAGCCGCGGCGCCACCGTGTCGTACAGGCGCTCGCCGGCCTCGGTCATCGATACCGAGCGCGTGGTGCGGGTCAGCAGGCGCACGCCCAGGCGAGTCTCCAGGCCACGCAGGCTGTGGCTGAGCGCCGATTGCGATACCCCCAGTTGGGCGGCGGCGCGGGTGAAGCTGCCTTCGCGGGCGACGGTGACGAAGGCGGTCAGGTCGTTGAGGGATTCGCGGGCCATGGCAACGCTCGAAGGGATACCGGCATCTTCACTGGCCGCGTCCACCGCGGCAATGGCCGGCAATTGATGAGGACGGCTAATAGCAGCATGCGCCTGTGGCCGCAGACGGGCCGCGGACACAGGCCTATCGTGGAGGCTCCCCCGCTTGCCAGGAGACCCGCATGTCGCTGTTCTCGATTCCCCTCGCCTTTTCGATGGTGGCCAGCCCCGGTCCCGATCTGGGCTCGGTCAAGGTCACCGCTGCCGGCGACAAGCCTTCAGCCGCAGGTCCGGCCGACTACTTCAGCGGCCGCGTACGCATCGATGCGCCGTTCCAGGCCGAGCCGCCGGCACGCGTCGGTGGCGCCACGGTCAGCTTCGAACCCGGTGCGCGTACCGCCTGGCACACCCACCCGCTGGGCCAGACCCTGATCGTCACCACCGGTGCCGGCTGGGTGCAGGAATGGGGCAAGCCGGCGCAGGCGCTCAAGCCGGGCGACATCGTCTGGATCCCGCCCGGCGTCAAACACTGGCACGGCGCGCGCGCAGAGGTAGCGATGAGCCACATTGCGATTGCCGAATCGGTCGACGGCTCGCCGGTCACCTGGATGGAGCAGGTGTCCGAACAGCAATACGGCCAGGTCACCCACTGACCGCCGGCGCTTGCCGGGCTGAACGCTCCGCGCCCGCGGCCCTTGCATCGCCACCGCGCTGTCCCCAGTCAGGAAACAGGCGAGGTCACCTCCCTCGCCTCCCCCTTCCCGACCGGAATGCAACGCTTGCTTCCCTCCTTCCCGCGCCACGCACCGCTCGGCGGCTACGCCGACTCCCCGCAATCGGCCGCCGGCCGTTTCCGCAACACCACCCCCAAACCGGCCAACGTGTCCGAGCCAGGCGCCAAGGTGATGTGGGACTTCTTCTTCAACAAACCGAAGAACACCGTCCCCGCCGCACCCATACCGGTTCAACGGCTGACCCCGGCCGACCTCGACGCCGCGCCCGATCGCAGCCTGTACCGGCTCGGCCATTCGACCCTGCTGTTGAAACTACGTGGCCAATGGTGGCTGACCGACCCGGTCTTCTCGCTGCGCGCCTCACCGTTTCGCTGGTTCGGTCCCAAGCGCTTCCATGCACCACCGATCGCCTTGGAAGACCTGCCGCCGATCCGCGGCGTCATCCTCTCCCACGACCACTACGACCACCTCGACCGCGACGCCATCCGCGCCCTTGCACCAAAGGTGCAACTGTTCCTCGCCCCGCTTGGCGTCGGCGACCGCCTGATCGACTGGGGCGTACCGCCGGCCCACGTGCATCAGTTCGACTGGTGGCAGGACATCGACATCGACGGCCTACGCCTGACCGCCACACCCTCGCAGCACTTCTCCGGCCGCGGCCTGCGCGACGGCAACCGCACCCTGTGGTGCTCCTGGGTGATCGAAGACAACGACCTGCGCATATTCTTCAGCGGTGACAGCGGCTACTTCAACGGCTTCGCCGACATCGGCCGCCGCCTCGGCCCCTTCGACCTGTGCCTGATGGAAACCGGCGCCTACAACACCGCCTGGCCCTACGTGCACATGCAGCCGGAAGAAACCGTGCGGGCGTACGAAGACCTGCGCGGCCACTGGCTGCTACCGATCCACAACGGCACCTTCGACCTCGCCATGCACCCCTGGTACGAACCGTTCGAACGCGTCCTTGGATTGGCGGCCGAACGCGGCCTGCGGGTGGCCACGCCGATCATGGGCGAACGCGTGGACATAAGCGCACCGCGCGAAGGCGAACGCTGGTGGCGCCCACTAATTGAAGCAACAGGATAAAGAGCCCTGCTTTCGCTTTCGCTTTCGCTTTCGCTTTCGCTTTCGCTCTTCTCTCCCCCAAACCACCGACAGTTCATCGGGCGTCCGCGGCCGTGCCCTTGCCCGGGGGCGTTGGGCGACAAGGACGTCGCCCAACGAGACACGCAGGGATGCAGTACTTGGCGTCCCCCGGGGCAAGGGCACGGCCGCGGACGCCGCACGCACACCATCAGCACACGCTTCGATTCAGAAACTGTCCCCAGGCACCCGCACCCACCCTTCCATCAACACCCGCGCACTACGGCTCATCACCGCCTTCGTAACCACCCACTGGCCGTCTACCAGCCGCGCCTCCGCACCCACGCGCAACGTGCCCGACGGATGCCCAAAGCGCACCGCCTCGCGCGCAACGCCCCCCGCCGCCAGGCTCACCAACGTGCCAGGAATCGCCGCAGCAGTCCCAATCGCCACCGCCGCAGTCCCCATCATCGCGTGGTGCAACTTGCCCATCGACATCGCACGCACCAGCAAGTCCACCTCGCCCGCGGCCACCGCCTTGCCACTGGAAGCGACGTAATCCTTCGGCGGCGCCACGAACGCCACCTTCGGCGTGTGCTGGCGCTTGGCCGCCTCGTCCACGTGTGCGATCAAGCCCATCTTCACCGCACCGTGCGCACGGATCTTCTCGAACCTCGCCAGCGCCGCCGCATCGCCATTGATGGCGTCCTGCAATTCGGTCCCGCTGTAGCCCAGCGCCGCAGCATCGAGAAAGATCGTCGGGATGCCGGCATTGATCAGCGTTGCCTGGAAGCTGCCCACGCCCGGCACGTCCAGGGTGTCGACAACCTGGCCGGTGGGAAACATCGCCCCACCCTCCTCGCCATCGTCGGCAGGCTCCAGGAACTCGAGTTGCACCTCGGCCGCAGGAAACGTCACGCCGTCGAGCTCGAAGTCGCCGGTCTCCTGCACCTGGCCAGCGACGATGGGCACATGCGCGACGATCGTCTTGCCGATGTTCTCCTGCCAGATCCGCACCGTCACCCGGCCATCGCGCGACAACGTCGCCGCATCGATCAGGCCCGAGGCAATCGCGAACGGCCCCACCGCCGCCGAAAGATTGCCGCAGTTGCCGCTCCAATCGACGAAATCGGTCTCGATGCCGACCTGCCCGAACAGGTAGTCGACATCGTGACCGGCGCGCTCGCTGCGCGAGACGATCACCGTCTTGCTGGTGCTGGAGGTCGCCCCGCCCATGCCGTCGATCTGCTTGCCGTAGGGATCGGGACTGCCGATCACCCGCTGCAATAGCGCATCGCGCGCCGGCCCCGGCACGCGTGCGCGCTCGGGCAGGTCCTGCAGGCGGAAGAACACCCCCTTGCTGGTACCACCGCGCATATAGGTGGCAGGGATGCGGATCTGGGGGACGAACGCCATGGCTTTGCCTGTGTCTTCTATCAGGGGTTGTCGGGGATTTCGGGCTCGACCAGTTGCGCCAGCAGCGTCAGCGATTCCTGCCAGCCGAGATAGCAGAACTCGACCGGGATCTGCGCCGGGATGCCTTCCTGGACGATATCCAGTTCGGTGCCGCAGACCACGGTGCGCAGCTTCACGGTGACGATCATCTCGCCCGGCATGCCGGGGTTGTCGAACTTGTCGGTGTGGCGGATCAGTTCGCCCGGTACCAGCTCAAGATAGGTGCCGCCAAAACTGTGGCTGGAACCGGTGCCCAGGTTGGTGAAGGACATGCGGTAGCTGCCACCGACGCGCGCGTCGATCTCGTGCACCTTGCCAGTGAATCCATGCGGCGGCAGCCACTTGGCCATGGCGTCGGGATCGAGGAAGGCGCGGTAGATGCGTTCGGCCGGGGCCCGCAGGACCCGGTGCAGGCGGACGGTGCCGGTGGCGGACGAAGTCTCGTTCATGGTCGATCTCCTGTCGAATCGGAAGCGGCGCGTGCAGGATCGCACGCGCCTGATGACAGCGACGAACGACTCAGGCCGCTTTCGACGCGTCGAGGAAATCCTGGGCGAACCGCTGCAGCACCCCGCCGGCCTGGTAGATCGAGACTTCTTCATCGCTGTCCAGGCGGCAGGTCACCGGTACTTCGGTTGCGCTGCCATCGCGGCGGTGGACCACCAGGGCCAGCGTCGCCCCCGGCCGTGGCACGCCGGTGACATCGTAGGTCTCGGTGCCGTCCAGGCCCAGCGTGTTGCGGTCGGTACCCGGCTTGAACTCCAGCGGCAGCACGCCCATGCCGAGCAGGTTGGTGCGGTGAATCCGCTCGAAGCCCTCGGCCACGATCACCTCCACCCCGGCCAGGCGCACGCCCTTGGCGGCCCAGTCGCGCGAAGAGCCCTGGCCGTAGTCGGCGCCAGCAATCACGATCAATGGCTGCTTTCGCTTCATGTAGGTCTCGATCGCCTCCCACATCCGCATCACCTGCCCTTCCGGCTCGACCCGCGCCAGCGAGCCCTGCTGCACGCTGCCATCGGGCTTGCGCACCATCTCGTTGAACAGCTTCGGGTTGGCGAAGGTGGCGCGCTGCGCGGTCAGGTGGTCGCCACGATGCGTGGCGTAGGAATTGAAGTCTTCTTCGGGCACGCCCATCTGCGCCAGGTATTCGCCGGC
>DATLJF010000077.1:0-4903 GCA_035539015.1 Stenotrophomonas sp. | reverse complement strand
CATCAGGTTCTCGGTGAGCGACACGAACCCAAGCGGGACGTTGGTCGAACCGCCGACGCACGCGCACTTGAGGGTCCGCCGGTCCACGTAGACGGCCTTGAACACCGACACCGCCCCAACGCTGCCGATAAACAACGCGATCGGCACCGACAACCAGGGTGCCACGCCAGCGATCATCAGGATGCCGGCCAAGCCCTCGGCGAAGGGATACACGTAGGAATAGGGCACCCAACGTTTGGCGAGCAGGTCGTAGTTGAGGAACATGGTGGAGAAGCGTTCCACGTCCTGCAGCTTGAGCAGCGCCAGCACCGCCATGCTGAAGCCGATGAACCAGGTCGCGGCGTCCGCCGTCCAGGGCGAGCCATGCGCGGCCTGGCTGGCGGCGAGCGCCATCAGCAAGGTCATGCCGAACACGGCGATCACCGGCCGGTAGCTGGTGGTGTCGGCGGCGGGGACGCGCTTGCCTAAGGCGCGGCGTAGATCGTCGTAGCCGCCGATCCTGTTGCCGTCGATAAACACTTGCGGCGTGGTTTGCACGCCGTGTTCGCGCTTGAACGCATCCACCTGCTCGCGCGTGGTCAGCCAATGGTCTTCGACCTCGAAGCCTTCGCGCTTGAGTAGGGCGCGCGCCTTCAGGCCGTAGGGGCAGGTGTGCTGGTCCATGACCATGCGGTAGAGCGTCGCGGTGCGCGATGCGGATGGGTTCAAGGTGCTCATATCTCCTCCTGGCGTTCGCTTGCACGTGCCAAGGGGTATCCTAGGATCCGTACCACGGTACGGAGTCAAGTCATGCAGCTTACTATCGGAAAACTGGCTGAGTCGGCAGGTGTCGGGGTCGAGACCGTACGCTTCTACCAGCGCAAAGGCCTGCTCGCAGCGCCCACCGGTGGCGCGGGCATTCGTCGCTACGGCGCCGAGGACGTGAGCCGGCTGCGATTCATCCGCTCCGCGCAACGCGCCGGGTTCACGCTGGAAGAGATCAGGGGCCTGTTGGCGCTGGACGCCAGTCACGATCACGCGCAAGCGCGGCAAATGGCGCTGGCCCGGGTGGCCAAGCTCGATCAGCAGATCTCGGAGCTGCAACGCGCCCGCGAATCGCTGCAAAAGCTCGCGCGGCGCTGCGCCGACAGCAGTGCCGGCCCGTGTCCGATTCTCGGCTCGTTCGAGGACTAGCGCGGCGATGGGATGCCTATCGCCAGTGAAGGCGCTTGCATTCCGCTGCCGTGTCCTGAAAAATAGCGGACTTGCTTCGGCATCGGGCCTTGCCCGCCGCCGGGACGGTTTCAGTGGTGGCTGTAGCTCAGTTGGTTAGAGTACTGGATTGTGATTCCAGTGGTCGGGGGTTCGAATCCCCTCAGCCACCCCACTGATTCAACCTGACGCTTCGCAGGGTGTTGCAACGAAGCAAAAGCGCATTTATCATGTGCGACCAGTTTCAGGGCCGTTAGCTCAGTTGGTAGAGCAGTTGACTCTTAATCAATAGGTCCAAGGTTCGAATCCTTGACGGCCCACCAATTAAAAGGCATCCACTTCGGTGGGTGCCTTTTTCTTTGCGGGCAGCCCTGCAACAATGGCCCCTGCGCCTCCGCCATGCGGATGGGCTGCCGGGCGAAAGTGGCGGAATTGGTAGACGCACCAGATTTAGGTTCTGACGCCGCAAGGCGTGGGGGTTCGAGTCCCCCCTTTCGCACCATCCCAATCCCTGCGGCGGCCGCTGGCAGCGGCCGCCGGAATCGGCGAAACTAGCCGGCTCGGGCATTCTGTGTCCTTATTTCCCCAACCCGCACATCATCGTGCCGACCGGAGGCTGGTCGGTGGCAGGAGTCAACATGCAAGCTTCGATCGAATCCACCGGCAACCTGGAACGCCGCCTGACCTTCACCCTGCCGGAGGAGCGCCTGGAGTCCCATATCGGCGGTCGCCTGCGCGAAATCGCGCGCACCGCGCGAATCAAGGGCTTCCGCCCGGGCAAGGTGCCGGCCAAGGTGATCGAGCAGCGCTATGGGCCGCAGGTGCGCGCCGAGGCGATGGACGGCTTGCTGCGCGAAACCTTCGATTCGGCGGTGCGCGAGCATTCGCTGCGCCTGGCCGGCAACCCGCGCATCGACAAGGCGGGCGAGGGCGAATTCGACTTCGTCGCCACCTTCGAGGTCGTCCCGGAGTTCGGTGAGATCGACGTGGCCAAGCTCAACGTCATCCGCCATACCGCCGAAGTCAGCGATGCCGACATCGACCAGATGATCGAGAACCTGCGCCTGCAGCGCCGTACCTGGCAGCCGGTGGCGCGTGGCGCCCAGAGCGGTGACCTGGTGGCGCTGGAAACCTGGTCGCAGGCCGGCGATGAGCGCCTGCCGGCCGAGGGCGTGGAGCGCGGCTCCAGCGTGCTGGGCTCGGGCGTGATGTTCGACCAGATCGAAAAGGGCCTGGAAGGCCTGGCCAAGGGCGAGGAAAAGACCCTCGACGTCGCGTTCCCGGCCGATTGGCGGGTGCCGCAGCTGGCCGGCAAGACCGTCCAGGTGCACGTGAAGGCGGTCGAGGTCTCCGAGCCCGTGCTGCCGGAGGTCAACAAGGAGTTCATCAAGAGCTTCGGCGTGAAGAACGGCGAGCTGGAGCAGTTCCGCTCGGACATCCGCTCGAACCTGGAGCGCGAGCTCAAGGGTGCGCTGATGAACCGCCTGCGCCGCGAGGTCGGCGAGCAGCTGATCGCCGCCTATGCGCATGTCGAGCTGCCGCCGCGCCTGGTCGAGGCCGAAGCGCGCAATATGCTGATGCAGCAGATCGAACAGATGCGCCGCGGTGGACGCGATCCGGGCCAGCCGCCGGCCGACGCCCACCTGGGCTTCATGGACGCGGCCGCCAAGCGCGTGCTGGTCGGCCTGCTGGTGGGCGAGGTCGCCCGCACCAACCAGCTGCGCCTGGAGCCCAAGCGCGTGAACGAGACCCTGCGCCTGATCGCCTCTACTTATGAAGAGCCCGAGCAGGTCATTGAGATGTACCGCAACGACCCCCAGTTGATGGGGAGTCTGCAGAACCGGGTGATGGAGGAGCAGGTGATCGACTGGATCGCCGAGCGCGCCCAGCACACCGTGCAGCCGATGTCGTTCCAGGATGCGATCCGCAATTGACCCGGTGCCGGCGCAGGTCGGTGCCACAACAGGAAGACCGATGAGCATTGAGACCAAAGCCCTGAACCTGGTGCCGATGGTGGTCGAGCAGACCAGCCGCGGCGAGCGCGCCTACGACATCTATTCGCGCCTGTTGAAGGAGCGACTGATCTTCCTGGTCGGCCCGATCGATGACCACGTGGCCAACGTGGTCATCGCCCAGCTGCTGTTCCTGGAAGCGGAAAATCCGGAAAAGGACATCAGCATCTACATCAACTCGCCCGGTGGCGTGGTCACCGCCGGCATGGCGATCTACGACACCATGCAATACATCAAGCCGGACGTGAGCACGATCTGCGTCGGCCAGGCGGCCAGCATGGGCGCCCTGCTGCTGGCGTCGGGTGCGGCCGGCAAGCGTTATGCGCTGCCGAACTCGCGCGTGATGATCCACCAGCCGTTGGGTGGCTTCCAGGGCCAGGCCACGGATATCGACATCCACGCCCGCGAGATCCTCACCCTGCGTTCGCGCCTGAACGAGGTGCTGGCCAAGCACACCGGCCAGTCGCTGGAGACGATCGCGCGCGATACCGAGCGCGACAACTTCAAGAGCGCGGTCGATGCCCAGGCCTATGGCCTGGTCGACCAGGTGCTGGAGCGTCGTCCGGACGAGTCGATCCAGCCGTCCTGATCGCCTGTACGCGCCTGCCACGGCAAGGATTTCCAGGCAAAACCCGCGGGGTCGGGGTCGGACTTTGTCCCCCCGGCCCTGTGCTATTCTCGAATCGAACCCCCGTTCACCGGGTGGGGTAACTGGGTAACAGAAGCATGAGCGAAGACCGCCAAGGTCGTTCCGGCGACAGCACCAAGATTCTCTACTGCTCGTTCTGCGGCAAGAGTCAGCATGAGGTCCGCAAGCTGATCGCGGGCCCGAGCGTGTTCATCTGCGACGAGTGCGTGGAGCTCTGCAACGACATCATCCGCGAAGAGCTGGAAGAGAAGGCGCAGTCGGCGCGTTCGAGCCTGCCCAAGCCGCGCGAGATCCTCGAGGTGCTCGACCAGTACGTGATTGGCCAGAACCGGGCCAAGCGCACGCTGGCCGTGGCTGTGTACAACCACTACAAGCGCATCGAGAGCCGGCAGAAGAACGACGACGTCGAGCTGGCCAAATCCAACATCCTGCTGGTCGGCCCGACCGGCTCGGGCAAGACGCTGCTGGCCGAAACGCTGGCGCGCCTGCTCAACGTGCCGTTTACCATCGCCGATGCCACCACGCTGACCGAAGCCGGCTATGTCGGCGAGGACGTGGAAAACATCATCCAGAAGCTGCTGCAGAAGTGCGACTACGACGTCGAGAAGGCGCAGCAGGGCATCGTCTATATCGATGAGATCGACAAGATCTCGCGCAAGAGCGAGAACCCGTCGATCACCCGCGACGTTTCCGGCGAAGGCGTGCAGCAAGCGCTGCTGAAGCTGATCGAAGGCACGGTTGCCTCGGTGCCGCCGCAGGGCGGGCGCAAGCATCCGCAGCAGGAATTCCTGCAGGTGGACACCAAGAACATCCTGTTCATCTGCGGCGGCGCGTTCGCCGGGCTGGACAAGGTGATCCAGCAGCGTTCCAACGATTCTGGCGGCATTGGCTTCGGCGCCAAGGTCAAGAGCAGCACGCGCAAGACCGAGGTCGGCAAGATCCTGGCCGAAGTGGAGCCGGAAGACCTGATCAAGTTCGGTTTGATTCCCGAGTTCGTCGGCCGCCTGCCGGTGGTCGCCACGCTCGAGGAACTGGACGAGCCGGCACTGAT
>DATLJF010000076.1:0-25239 GCA_035539015.1 Stenotrophomonas sp. | reverse complement strand
GCCCAACGGCTGCGCGACCTGCCGCCCAGCACTGAACTACTACATGCTCTCGAGCTGGCCGCGTGAGGCGGTGGACGATCCGCAGTCGCGCTTCATCAATGAGCGTGCCCACGCCAACATCCAGAAGGACGGGACCTTCTCGGTGGTGCCGCAGATGAAGGGCGGGGTGACCAATCCGTCGGAGTTGCGGCGTATTGCCGACGTGGCCGAGCGCTATCGCATCCCGATGGTCAAGGTGACCGGCGGCCAGCGCATCGACCTGCTGGGCGTGCAGAAGCACGACCTGGTGGATGTGTGGCGTGACCTGGGGATGAAGTCAGGGCACGCCTACGGCAAATCCATTCGCACGGTGAAAACCTGCGTCGGCAGCGAGTTCTGCCGCTTCGGTACCCAGAACAGCACGCAGATGGGCATTGAGTTGGAAACGATGCTTGCCAACATGTGGAGCCCGCACAAGGTCAAGCTGGCGGTCTCCGGCTGCCCGCGCAATTGCGCCGAGTCCGGTATCAAGGACGTAGGCATCATCGCGGTCGACTCAGGGTGGGAGATCCACGTTGGCGGCAACGGCGGGATCAAGACCGAAGTGGCGCGCTTCCTGGTCAAAGTGCGCACGGCCGAGGAGGTGCGCGAATACGTCGGTGCCTTCCTGCAGCTATATCGCGAGGAGGCCTATTACCTCGACCGGACCGTGCATTACATCGAGCGGGTCGGCCTGGACTACATTCGCGCACACGTCGTCGACGATGCGGCAGGCCGGCGCGCGCTGTTCGAGCGGCTGCTGTATGCGCTGGAAGGCCTGCAGGATCCCTGGGAGGCGCGCGTGGCCGGTGCGCGCCGCGAGGAGTACCAGCCCTTGCGGCTGCCGCCGTCGCCGGTGGCCGCGGTGGAGTCTTGAACATGGATGAACAAGACCGCTGGTTGCTGGTATGCCGCCTCGATGAACTACCCGAGGCCGGGGCGCGGGTGCTGCAGCTGGAAGGCATTGCGCCGATCGCGTTGTTCCGCAGCGGGGGCGAGCGCGTGTTTGCGCTGCGCGACCGCTGTCCGCACAAGGGCGGACCGCTGTCGCAAGGGATCGTTTCCGGCGAGCATGTGGCCTGCCCATTGCATGGCTGGCTGATCTCGCTGGAGGACGGCCAGGCCCGCGCTCCGGATATCGGCTGCGCAGTGCGCTACCCGGTGAAGGTGGAAGACGGCAGGGTGTGGATCGTGCCGCGCGCGATCGCGGTGGCCGCCGATGCTTTGGCCGAGGCAGGGCCATGAACGCGGCGAGCCTCGCCGCGCCCTTGCTGGAGGCTTCGCTGCAACAGCGCACCACGCGCTCGACCTGCTGCTATTGCGGGGTCGGATGTGGGGTGCTGATCCACAGCGAACACGGGCCGGGCGGCGAGGCGATCGTGGGGATCGAGGGCGACCCGGATCATCCGGCCAACCATGGCCGGCTCTGCAGCAAGGGGCGCGCGCTGCCGCAAAGTGTTGCCAGCCATGCTGGCCGGTTGCTGGCGCCGCAACTGCGCGTGCGCCGCGATCAACCGCGCCGCGAGGTCGATTGGGAGCGCGCGCTGGAACATGTGGCCGCACGCATGGCCGCAATCGTGCGTGAGCACGGACCGGACGCGGTCGCGTTCTATCTCTCCGGTCAATTGCTGACCGAGGACTACTACGTCTTCAACAAGCTCGCCAAGGGCTTGCTCGGCACAGCCAACATCGACACCAACTCGCGCCTGTGCATGTCCAGTGCGGTATCCGCCTATAAACGCGCCTTCGGGGCCGACGGCCCGCCCACCTGCTACGAGGACCTGGAGCACGCGCGGACCGTGTTGTTCGCCGGCAGCAACATGGCCTATGCACACCCGGTGTTGTTCCGGCGCCTGGAGCAGGCGCGCGAAGCGCATCCGGACACGCGCTGGATCGTGGTCGATCCGCGTCGCACCGGCACCGCCGCCATGGCCGACCTGCACCTGGCGATCCAGCCCGGCACCGACGTGGCGTTGTTCAACGGCATCCTGCACCACCTGGTCTGGGAGGGCTGGCTGGATGAGGCCTATATCCAGGCCCATACGAATGGCTTTGCGGCGCTCAAACAATTGCTGCGCGACTACACCCCGCGGGTCAGCGCCGAACTGTGCGGCATTGCCGTGGAAGACCTGATCCAGGCAGCGGAGTGGATTGGCCGCAGCCCGGCGTTCCTGTCGCTGTATTGCATGGGCCTGAACCAGTCCGTGCACGGCACCGACAAGAACCTGGCCCTGATCAATCTGCACCTGGCCACCGGCCAGATCGGCCGCGCTGGGGCCGGGCCGTTCTCGTTGACCGGGCAGCCCAATGCCATGGGCGGGCGCGAGGTGGGCGGCATGGCGACGATGCTGGCGGCTCATCGCGAACTCGGCGATCCGGGCGATCGCGCCGACCTCGAAGCGCTGTGGCAGCTGCCGCCGGGCCGTCTGCCGGCGGCGCCCGGCGCCACCGCGGTGCCCCTGTTCGAGGGACTGCGCGCGGGAAAGATCAAGGCAGTGTGGATCGCCTGCACCAATCCCGTGCACTCCATGCCCGACGTGGCCCGCGTGCGCGAGGCCCTGGCCGCCGCCGAGCTGGTGATCGTGCAGGAGGCGTTTGCCGACACCGACACCCTGCCGTTCGCCGACGTCGTGTTGCCGGCCTCAAGCTGGGGCGAGAAAGAGGGGACAGTGACCAATTCAGAGCGCCGCATCACCCGCGTGCGTGCGGCGGTTGCGCCACCGGGGCAGGCGCGCGCGGACAGCTGGATCGCCTGCGAGATCGCGCGCCGCCTGGAACGTCGCCTGGTGCCGGCAGGGCCCTCGTTATTCGGCTTCGATACGCCCGCGCAGATATTCGATGAACACCGCAGTCTGACCGTGGGCCGCGATCTGGATATCGGTGGCCTGGATTACCCGCAGCTTGAACGCGGCGGGCCACAGCAATGGCCCTATCCGGCGGGTGCCACGCAGGGGCTGCTGCGGCGCTATACCGATGGGTGCTTCGCCACAGATGATGGCCGTGGCAACTTCCACGCAGCGGCTTACCGGCCGGTCGCCGAAGCGACCTCCGCGCGCTACCCCTTACGTTTGCTCACCGGGCGCCTGCGCGACCAGTGGCATGGCATGTCGCGCACTGGGCGCATTGCGGAGGCTTACGCCCATTGCCCGGAACCGGGCCTGCGCATGCACCCTGACGACGCCGCGCGGCGCGGCCTGGCGGCCGGCGCACTGGTCCGGGTGAGCAGCAAGCGCGGAGCGCTTGTCCTGCCATTGGAACTTTCCGACGAGGTGCGGTCGGGCTGCGTATTCGCGGCCATGCACTGGAGCGGCCAGCAGTTGGCCTGCAATGGCATCAACGAGCTCAGCACGCCGGCCTTCGACGCGACCTCCCAGCAGCCTGAGCTCAAGCACGCCGCGGTCCGGGTGGAGCCGGCCGAGTTCGGCTGGTATTTGCTTGCGGCCCGGCGCGGCGACGCACTGGCGTTGCGTGCGGCCCTGCAACCGCTGCTGCGCGAGTGCGGCTACGCCAGCCTGGTGCTGCACGCGGAAAACGGGCAGGCGCGCGGTTCGGCCTGGGTAGTGCTGCGCGCGGCCTGCACGCAGCGCCCTTCGCCGGAGTGGTGGACGCAGCTGGAAGCGGCCCTCGCGTTGCCGGCCAGCCCCGATCTGCTCGAATACCAGGATGCTCGGCGCGGCATCCTGCGTCGGGTGGGCTGGCGCCGCCAGAGCGATGGCGACTACTTCGATGGCGTCTTGCTGACCGACCCGCAACCCAGCGCCGCGAGCCAGGGCCTGTTGCAGACCGCCCTGGCGGCGCAACCGTGGCAGGGCCCTCGCCTGGCGGTGTTTGCACCCGGCGCGAGCGTGGCCCGCGATCCCATTGTGTGCAGTTGCAGGCAGGTCGCGCTGTCTGCGATCCAGGCCGAGATCGCCCGCGGCGCCGACGTACCCACGCTCAAGCAACGCCTGGGTTGCGGCAGCGAATGCGGCTCCTGCGTGCCGCAACTGCTGCAGCTCTGCCGCCAGGCCGCACTGGCCTGAACCGTCTTCCCTCAGGAGCGCCCATGCACCTCTCTCCGCCCGCAACAACCGACGTGGTGCTGCTTTCCGCCGGCCCCGGCGACCTCGACCTGCTCACCCTCGGCGCGGTCAAGGCGTTGGCGCAGGCACAGATTCTGCTGCTCGACGAGCTGGTCGACCCGGAGATCGTCGCGCTGGCACCCGGCGCGCGCGTGATAGGGGTCGGCAAGCGCGGCGGCTGCCGCTCCACCCCGCAGCAATTCATCTGTCGACTCATGCGCCGCTATGCCCTGCAGGGCCTTCGGGTGGTGCGGGTGAAGGGCGGCGAGGCGCTGCTGTTTGGTCGTGCCGGCGAAGAGATCGCGTTCTTGCGTCGCGCCGGCATTGGCGTACGCATCATCAACGGGGTCAGCGCCGCGTTCGCGGCGGCTGCAGGGCTGGGCATCTCCCTTACCCACCGCGACCACTGCCACGGCGTCAGCTTCGTCACCGCGCACACCCACGACGGCGGCGAACCGGACTGGCGCGCACTGGCCGCGACCGGCACCACGCTGGCCATCTACATGGGCGTGCGCCGCCTGGATGCGATCGCGACCTCGCTGCGCGCCAGCCTGCCCGGCCATACGCCGGCGGCCTTGGTGCTGGATGCCAGCCGCCCGAGCGAGCGCTGCCATCTGACGACCCTCGCGGCGCTGGGTGCGTTGTCATCGCTGGCTGACGATCGATCACCCGGCGTCATCCTGGTAGGCAACGCGTTGGCTGAAGCGGCCGCAGTGTTGGCGCCAGCGACCCTGGCATGCAGGGCCGGCTGATGCTTGTTTATGACGAGGCTTTACGCTCGGTGCGCTCGCACGCGGCGGTATTGCCGATGGAGGACGTGCCAATAGCGCGTGCATCGGGCAGGCTGCTGGCGCAGGGCTTCATCAGCCCCGCAAGCCTGCCCCCTTTCGACAATGCGGCACTCGACGGTTACGCCCTGGCGGCGGAGGCATCGACCCTGGAGGCGGGCGCCGAGCTGGAGGTGGTCGGTTGCCAGGCGGCCGGCGCGCCGCCGCGGGTTGCCCGTGGCGCGTGGGAGATCATGACCGGTGCCTGCCTGCCCGATGGACTGGACACGGTGGTACCGAGGGAACAGGTCACGGTGCTGTCGCGGGTGCCGGCCCATGCCACCCGCGTGCGCCTGGACACGGCGGTAGAAACCGGCCGGCACGTGCGTCGCTGCGGCGAAGACGTGGCAATCGGCCAGCAGGTGCTGGCGGCCGGGCAATGGTTGGGGGCGACGCAGATGATGCTCCTGCATGCGCTCGGTGCCAGCCGGGTGGCAGTACGCCGGCGTCCACGTGTGGCGGTGCTGGCGACCGGTGGCGAACTCATCGATGACCCCAGGCAGCCGTTGCTGCCCGGGCAGATCCGCGATGCCAACCGCCCTTACTTGTGCCTGAAGTTGCAGGAAGCTGGGGCGGAGGTGGTATGGCAAGGCGGCGTCGACGACGATCCCGCACGATTCCAGCATCGGCTCGACGAGGCGCTTGCGTACGCGCCGGACCTGGTCATCAGCACCGGCGCGGTGTCGGCGGGCGCGTTCGATTTCGTGCCGCAAGCGTTGCGAGTGCGAAATGCCAGCCTGGTCTTCCACCAGGTCGCGCTGCGGCCGGGCAAGCCGTTGCTGTTCGCCCGCCTGCGCGAAGGGCCGTTGTACTTCGGCCTGCCGGGCAATCCCGCAGCTACCGCCGTTGGGCAGCGCTTTTTCGTCGAGGCTGCCGTCCGCGCGATGCTGGGCCTGCCAGAGGAAGTGCCATGGCAGCTGCCCCTGCACGAGGCCTGGCGTTCGCCACTGCAATTGCATGCCTGCGCCACAGCGCAAGTGTTCTGCAGCCGTGATGGCCGCTTGTCTGCCCGTGTACTGCCAGCGCAGCATTCGTTTCGCCTGCGGCCGCTGTGCGCGGCCAACGCCTGGGCAGTGGCCCCCGCGGGCATTGCTGACCAAGCGGCAGGCGCGGCGGTCGAGGTATGGAGCACGGGCCATCTGCAGGCGATTGCGGTGGTGCCCGAGCCGCCATGAACGCGCTGCCGGACTGGATCGGCGTCATCCTCGCCGGCGGCCGTTCAACGCGCATGGGACGTGACAAGGCCATGCTCGACTGGCAGGGCGCGCCGCTGTTGGCACACATGGGTCGGCTGCTGCGGCGGGCGGGTGCGCGGCGCGTGGTGGTCAGTGGCGCCTATCCCGCATTCGGCGGCGTGCCCGACCTGTGGCCGGATCTCGGCCCTATCGGCGGCCTGTGCAGCGTGGCGCAGCAACTGCCGGACGGCGAGTTGCTTGTGGTCGCGGTGGACATGCCGGCCCTGCAGCCCGCCGCGCTGGCCGCGTTGCGGCCGAGCCAAGGACAGGCCTGCAGCGTATTTGCCGACTATCGTTTGCCCATGCGGCTGCGGCTGGATGCACGCAGTCGCCGTTGCCTGCAGGACGTGTTGCGCGCGCCACCCCAGTGCCGTTCGCTGCGGGCCTTGCAGCAGTCAGTGGGCACACATGCATTGGCCGCGCCGAAGGATGCATCGCTTTGGTTCGCCAACTGCAACACGGTCGAGCAATGGCAGCAACTGCAGCGGAACTTCGCGTCTGGGGCCACACCCTTGCCGACATTACCTACGGCAATTTCAGGTTGAGCGCGTCGCCCTGTCGCGAGAAGGTGTATGTCGGTTCTGCCGGCTTGCTGCAGCGCCCAAGTCAACCGCCCGCGCGCGGCATCACCCGCCAGGGCGACGCACCGAAAAGGAGCTCGATATGTCTGATGACTACACTTCCCCGCCACGGTCCGGGCGATCCACGCAGTGCATTCACAAGGGGGTGTTTTCCGACCTGATGGAAACCGTGCCCGGCTACCGTATCCCCTCGCGTTGCAAGCTGGGTTTCACCTACTACGACGTGCGCCGCGGCGAAGACCTCATTGGTCGCGCGGTGCCGGCGTTGAAGCTGTCTGGTCGTTGGCTGGAGCTTTGCGGCTTCCAGGTCGGCGACGAACTGGCCATCCGCACTGAGCAAGGCAGCCTGGTGTTGAGCCGGCGGGAACCGCCGGGCGAGGCAGCGGATGCCGGCGCCGAACCCGCTACGCTCCTCGTCGCGGCAGGCGCAGCTCAAAGCGGACCTGCCCCTGCGCGCTCGATGCGCGCAAGTCGCCGCCGTGGGCCAGCGCGAACTGATGCGCGATGAACAAGCCCAGGCCCAGGCCATGGCTGGCGTGGAAACGGGTCTTGAACGGCTCGAACAAACGCGGCAACAGATCCGGGTCGATATGGCCCGGATTGCTCACCGCCAGCCGCAGCACCTGCGCGTCGCGACCATCGATCTCCACCCGCACCGTGCCTTGACCATGGACCAGGGCATTGCTGACCAGATTGGAGACGATCTGCGAAAGCCGGTCCGCGTCGGCGTGCAATTGCAGGTCGCCTTCGGCCAGCAGTTCCAGCCGGGCGTCGCCATGCAGGCGCTGCGCCTCGTCGAGGACGCTGGCGGCGACCTCGCGGAAATCGCAGGGCACGCATTGCACGATCAGGCCACCGGTACGAATGCGCGAGAAATCGAGCAATTGTTCGACCATGCGCGCCATCCGCCGGCCGCTGCTTTCCATTTGTCCCAATGTGCGTTGGACCGATGCATCGGCCGGCAGCTGCATGGCCAGCTTCTCGGCACACAGCAACACCACCGACAACGGCGTGCGCAGGTCGTGGGTCAGCACCGCCATCATGGTTTCATTGAGCTTGAGCGCACGTTCCAGCGATTCGTTGCGCTGCTTGAGCAGGCGGCGTTGCTCGAACAGCTCGATGAAGACATTGATCTTGCCGAGGATGACGTGCGGCTCGATCGGTTTGTGCAGGAAGTCCACCGCGCCCGCGCCGTAGCCCTGGAACGAGCGCATCGGGTCGCTGGGCGAGGCGGTCAGGAAGATGATCGGCACTTCACGGCTGCGGGTGGCGCCGCGCATCAGCTCGGCCAGCGAGAAGCCATCCATCTCGGGCATGTGCACATCGAGCAAGGCGACGGCCACTTCGTGCAGCAGCAACAATTCCAGCGCCTCGGCGCCGGATCGAGCACACAGCACGCGCACGCCATCGCGGCGCAGCAGCGCTTCCATGGCGACCAGGTTCTCGGCGACATCGTCCACCACCAGGACGTTGACCGGCTCGGACATGTCGGTCGAAGGCGAGGGGTTGAGCAGGTTCATCGATGGAACTCCGACAGCCGTGCGCAAATTGCGTCCAGGGTAAGTACCGCATCGGCGCCCGCGTGCGCCAGGGCCGAGGCAGGCATCAAGGGGGAAATGGCATCTTCCGGCGCCTGGATCCAGGCGCTGCCGCCGCTCTGGCGTACTGCGGCGACGCCCTCGCTGCCGTCGCTGCTGGCGCCGGTCAGGAGCAGGGCCAACAAGCGCTGCCCAAAAACATCGGCAGCGCTCTCGAACAGCGGGTCGATGGCCGGGCGCGAGAACAGTACCGGCGCGTCCACCGACAACGCCAGCGATTGCGGGCTTTCCACCAGCAAGTGGTAGTCCGGCGGCGCAAAGGTCACCGTGCCCGGCAGCAAAGGCTGCTTGTCCACGGCTTCGCGCACGGGCAGGGCGCAATCGCCGTCGAGGATCTCGCTGATGGTACTGGGGCGATCGCGCGGCAGGTGCAGGACGATCAGCACCGGCACCGGCAGATCGGCCGGCAAGCTGCGCAGCACCAGGCGCAATGCAGCCACGCCGCCGGCAGAGGCGCCGATGACGATGGCGTCGTAACGCGCGGCCAAGGTAGCGATGGCCTGGCTCATGCGACCTTCCGATACACGCGCTGTTCGCGCGCGCAGGGCTCGAAGTCCGCGGCGTGGGCGCCGAACTGCAGCGATTCCTTGCTTCCCAGGCCAAGGAAGCCCCGGTGCACCAGCGCCTCGTGGAACAGGCCGATCGCCCGGTCCTGCAGCCCGCGGTTGAAATAGATCAGCACATTCCGGCACGAGACCAGGTGCACCTCGGAAAACACGTTGTCGGTGGCCAGGCTGTGATCGGCGAACACGATATTGCGCTTGAGCCGGCGCTCGAACAGCGCACCGTTGTAGGCAGTGGTGTAGTAATCCGAGAGCGAGGCACGGCCACCCGCTTGCTGGTAGCTGCGGCTGAACTGGGCGATGCGGTCGATGTCGAATACGCCGCTCTCGGCGGCCGCCAGCGCCTCCGGGTTGATGTCGGTGGCGTAGATGAGTGTGCGATCGAGCAGGCCTTCCTCATGCAGGAGGATCGCCATCGACCACACTTCCTCGCCAGTGCTGCACCCGGCAACCCAGATCTTGCAGGACGGGTAGGTGCGCAGCACCGGTATTACCTGCTCGCGCAGTACCCGGAAGTAGTCCGGGTCGCGGAACATCTCCGAGACCTGCACGGTGAAGTACTGCATTGCCTGGGCGAACAGTTCGGGTTCGTGCAGCAGACGGTGCTGCAGGTCGGCCACGCGCTCGCAGTCGAAGCGGCCCATGGCCTGGCGCACGCGCCGGCGCAGGGACGACACCGCGTACTGGCGGAAGTCGTAGTGGTAACGCCGGTAGATTGCCTCCAGCAGCAGCCCCAGCTCGAGGTCGAACAGCGCCTCGCTCATTGCCGCGCGCACCACACCCGGCACAGCGAGACCAGCTTGTCGACGTCGATGGGCTTGGCGATGTAGTCGTTGGCGCCGGCTTCCAGGCAGTGCTCGCGGTCGTCGGCCATGGCCTTGGCGGTCAAAGCAATGATCGGCAGGTTCCGCCATGCCGGATTGCGGCGGATCTCACGCATCGCGGTCAGGCCGTCCATCTCCGGCATCATGATGTCCATCAACACCAGGTCGACTTCATGCGTGGCCAGGCGTTCGAGCGCCTCGCGGCCATTGCGCGCGATCTCCAGGGTGACGCCGAGCGGTTCGAGCACGCTGGACAGGGCAAAGATGTTGCGCACGTCGTCCTCGGCCAGCAGCACCGTGCGGCCATCGAGCACGGCATCGCGCCGGCGCGCTTCGCGCAGCAACCGCTGCTGCTGGCTTGGCAAGGAGGCCTCCACGCTGTGCAGGAACAGCGTGACCTCGTCCAGCAGGCGCTCGGGCGAGCGCGCGCCCTTGATGATGATGCTCTTGGAGTAGCGGCGCAGGCGCTGTTCTTCGTCGCGGGTAAGCGCGCGCCCGGTGTAGACGATCACCGGCGGGAAGGCGACCGCATCATGCCCGGCCATGCGTTCGAGCAAGTCGTAGCCGCTGCCGTCGGGCAACGCCAGGTCGGTGACCATGCAGTCGAAGGTGGTGCCGACCAGTTGCTCGATGGCTTCGGCAATGGTGCCGACCGCGACGATCTCCAACTGGTCGCGGGCCAGCAGCAGCTGCAGGTTCTCGCGCAGCTCCTGGTCGTCCTCGACGATCAGCAGGCGGCGCATGGCGCGCGCGCTGGTCTGCTCCAGTTGCTCGATCGCGCTGGCCAGGCGCTCGCGCGTGGCCGGTTTGATCAGGAAGCCGACCGCGCCCAGTTCCAGTGCTACCTGGGTGCGCTCCACGGCCGATACGACGTGTACCGGGATATGGCGAGTGGCCGGGTCGCGCTTGAGGCGTTCGAGCACGCTCAGGCCGGAGACGTCCGGCAGGCCGATGTCCAGCAGGATGCCGCTGGGCCGCAACTCGGTCGCCAGCGCCAGGGCCTGTTCGGCGGTCGGGGCCACGACACAATCGAAATCGAGGTCGTGGGCCAGCGCGACCAGGGCGCGGGCGAATTCGACATCGTCCTCCACCGCCAGGATCAGCCGGCCGGGCCGGCTACGTTGCTGCCGGTCGTCCTCCACACCCTCGGCGAGCGAAGCAGTCGCTGTCGCGCGTACGGCCGGCGCGGGTGGCGCGGGCGGCAGGCGCTCGGGCAGGGGGGAATTGGGCGTGGTCTTCACCGGCGCGGGCAGCGGTGCATGGGCTGCTTCGGCCGGTGCGCCATCGACCGGTAGTTCCAGGGTGAAGCAACTGCCGCGGCCCGGCTCGCTTTCCACGCTGATGGCCCCGCCCATGCGCAGCGCCAGGTCGCGCGAAATCGAAAGGCCCAGGCCGGTGCCGCCGAAGCGGCGGCGGGTGCTGCCGTCGGCCTGGCGGAATGCCTCGAAGATCACCTCGGTCTGGTCGCGGGCAATGCCGATACCGGTATCGCAGACCACAAAGCGCATGCGTCGTGGCCCGTGCGCCTGCACCTTCAGGCTGACGCTGCCGTGCTCGGTGAACTTCAGCGCGTTGGCCAGCAGGTTCTTGAGGATCTGTTGCAGGCGCTGGTTATCGGCAACGAACTGGGCCGGCGCGCCCGGGTCGGTGGCGATGTCCAGCGTCAGGCCCTTCTGCCGCGCCAGCGGTTCGAAGGTCTCGCGCAGGCGTGCCAACAGCGAATCGGTCTGCAGGGTGTCGTCGGCCAGTTCGATATGGCCGGCCTCGATCTTGGACAAGTCGAGGATGTCGTTGATCAGTGCCAGCAGATCGTTGTTGGACGAGTGGATCGCCTGGGCATACTTGACCTGTTCGGTGGTCAGCGTCCCGTCGCGGTTGTCGGCCAGCAGCTTGGCCAGGATCAGCGAGCTGTTGAGCGGGGTGCGCAGCTCGTGCGACATGTTGGCCAGGAACTCGGACTTGTAGCGCGAGGCGGTGGCCAGCTCCTGGCTGTTGCGCACCAGTTCTGACTGGGCGTTGAGCAGGCGCTGGCGTTGGCCTTCGAGCTCGTGCGTGCGCTCTTCCAACTGCACGTTGGTCTGCTCCAGCTCGGCCTGCTGCTGTTCCAGGCTGGCTTGCGAGTGCTGCAGGCTGCGGCTTTGTTCTTCCAGTTCCTCGTTGGCCACGCGCAGCTCTTCCTGCTGGGCCTGTAGCTCTTCGCTCTGGCGCTGGGTTTCTTCGAGCAGGTCGATCAGCTCGGTGCGCAGCAGCGAGGTGCGCAGCGCCACGCCGATGATTTCGCCGCAACGTGCCAGCAGTTCCAGCGCCGTACCATCGCGCAGCGAACTGGCCACGCGGCCCAGTTCCACCACGCCCATCCAGTTGCCATCCGCGCTCACCGGCGCCATCAGCAATTCGCCTGGTGCGCTGCGGCCCAGGGCCGAGGCGATGGGCAGGTGCGTGGCGGCCACGCCATGCACGCGCCGGGCCTGGCCCAGTCGCAAGGTCTCGCCCAGCTGGCCTTCACGGGCGGACAATTCCCGCGGGACCTCCGCAGACAGCGCGACGCCGCCAGCCAGCATCAGCCGCTCACCGTCCAGGCGGTACAGCGCGCCGACCTGGGCGCCGATGTAGCCGCACAGCACGCCCAGCGCGGACTCGGCGAGCTCATTCGGGGTCAGGTCGCCATGCAGGCTCACCGAGACGGCATTGGCGCCTTCCTGCAGCCACAGGGCGCGCTCGGCTTCGCGGCGGGCCCGGATCGCCTGCATCACGACTAGGGCGGTGAGCACGAAACAGGTGCCGCCGATGCTGCGGTTGACGAACGAGAACGCCGAGTTATTGCTGGGCGGGGCGATGTTGTACCCGACCGCCAGTAGCACGCACGACAAGGCTGCCACGGCCAGCGGCAGCATCGGCCGGTTCTGGAACACGGTGACGCAGACGGCCATGAAATACAGCAGCCAGACGGCGTAGCCCAGGGGCGTGATCGCTTCGATGCTGATCGTGCCCAGAGCCAGTGCGAAGGCGGTCACGCCGATCGCGGTGTCGCGGCCGGTGGCTTGTTTCATCGTGCCTGTCCCAATACTGAAAACACGCGATACTAACTGAAGGATCAGGCTTGACGAATGCCCACGGGTGGTTTCCTCGCCCTCCACGCCGTCTTCACGCCGCAGTCGGAATCCTTCGTCGTTTTTTTGTACAGGGGGCAACATGCAACAAGCGCATTCCGCACCACCGTTGCGGGTCTTGCTGGTGGAAGACCAGGAAGACCTGCGCGACCTGCTGGCCGACGTCATGGAAGGCATGGGCGCACAGGTCCGCACTGCCGCGGACGCCGGCCAGGCGATGTCCCTGCTAAAGGGCGGCTACTGCTGCGACGTACTGTTCAGCGATATCCACATGCCCGGGGACCTGAGCGGCGCCGACCTGGGCCAGTACGTGGCCCAGCACCTGCCGCAGGCCACGGTGATCCTCGCTTCCGGGCACCCGCGGTTCCAGTTGCAGCCTTTGCCGCCCGGGGTGCAGTTCCTGCAGAAGCCCTTTCGCCTCAACCAGTTCATGGAACTGATCCAGCGCCGCGCCTGAGCGTGGGCTCAGGCGTGGATCCAGAAGGCAAACTCGGCAAAGGTCTCGCGGTTCCACCAGCCGGCCTGGCCGGTGCCATAGCGGAAATTGCGGGCACCGGCCTGGCTCTGCAGCGGCGCGATGACAGTGCCGCTGGCGTCGCGTCGCGCGCGCTGCGTGTCAGTCTCGGGCACCACCAGCACGATGTGGCCCGAGCGCCCGTCTTCCTTGCGGCGCGCCACGATCAAGCCTAGCGCGCCCTGGTTGGCGGCCAGCTGCAGCTTGTCCAGCGTGCCGGTCTGGCGCCAGCCGAAGTCCGGTCCGAATTCGCGCAGCCAGCGGAACAGGTCGTTGGCGCGCATCTCGCGCAGGGTGTCGCCAATCAACGGCGTCACGCTCTGGCCCTGCTGCCACTTCAGCAGCGCCGGCGACGACCACCACACCCGCGGCAGATAAGCGCCGGCGAGATGGCAGAAGTCGTGGCAGTAGATGTTGCAGAAGGTCAGCCCATCGCGCGGCTGGTAGCGCTTGTGCGCGGGATTCTCGCTGTCCAGCCAGGCAATGATGGCCGCCAGTTCGACCCGCAGCGCGTCCGGGCTGGTGCCCTGGCGCCCGGGTTGACCGGGTTCGTTGAGCGAGTGCGCGTCAGCCGGCGCGGTACGCCGGGTGATGCGGGTGCCGGCGCGCGGCATCCACACGGCAGGAATGGGGCCAGAGGCGGCGGCGCGCGCATCAGCCGCGGCGGTGGCGATCGCTGGCGTTGGCGTGGCATCGAGTACGGGAATCTCTTCCAGCTCCGGCGCCGGCTTGAGATAGCGCGTGGCCGCCCAACCGCGCAGCAGCGCGCCGGCCAGGCTGGTCTCCACGGCCATGAACCCGTCCACTGCCTTGCCATCGAACGCACGCACCGGCTGCCCATCGGGCAGTTCGCCGACAACGTTGGCGCGCGCCGGGGTGCTGATCTTCGGCGCACTGCGCAGATACAGCGTGGATACCCGCGTATCCACGCGCAGGAACGGCCCGGTCGCGGTGATCGGCGAGGGTGGCGGCACGATGGCCTCGCCGGGGCGCGGCGGCTCGATCAAGGGGCGTGCGCCGGCGACAGCGACGGTTTCGCTCAGGCGCAGATAGTCGAACACCGATTCGCCATAGAACTTGCCACCGGGCGGGCGGTAGCCCTGCTTGAGGCCCTTGCGCGGGTCGTAGCGGCCGGTGTTGTAGGCAATCGCCACGGCGACCATGTCCAGCACGCTCAGCGGTGCGCGATCGCCC
Source organism: Stenotrophomonas sp. (assembly GCA_035539015.1). Classification (GTDB taxonomy): domain Bacteria; phylum Pseudomonadota; class Gammaproteobacteria; order Xanthomonadales; family Xanthomonadaceae; genus Stenotrophomonas_A. Next base: position 10,714 of record DATLJF010000076.1, on the reverse strand, counting down.
AGGCCGATGCGCTGGCGCTTGGCCTGCAGTTCCTGCAGCGCGTGGGCCAGGGTGTCCTCGAAGTGGGCGTAGCGTTGTTGCAGGAAGTACTGTGGATCCTGCTTGAAGAATTGCAGGTCGCGCTGGAACAGGCCGAAGCCATGGCAGAACTTGTCCGGCTTCTGCGCCACGCGCGCGTACTCGGGAACGAAGCGGGCCATGTCGACCAGGGCCTGGCGCGCGATCTGGAACATCTGCGGCCCGTTGGGCGCTGCCTCCAATTCAGCGCGTGTGCGCGGGAAGGCGCCGCGGCCAGCGCTGGCATCGAGGGTATCGCCCACGCACAGGGCCAGCAGCCGCGCCTCATCCAGCCCGGCGCGGCGCAACAGCGGCCACACTTCGCCGGTTTCCTGGCAGGCCAGGGCGACGAGGAAGTCGAGGCTGAAAGGGGTGCCGGCGAGCGCGGCTTGCAGGCGAGTGCCGAACGTCTGCTTGAACCACGCGATATCGTCGCGATTGGGCATGACACAGCTCCTTGAAGGGACGGGTGGCTTCCTGCGTTCTGCTGCCGGCCACATGGCAGACAACGCACGGCCTCCCGCTTACCGGCCAGCGCTGACGGCACGCTCACTCGGCGCCGGCCAGCATGCGGCGACGCCCCTGCCGGAGCCGGCCATGACGCCCCTGGACAAACCTCTGCGCCGCGAGCTGGAAGTGGACGGCCGCGCCTACACCCTGACGATCGATCCGCAGGGCCTGAAACTGGTCGAGAAGGGCCGGCGCAAAGGCCTGGTGCTGGCTTGGCAGGACCTGCTCAATGGCGATGCGGCGCTGGCCGCGGCGTTGCAGGCGTCGGTGAAGTAATCCGGGCTGGTGGCCCGAGGGCCACCCACCGGTCCGGCTCAGCTCGCCGCGGTGCCGAACAACTTCGCCAACTGCGCCACCGCCGCTTCGGACAGCGCGCGGTTCGGGCTGATGCCCTCGTTGCCATAGTCGTCCTCCTGCTGCGCCTGTACCAGGATGCCGTCGCGCCGCGGGATGACGTTGAGGTTGTGGCCGCGCCAGAACAGCGAGTAGTCGACCTCCGGCTGTGGCACCAGGCGTGCGGTCTGGCCGCGCACCGGCACGATCGTCTCGTCGCCCAGCAGGGCCCGCGCGCCGTAGCCGGTGGCATTGAAGACCACCTTCTCGCGCAGGTCGGCGAACTGGCGCGGGCTGTCGAACACCCGCGTGTGCAGTTCGCCGCCGTTGGCCAGGAAGTCGTCCATCAGCAGGCGCGAATAGGCGGTGATGTTGACGGTCATCTGGGTGTAGCGGCGCGCGTAGGCCACCGGGAAAGGGTGCTCGCCGCGCGCCAGCTCGCGCCCGGCCGGGTGCAGGTCGCGCAGCAGGCGGTGTTCGAGATCAGCGTATTCGGGCTCGCGGCTTTCGCTGTCCGGGCCGGCCGGCTGGTCGAACGGGGTGTCGGAGAGAAAGTAGCCGTCGCGCCATTCGACCGGCTCGCCCGGTAGCCCGAGCAGGGTCTGGAAGCGGTGGAACGAGCTGCGCGCCATCTCTTCCCAGCTGCGCTCGAAGGCCGGGTTGTTGGCGGCGGCGGTGATCAGCCGCGAGTCCGGCGACCACACGCCAGTGGCGTAGAACGAACGCACGTCCGGCAGCCGGTCCTTGGCATAGATGCGTACGCGCAGCCCGGCGCGCTGGGCGACCAGGGCGGTAGTCAACCCAATGGCGCCGCAGCCGATCACCGCTACTTCTTCGCCCGGCTTCGTGGGCGCCAGGCGCACCGCTTGCTCGGCCGAGCCCCACGACAGCGACCAGCCACTGCCGCCATGGCCATAGTTGTGGACGATGGTCTTGCGGCCGACCCGCTCGGCCTCGATTCGTGGGCCCTGGGCGCGGAAGGGCCGGGTGCATACGCTCAGGGCGATGATGCGGTCGGCACTGGCGCGGATCGGCGAGAGCGCGCGCGGCGGTGCGAAGTGGTCGGCCACCGCATCGGCCGGCGGTGGCGCCAGCGCGGGATGGCGGGGTTCATTGGCGGCGAAGGCAGCGGTGGAGGCGACGGCGACCGCGGCGCTGGCACCGCGCAGGAACTGGCGACGTTGCATAAGACTTCCAGGGTGGGGGCCGGGCCAGCATAACCGCGGCCCGCGCCGGCGAAACGCGACCGCGGCCGCGGATTCGCGCTGGCAATCCGGGCTTCCGTCGCCATGCCGGGGCGCTCGTCGCGTCGCATCCACAAGCCCGCCGGCGCGGTCTATGCTCGGCCGCACTGAATCCATCGAGCCCTTCCCGTGACTGCCAGCCTGTTCCTGATCGCCCGCCTGATGTTCGCCTGGATGATCGTGCTGATCGTCGTCAGCAATGTCTGGGACGAGCTGTTCGGCCACACCGGTTCGATCTACACCCTGATCACCCTGGGCACCCTGGCCATCGTGCTGACCAGCATTGCCACCCACCTGCGGCGGGTGAAGCTGATCGCCGGCCGGCTCGACCACGACACCCTGAGCAGCCGCCAGCGCCGCCAGATCGAAGTGCCGCTGGATACGACCGAAGCCTTTGCGGTGATGGAAAGTGCGATCCGCCAGCTACCGCGGGTAGAAGATATCGAAAGCTCGCCGGGCAGCCTGCAGGTGCGGGCCAAGGTGCGGCGCTTCGATGCCACCTCGCCCGATGAGATCTCGCGCTGGAACCTGTTCGCGCGCTTTGCGATCAAGCGCAACCAGGTGCAGGCTACGCTCACCCCCGGCACGGGCACCAGCAGCGTCACCCTGCTGTGCGAGCCCGACGCGGGTGCCTGGGTCGACCTGTTCGTGGTCGACGAAGGCAGCAACTACGAAACCGCCGAAGCCGTTGGCCGCGCCTTGACCACCCGGGTGTCGGCGCAGCGCCGCGACGAGCAGGCCGCGGTGGTGCAGACCGAGACCGAGAAGGAACTGGCGGTGGCGCGGCTGAACCTGCTGCACGCGCAGGTCGAGCCGCATTTCCTCTACAACACCCTGGCCAGCGCCCAGGTGCTGGCGCGTACCGACCCGCCACGTGCCGACCAGATGATTGGCCATTTGATTCAATACCTGCGCCGCTCGCTGCCCAGTGCCGACGATGCGATGTCCAGTTTGGGCGAGGAGCTCGAACGCACCCAGGCCTATCTGGAAATCCTGCGCATCCGCATGGGTTCGCGCCTGGCGATGCAACTGGAGGTGCCGTTTGAACTACGCCGCCTGCAGGTGCCGTCGATGATGTTGCAGACACTGGTGGAGAACGCGATCAAGCACGGCCTGGAGCCCAAGCCGGGCGGCGGCACCATCTGGATCCTGGCGCGCGCATTCGACGACCACGCCACGCTTACCGTCGCCGACGATGGCCAGGGTTTCAACAGCCACAGTCATGGCACCGGCGTGGGCCTGCGCAACCTGCGCGAGCGGCTGCGCCTGACCTACGGCGGCGCCGCCTCGTTCGCGATCGTCTCCAACTTCCCCAGCGGCGTGGCTGCCACGATCACCCTGCCGCTGCAATACGCACCGCAGAAGACGCCGCCGCCGTGGGTCTCGCCGGATACGACACCTTCGGCAAACGCCGCCGCGCCGGTGACCACCCGCACCACGAGTACGCCGCCGCCGGTGCCGGGCGCCAGCGCAGAAGCCGCCGAAGGCAACGGAGGAGTGGCATGAAAGGGGTCCGCGCGATTGTGGCTGAAGACGAGACCCTGCTGCGGCAATCGCTGCTGGGGCAATTGGCCGAGGTGTGGCCGGCGCTTGAAATCGTGGCCGAATGCGAAGACGGCGCCAGCGCGCTGGAGAGCATCGCCGAGTTGCAACCGGACGTGGTGTTCCTCGACATCCGCATGCCCGGCCTGACCGGCATCGAAGTGGCGCGTGCCATGGCCGAAGCCAGCCCGCGCTCGCAGGTAGTGTTCGTCACCGCCTACGATCAGTACGCCATCGACGCTTTCGAGCAGGGTGCCATCGACTACCTGCTCAAGCCGATTTCGCAAGAACGCCTGGCCGCCACCGTGCAGCGCGTGCAATCGCGCCTGACTGCGGGCCTGCCGGATACGCAGGTCCTGGACGCACTGCTGGCGCGGTTGTCGGCACGCCCCGGCAATCCCGGGGATCGCCCGCCGATGGCCTGGATCACCGCCAGCAGTGGGCGCGAAACGCGCCTGATCCAGCTCGACGACGTGGCCTATTTCCAGGCCGACCACAAGTACACCGTGGTGATGACCGCCGAGGGTGAGTCGGTACTGCGCACTTCGCTGCGCGAACTGCTGGACGTCCTCGACCCACAAGCGTTCAAGCAGATCCATCGCTCGACGATCGTCAACATGAAGGCCGTGGCTTCGGTGATCCGCGAGGACAGCGGCAAAGGTCGGCTGCGCCTGAAGACGCGGCCGGAACTGCTCACGGTCAGCCAACCGTTCATGACGCTGTTCCGCGGCATGTAGCCGGGGGCAGGCGTCCAGGAGACTCGCCATGCGCATCTTCGCCGCCATTATCTATTTCTGCCTGATGGCTGTGCCGGGCTGCCACGAAGGCCGCGGGGTGACCACCATTACCCGCGCCAGTACCGACGGCCACGACACCCTCTTCAGCAAAATCACCAGCCGCGAAGGGGTAGCCGACTTCCACTGCCTGGCCAGCACCACTGGGCACTGTCATTACCTGGTATTCGCCGACGACTGCCAAGCGGGGCAAGCAGGGCACTGCCAGCGCCGGACGCTGCAGCGGCTGGACCTGGAGGCCGGCCAGACCTACCAGGTGAAGGGCCTGCCGGAAGGCTTCCAGCTGTGCGTGGACGGGAAGGTGCCGGCCGAAGGGTGCGGGCGGGGCTGATCGGGATTCTGTAGGAGCGGCTTCAGCCGCGACCGTGGCCTGCCAGCCCACGGTCGCGGCTGAAGCCGCTCCTACAAAGGGCACGCCCATTCCGCAGTGCGCTATGACTCGCAGGCCCCGCTCTGCGATCATGCGCGATTCTTTGCTGTCGGCTCTCGCCCCATGTCCGTTCCACAACACCCCGTCGCGCTGCGCCGCGAAGTTGGTCCCTTCGCCCTCATGCTTACCGGCCTGGGTTCGATCATTGGCTCTGGCTGGTTGTTCGGCGCCTGGCGCGCCGCTGGCCTGGCCGGGCCGGGGGCGGTCTGGGCGTGGGTGCTGGGCGCGGCCATCATCACCACCATTGCGCTGGCCTATGCCGAGTTGGGCGCGATGTTCCCCGAATCCGGCGGCATGGTGCGCTATAGCCACTACTCGCATGGGTCGCTGGTGGGCTTCATCGCCGGCTGGGCGAACTGGATCGCGATCGTCTCGGTGATCCCGGTCGAGGCCGAGGCCTCGGTGCAGTACATGGCCTCGTGGCCCTGGCAGTGGGCGCAGAACCTGTTCATTTCGCATCCTGGCGGTGCCGGTGAGCTGAGCGTGCCCGGGCTGCTGATCGCCGCAGTGCTGGTGCTGGTGTATTTCCTGCTCAACTTCTGGAGCGTGAAGCTGTTCGCGCGCTCCAATACCGCCATCACGGTATTCAAGCTGGTGGTGCCGGCCCTGACCGGCATCATGTTGATTGCCAGCGGCTTCCACGGCGAGAACTTCAGCGTCGGCATCCATGGCGACAGCCACGTCATCGACTTCGCCGCCGTGCTCACGGCCGTGGCCACCGCCGGCATTGTCTTCAGCTTCAACGGCTTCCAGAGCCCGGTGAACCTGGCTGGCGAGGCCAAGAACCCCGGCCGCAGCATTCCGTTCGCGGTACTGGGCTCGATCGCGCTGGCCACGGTGGTCTACGTGCTGCTGCAGATCGCCTTCATCGGCGCGGTGCCGCCGGACCTGCTGGCCCAGGCCGGCTGGCATGGTATCGACTTCCGCTCGCCGTTCGCCGAGCTGGCGATCATCGTCAACCTGCATTGGCTGGCGATCCTGTTGTACGTGGATGCCTTCGTCAGCCCATCGGGTACCGGCATCACCTACACCGCGACCACGGCGCGGATGATCTACGGCATGGAAAAGAACGGCACCATGCCGAAGATCCTGGGCCAGTTGCATGCGCACTGGGGCGTGCCGCGCCCGGCCATGCTGTTCAACCTGGGCGTGTCCTACCTGTTCCTGTTCTTTTTCCGCGGCTGGGGCACGTTGGCGGCGGTGATCTCGGTGGCGACGATCATTTCCTACCTGACCGGTCCGGTCAGCGTGATGTCGTTGCGCCGCACCGCGCCCGAGTTCCACCGCCCGCTGCGCGTGTTCGCGCTTCCGGTGATGGCCGCCGTGGCCTTCGTGATGGCCACCGAGCTGTTGTACTGGGCGCGCTGGCCGCTGACTGGCGAGATCATCCTGCTGATGGTGGTCGCGCTGCCGGTCTATGCGTATTACCAGGCCAAGGCACGCTGGGCCGATTTTGGCCGCCAGCTCAAGGGCGCCTGGTGGATGATCGTGTACCTGCCGACGATTGCCCTGTTGTCCTGGGCCGGCAGCACCACGTTTGGTGGCCACGGCTACCTGTCCTATGGCATGGATCTGGCAGTGGTCGGGGTGGTCGGGCTGTTGTTCTACTTCTGGGGCGTGCGCAGCGGTTGGCGCACGCCTTCGGTGGAGCAAGCGGTGGTGGCTACTCACTGAGGAAATAAAAAACGGGGGCTTCGGCCCCCGTTCTGTTTCCGATTCCCGGCTGTCGGGGCTGAAGCCCCTCCTACAAGAGCCGGTGATCGCGCTGTAGGAGGAGCTTCAGCCCCGACAGCCTCCGAAGCTCGTAGCTCAGGCCACCAATCGCGGGCTGCCATCGAAGCGGTCGAGCTCACGCACCAGTTCCGAGTACTGCCGCAGGCGCCCCATCTCGCGCATGATCACGATGTCCTCATGGCGAATCTCGCGGTGGGCCATCACTTCCTGCTTGTAGCGCAACACTTCGGGATAGCGGCGCGCCATCTCCAGCGCATCGGCCACGCACTCGACCGTATCAGCGTCCGGCGCCAGCCGCGCGCGGCTGTTGAAAGCCCGCAACCAGCGCTCGAAGCCGGCGCTGTGGTCGAACAGGTCGGCGATGTACCACATCACGAACAGGATCGAGATCCAGGAAGTGAACACGATGACCACGCGGCTGAAGGTGATGTGGTAGTCGTGCTGCCACAGCTGCTGGGCGATGACCCCAAGGAGGATCAGCGAGATGGCCTGCCAGCCGATGATCGAGGCGACTACCCACTGCTTCTTGGCGACGGTGAGCAGGTCGACCTCGGCGTCGATCTGGCGGTCGGTCTTGTTGCGCCAGTGCGCGACCTGCGCTTCAAAGGGCTCTGCGTGGAGCGCGTTGTCTTCCAGAAGCAATCCCAAACCTTTGAACAAAGCGATCATGACGAGCTCCCGAACAGTTGGCTGCTACTACGGCTGGCGATACTGGCGTACTTCAGGTGCTTCCTTTCTAGCACTTTCGCCACGCTTGGCAATGGGGTGCCGGGCCGTTGTCGGCTTGCTGCGACCGCACATGCGCCGCCGGATGGCGGAGCCGGCGCGTGCAGGACGACGGGCTCAAGTATCCGAACCGGCGGTCACCATTGCGTGAGCGCGCTAGCATGGGCGGCATGCCGAGCCTGCTGCGATCCCTCACCGCGCCTGCTGCCGCACCCTTGCGACGCTGGGTGCTCGGGGCGTTCCCGCGCGGCGAAAGCGGCATCGAGTACGACAGCCCCGAGGGCGACCCCGGGCTGTTCGGCCCGGACAGCGTGACCTGGCGCGTGCACGCCGAATTTCCCGGCATGCTGGCCGGCGGCCTGTGCGCACTGATGCTGCAAGCCCTGCACCCGCGCGCGCTGGCCGCGGTATACGACCACTCGAACTTCCGCACCGACCTGGTCGGGCGCCTGCGGCGGACCACCCACTTCGTTGCCGGCACCACCTATGCGCCCACTGCCGAAGCCGAACGGCTCATCGCGCGGGTGCGTGCCATCCATGCCCGCATCGCTGGTCACACCGATGATGCCCAGCCCTACCGCGCGGACGAGCCGGCGTTGCTGACCTGGGTACATGTCACCGAGGCCTATGGCTTCCTGCAGGGCTGCCGCCGCTATGGTCGCCCCGTTCCAGCTGCCATCGCCGACCGCTACTACGCCGAAACCCGGCGCGTGGCCGCAGCCCTCGGTGCCACCGAGGTGCCGGCCAGCGAGGCGGCCGTGGCGGCGTATTTCGCTGCGATGCTGCCGCAGTTGCGGGTGGGCCAGCAGGCACGTGAAGTGTTGGGCGTACTGGCCGGGGCACGCCTGCCGGTGCCGGCCCCGGGCCTGTCGCGTGACGTATTCCTCGGCGCGGGGGCGGCACTGCTGCCGGATTGGGCCTGCGCGCTGCTGGGTCGCAGCGCCCTGGTACGTGCCCGCGACCGCGCCGCGGCAAGGATGCTGGCGGCGATGGCGCCCTTGTTTCGTGCGGCGCTGCCCGACGGCCTGGCGCCGCGGGCGTGCAGGCGGATGGGGTTGCCGGTGGAGGTGCTGCAGCGATGGCCTTGAGGGTGCGCGGGCCCTGAGGGCTGTCGGGGCTGAAGCCCCTCCTACAGGTGCACCCAAAAACGAAGGGCGACCCGTAGGTCGCCCTTCTGTTTCGATTTACCAGACCTTGACCCGCTTCCCCGGCGCCAGATACAGCGCCTGGTCCGGCTTCACCTCGAACGCCGGGTACCAGGCATCGAGGTTTCGCACGGTTTGCGCGCGGAAGCGCCCAGGCGCGTGGACGTCGGTCAGCACGGCATTGCGCAGCGCTTCATCGCGATACTTGCCGCGCCACGCCTGCGCAAAGCCGAGGAAGAAGCGCTGGTCCGGGGTGAAGCCTTCCAGCGTCTGCGCCGGCTTGCCCTGTTGCGACAGGAGGTAGGCATCGTGTGCGGTGGCCAGGCCGGCGACATCGGCAATGTTTTCGCCCAGGGTGAGCTTGCCATTCACCGCCAGGTCCTCGAACGGCTTGTAGGCGCTGAACTGCGCGGCCAGGGCATCGCCCGCTGCCTCGAACTTCTTCAGGTCCTGCGCCGTCCACCAGTCGTGCAGCGCGCCGTGCTCGTCGAACAGCGCTCCGGTGTTATCGAAGCTATGGCTGATTTCATGGCCGATGACCGCGCCGATTGCGCCGTAGTTGACCGCATCATCGGCCGCCGGGTCGAAGAACGGCGGCTGCAGGATGGCGGCCGGGAAAATCAGGCGATTCTCCAGCGGCACGTTCAAGGCGTTGACGGTCTGCGGCAGCATGTACCACTCGCCGTGGTCGATCGGCTTGCCGAGCTTGGCCAGGTTGCGCCGGTATTCGAACAGCTCGGCGCGCTCGGCATTGCCCAGGGCGTCGTCGCGGCGTACGTCCAGGGCGCTGTAGTCGCGCCACTTGTCCGGGTAGCCCACGGCCACGGTCAGCCCAGCGATCTTGGCCCTGGCGTGTTGCTTGGTCTGCGGGCTCATCCAGTCGAGCTTGTCGATGCGCTTGCCGAAGGCATCGATGATGTTGTGCACCATCGCCTCGGCGCGCTGCTTGGTCTCGGCGCTGACGTATTTTTCGACGTAGCGCTTGCCCACTGCCTCGCCCAGGGCGTCGTTGGTCGCATCGATGCCACGCTTCCAGCGCTCGCGCTGCTGCGGGGTGCCATTGAGGGTGGCGCCGTAGAAGGCGAAGCGCTCATCGGCGAAGGGCTTGGACAAATACGGCGAGGCGCGGTCCAGGGCGCGGAAGGCCAGGTATTGCTTCCACACCTCCAGCGGCTGCGAGGCCACCAGGGCGGAAATCCCGGCCACGGCCTGCGGCTGCCAGACCACGAAATCCTGCTGCGCGGACAGGCCGGCCGCCTCGAAGAACGCGGCCCAGTCCAGGCCAGGCACCTTGCTCGCGAAATCGGCCTGCTTCCAGGCGTTGGCGCCGGCCTTGACGTTGTTGGTCTGCTCCTGCGAGGCATGCACCTTGGCAATGGCGGTCTCCAACGCCAGGATGTGCGCCGCCTGTGCCTGTGCATCGGCCTCAGGCAGGCCGGCCAGGGCCAGCACCTTGGCGATGTGCGCCTTGTAGGCCTCGCGCAGCTGCACCATGCGCCCGCCCTCAAGGTAGAAGCTGCGGTCGGGCATGCCCAGGCCGCCTTGCACCAGGTAGGGCGCATAGCGGTCCGGCTGCATCAGGTCGGCGGTGACCCACAGGCCGAACAGGCGGTCGGTGTAGAAGTCGGTGGTGTTGAGCAGGTCGACATCGGCGCGCAGCTGCGCCCCGAGCTCGCGCGACAATGCTTGCGCATCGGTGATCTGGGCGATGGCCGCCAACTGCGGTTGCACCGGACCGACGCCCTTGGCCTCGATGCCGGCCTCGTCCATGAAGGCGGCGTAGTAGTCGCCGATCTTCTTTTCTTCGCCGCTGGCGCGGTCGTTGGCCGAGGCACCCTCGATGATGTCGCGCGTGTGCTTCTCGGTATCGACCACGATCCGGGTGAAGCTGTTGTAGCTGGCGCGGTCTGCGGGGATCTCGGTGTTCTTCACCCAGTTGCCGTTGGCGAAGCCGAAGAAGTCGTTGCCGGCAGCGACCTCGCGATCCATGCCGGTGGCGTCGAAGCCGAACGTGCCCAGCTGTGGCTGGCCCTGCTGCGGCTTGCCCGGGGTTGCGTCGGCAGCGGTCGCGGCCGAAGTCTCGCTGGGCGCCTCGCGCTTGCAGGCGGCCAGGGGCAGCGTGGCGAACAGGGCGAGGAACAAGGCGGTGCGGTGCAGCTGTGGCATGGAGCGCTCGGTGGGGCAAAGGCGAAGCCCGCG
>DATLJF010000075.1:0-7608 GCA_035539015.1 Stenotrophomonas sp. | reverse complement strand
GCCGGCCATCGACGCACTATTCCGCTCGGCAGCGTTCGCGCATGGGCCGCGGGTGGTCGGCGTGCTGCTGTCCGGCTTGCTCAACGACGGCAGCGCCGGGCTGGCGGCCATCAAGCGCTGCGGCGGACTGGCGCTGGTGCAGGACCCGGCCGACGCCATCGCCGATGAGATGCCGCGCAGCGCAATGCGCGCCACCGCGGTCGATGCGGCAGTGCCGGCCGCCGAGCTGGGCGACCTGCTGTCAACCATGGCCAGCCGACCGGCGGGTGTGGGGCTGCCTGCACCGCCGGATTTGCAGCTGGAAGTCGAGATCGCCGCCGGCGAGCGCCTCGACACCCCGACCCTGCTCCGCATCGCCCAACCCTCGGCGCTGACCTGCCCCTCGTGCGGGGGCGTCATGTCGGTCATGCACGAGGCGCCGCCGCTGCGCTTCCGCTGCCAGGTGGGTCATGCGATGACCGCCGAGGTGCTGGCGCGGGAGCAGGAGGATGCGGTGGACGAGGCGATGCGCGTGGCCCTGCGGGTCATCGAGGAGCGTGCAACGCTGGTGGAGCGGATGGCGCGGGAAGCAGCGTCCTCGGGGCGGCCCCATATCGCCGAGACCTACGAAGACCGATCGCGCGAGTACCGCCATTTCGCCGACGTCCTGCGCACCGCAGTGATGGCAACGCTGGCGGTGGACACGTGCCCTCTGCCGCCGGCCGATACGGATGCGCCGGCGAAAAAGTAGCCTGGGGCATTCATCGGGTCAGCTGTTGGGCCAGCGTCGCGTGGTGCGCTGGAAGAACAACGCATTGGGCACCTGCAAGGTGCTGCCGGCGTGGGGCTCGCGCAGGTCCTGCAGCGTGGTGTAGATGAAGTTGATGTCGACCACGCGCCCGCAAATGCCCGGCTTGTCGGCACTGTCGATGATTTCGACCTGGTCGTGCAGGCGAAACGGTCGCGTGGCGAAGATCAGGAACGAGCAGAAGATGTTGGACAGCACGCTCCATGCCGCGAAGAACGCCACCGCGCCCACCGCGGCAAAACCGGTGAGCGCGGTCCACAATACCTGGCCGGAGACGCCCAGCCGCTCGAGCACCAACAGGATCGCGCCAGCGTAGATCAACACCGCCAGTAGCCGCCGCAACCCCACCACCAGCTCCGGCGTTTCATAGCGGCGTGCCACGTGGCCCAGGCCCCAACTCACCAGCCGCACCAGCACCCAACCGCTGACCAGGATCATCAGCACCTCTGCGATGGGCACGACAATCCCCAGCCAGTCGATGAACCAGGTCGGCGGCGAGTGCGGCTGCACGCTCACGGCTACAGCGTCACCGCGCCGCCGGAGATGGTCAGCAGCGCACCGGAGGTGAAACTGGCGCGCTCGGAAGCAAGCATGACGTAGGCGCTGGCCAACTCCACCGGTTGCCCGGGGCGCCCGAACGGGGTTTGCGAGCCAAAGTTCTCGACCTCCTTCTCATCCATGCCGGCGGGAATGAACGGCGTCCAGATCGGTCCGGGCAGGACCGCGTTGACCCGGATGCCCTTCTCCGCCAGAAGCCCGGCCAGGCCAATGGTCAGGTTGGCCACCGCGCCCTTGGTGGTGGAGTACGGCAGGATATTGGGCGTGGGCTTCTTGGAATTGACCGAGGCGGTGTTGATGATGGCACCGCCGTCGGTCATCAGCGGCACGCACAGTCGCACCAGGTTGAAGACCGCGTGCACGTTGGTGTCGAAGGTCTTGCGCCATTCCTCCAGCGTGATTTCATCGAAGCTGTGGAAATAGCGCTGGTAGGCAGCATTGTTGACCAGGATATCCAGGCCACCGAGCTGCTGGCTGACGTTGTCCACCAACGCCTTGGCCTGGTGGGGGTCGCTGATGTCGCAGGCGACCAGCACGGTCTTGCGTCCGGCCTGCTCGATCAATCCGCCGATGCGGCGGGCGTCGTCTTCCTCGGTCGGCAGGAACGCAATGGCGACATCGGCGCCTTCACGCGCGTAGGCAATGGCCACCGCCGCGCCAATGCCACTGTCGCCGCCGGTGATCAACGCGCGCTTGCCTTCAAGCTGGCCACTGCCGACGTAGCTGAGCTCGCCGTCGTCCGGCTTGGGCTCCATCCTGGAAGTCTTGCCAGGAAATTCCTGATGCTGGCGCTTGAACGGTGGACGCGGATACTGGGGCACGCTCATGGGTTTGCTCCATCGGGGGGAAAGGCAGGCCGCCACGATGCCTGGGCAAGGCGGCCACGGAAGTTCGAGACCGGCCGCTACAACGGATAGGCCATCGTGGTCATGACGCTGTTGGCCGGCTGGCGCGAATCCAGGCGCGTGTGCTGGACGATGACCGGCACATCGGAACTCACCAGCGTGGCGAAGGGCGTCTCGCGTGGCACCGGCGCTGGCTCTTGCAGATCATTGAAGCGCAGGTGCAGCGTCCGCCGCGCCGGCACCACCACGCGATACGGCCCGACCGGCTCGCGGTCCTGGAAATACAGCGTCAGCGCAACATGGGCATCGCTGGCGCCGGCATTGAGCAGGCAGCAAGTCTCGTGGCTTTCCATCTGCGGCGAAGGCCCGTTGCTCCAGCCCGGGATATAGCCTTCCGCGATGGCCCAGTGAGTGGCGCCGAGTGATTTCATGACATCGTTCTAGCCGTCGCTGTGTTGGCATGGGGTCACGGTGCCCGCAAGGACTTGTGAAACATGATCGGTTACCACGCTTCTCATGAGCAGTTCGATCCGGCCCAGCTGTTGGCGTACGCGCGGCGCGCGGAAAATGCCGGTTTCCAGGCATTGATGTGCTCGGACCATTTCCATCCGTGGACGCGCGCGCAAGGCCAGTCCGGGCAATCCTGGGTCTGGGCCGGCGCGGCCGTGACCGGCTCGGCCTCGTCCTTCGGCATGGTGACCTGCCCCTTCCTGCGTTATCACCCGGCGATCCTTGCGCAGGCGCTGGCCACACTGGATCGCCTGTGCCAGGGCGGCGTATGGATCGCGCTCGGGAGCGGCGAAGCCTTGAATGAACGTGTCTGCGGCCTGGCATGGCCGGACAAGGCCGAGCGCCATCTGCGCCTGCGTGCGGCTGCCGACGCCATGCGCACACTGTTCAATGGCGAAGAAATCAAGCGCGCCGCGCCTGCACCGGGCATTGGTACGGCACGCCTGTTCACCCGGCCCGAGCGACCGATCCCGTTGCTTGGCGCGGCGCTGACGCCTGCTACTGCCCGCTGGCTTGGGCAATGGGCCGATGGCCTGATCACCGTCAGCATGCCGCTGCCCGAGTTGCGCGAGGTGGTCGATGCGTTCCGCGACGGTGGCGGCGCCGATAAACCAATGTACCTGCAGGTGAAGTTGTCGTATGCGTCCAGCGATGAGGAGGCGATCGCCGCGGCCATGGACCAGTGGCGCTGCAACGTGTTGCCGGCCGAGGTATCCGAGTCGCTGTCGCGGCCGGAGGACTTCGAAGCGCTCGCCGCGCTGGTTGATGAAACGCGTATGCGCGAACGCGTCCACGTGTGTGCCGAGCCCGCACGCCATGCCGAATGGCTCGCTTCCTACTTCGACCTCGGCTTCGAGCGCCTGTACCTGCACAACGTCGGGCGTGGCCAGGAACGCTTCATCGATGACTTCGGCGCGCACGTGCTGCCCGCACTCGCCGCCTACGGGCGCAGCAGCAGCCAGGCATAGCCGTAACCATTGAGGCGCGGGGTGCCGCCCTGCTGGAAGCGACGGCTGAGCGCGGTGGACGCGATCTCCAGCCCGGCCTCCAATGACACCGGCTTGCTGGACAGGTTGACCAGTGCCAGCAGGTCATGCGGCGGGCCGGGGAAGCGCAGGGCCAGCACGCTGCCAGGGAAATTTTGTTCGGAACGCGGTGCACGGCTGAATTGCGGCAGCTCCCGTCGCACCCGTAGCAACTCGCGGACCCGGGTCAGCAGTGAAGGCTCCTGCATCTGCGCGGCGACATTGATTCGCCTATAGCCATAAGCACCCTCGGCGCGTGGCTGTCGCCAGGCGCGCTCGGGGCGGTCGCTGAAACCGGCGCCCGGCCCATCGTGCCACTGCATTGGCACGCGCACGGCCACGCGTTCGGGCAGGCCCAGGTCATCGCCCAGGCCGATCTCATCGCCATAGCGCAGCACCGGCACCTGGCCCAGCGACAGCAACAGCGCATGGGCCATGGCCAGGGCATCGACGTTGCCGTCGAACATCGGCGCCAGCCGCCGCCGCAGGCCGCGCCCATACAGCCGCATGTCCGGCTCGGGCGCGAAACGGTCCAGCACCGCTTCGCGCTCTTCGGCGCTCAACTGCTCCAGGTCCAGTTCGTCGTTATTACGCAGCCAGGCGATGCGCTGCGCAGTGTCGGCATGCGGCCCGTACTCACCCAGGGTGCGCATGATCTCGCCGGCATCGGCGCGCGCCAACGCCAGGAACAGGTGATTGTTGAGGTGGAAGTCGAGCAAGTGGGACAGCCGGCGATCGCCGCTGAGGTAGGTGTGGTATTCATCGGCTTTCACATCGGCCTCGCCGATCAACACCGGTGCCTGGCAACCTTCAACCACGACCGCCTGGCGCATCTCTTCCAGCAGCCACAAGCCTTGATCGCGTGGGTCCGCCGCGCAGGCGCGTTCGATCATGTAGGGCACCGCATCGACGCGGAAGCCGCAGGCGCCGCGCTTGATCCAGTAGCGAATCACCCGCGCCGTTTCCTCTCGCACGGCCCGCTGTCCGCTCTCCAGGTCCGGCTCGTGGGCGTAGAATCGATGGCGGTAGTACCGGCGGGCGTAGCCGTCCCAGGTCCACACACTGGTTTCAATCGGCGGGAACATCGGCGCTGGTGAATCGGCCGGCGGATCGTTCGACCAGATGTAGCAGTCAGCGGCAGCGGGGTCGCCTGCCCGCGCGGCCTGGAACCACGGATGCAGTTCCGAGGTGTGCTGCATCACCAGCTCGACGATGATCTCGATGCCGCGCTCGCGCGCCGCCGCTACCAGCCGGGCGAAGGCCGCTTCGTCGCCGAGGCGCGGATCGATCGCGCAGTGGTCGACCACGTCATAGCCGCCATCGCGGCCGCCGTTGCGGTAGAACGGCAGCAGCCAGATGTGGCTGACGCCAAGCCACTGCAGGTAATCGAGCTTTTCGACGATGCCGTCCAGCGTGCCCCAGCCGTGGCCTTCCGAATCGCGGAACAGATAAGGGTCGATCTGGTAGATGACGTTGGCATGTGGCTGCACGAGGCGTTTCCGGTTCCGGCACGAGTCGTCGCTGACAGGGTGGCACGCACCCGTTCGACGCAATGTGAGCGGGCGCGCCACGCCTGTACGGCGTGGCGAGTAGAGCGCCCTCCACTCGCCCGCCGAACGAGGCGCCACACTACAGCGCGGTATCGCCCTTCACCGCACCGGCGCCCGGTCCTGCGCCAAGTTCGACACCGGTGGGCGGGTCACCATCGAGCTGCGAGGCCGAGCGCAAGGCCAAGGCCTCTTGCGCCGCGGATTGCGACGCCGTCAGCGAGGCGACCGATGCGCTGCCGTCGCCACCATCCAGCGCTGCCTGCTGGTCGCGGTCGCTGATGACCACCCATTGCGGGCCGCTGTTCCAGGGCCCCTGCAGATCGCCCTCGCCCTGCGACATGTCCATGTACAGGTCGGTGAATTCCGGATCGCCCGGCAACTTGCCCGGCGGGAAGTTGGGCTGGATCGAATACAGCGCCTTCTCGAAGGCCTTCTGGTGGGCCACCTCGCGCGTCATCAGGAAGCGCAGCGCGTCCTTGATGCCAGGGTCGTCGGTGAGGTTGATCAGGCGTTCGTACACCAGCTTGGCGCGCGCTTCGGCGGCAATGTTGGAGCGGAAATCGGCAGTGGGGTCGCCAATCGAGTCAACATAGGCCGCCGTCCACGGCACGCCACTGGAATTGACCAGCGCCGGGCCGCCGCCATACAGGATCGACTCGGTATGGCTGGTGCTGTTCTGGGTCAGGTTGCGCATCTCCATGGCTTCGACCATGCCTTCGGCCAGTTCGCCCTTGGCACCCTTGTTGAGCATGGCGATGACCGAGCCGATGATTTCCAGGTGGCTCATTTCCTCGGTCGCGATGTCCAGCAGCAGGTCCTTGCGACCGGCGTCCTCCTCGCCCAGGCCCTGGGTGAAATAGCGCATCGCCGCAGCGAGTTCGCCCTGCGGGCCGCCGAATTGCTCCAGCATGAGCGTGGCCAGGACGGGGTCCGGCCGCTCTACGCGGACGGTGTACATCAGACGCTTGTTGTGCATGAACATGGCTTTCTCCGGATGGCGGCCGAGCAGATGCTCGGATGGGCAGAAGGCGCGATGTGGAACTCCCCGCAGCACGCGCAGTTCGACGCTAACCGCGCGATCGTTACTGTCAGTTCCGCATGGCGTGAACCGCATGCGAGGGCGCGATGCACGCTTAAGAGTTCATCGTTTTCGGCATGCCGAGGCTGCACGGCGGGATCACATGCGGATCACCGGCGATTTACCCCCAAATGGCGAGCGTGGTGGTTCCCTCGCAACGGAGTGTTTCCATGCAGGCCCTCACCTACCAAGGCGCCCGCGACGTACGCGTCGAAACCGTCCCCGACCCCGTCTTGCAGGCGGCCGATGACATCATCCTGCGGGTTACCGCGACCGCCATCTGTGGCTCGGACCTGCATATTTATCGCGGCAAGATACCGGCCATGCACGACGGCGACATCCTCGGCCATGAATTCATGGGAATCGTCGAGGAGGTCGGCCCGGAAGTGACGGCGGTCAACGTCGGCGACCGCGTCGTCATTCCCTTCGTCATCGCCTGCGGCCAGTGCTTCCACTGCCTGATGGAAGAATTCGCTGCTTGCGAGACCACCAATACCGGCCGCGGCGCGATCCTCAATGCCAAGCACATCCGACCGCCGGCGGCGCTGTTCGGCTACAGCCATCTGTATGGCGGCGTGCCGGGCGGACAGGCCGAGTTGGTGCGCGTGCCCAAGGCCAACGTCGGCCCGTTCGCAGTGCCCGATGTATTGACCGACGAGCAGGTACTGTTCCTGTCGGACATCCTGCCCACCGGCTACCAGGCCGTGGTCAACGCCAAGGTCAAGCCCGGCAGCAGCCTGGCGATTTTCGGTGCCGGCCCGGTCGGCTATATGGCCGCCGCCTGCGCGCGCATGCTCGGCGCCGAAACCATCTACATGATCGACCACAATGACTACCGGCTTGAGTTCGCGCGCGCCACCTATGGCGTGGTGCCGATCAACTTCGACGACAACGATGACCCGGCGCAACAGATCATCGAGATGACCGCTGGCCGCGGCGTTGACGCCAGCATCGATGCGATCGGCTTCGAGGCCAAGGGCAGCACCACAGAGACGGTCATGGCCAACCTCAAGCTCGAAGGTTCTTCCGGCACCGCGCTGCGCTGGTGCATCGCCGCCACCCGGCGCGGTGGCATTGTCAGCGTGCCGGGCGTGTACGCCGGCTTCATCCATGGTTTCCTGTTCGGCGACGCCTTCGACAAGGGCCTGACCTTCAAGATGGGCCAGACCCACGTGCAGGCCTTCCTGCCCGAGCTGCTGGCCTTCATTGGCGATGGCAAGCTGCGGCCGGAGGAGATCATCACCCACCGCATGAA
>DATLJF010000074.1:0-10032 GCA_035539015.1 Stenotrophomonas sp. | reverse complement strand
ACGCCGCGATGGCCCGCATCAGCGCTGGCGCCAACGCATGCAGGGCGAGCGCTGCGGCGAGCCCACGCAATGCCAGCGACAAGGCAAAGGCGTTGAGCTGGGACATCACCCGGTTCATCGTGCCTACGCCCAACTCGACCGCCATCAGCAGCGCAACGACCGGCGCGGCCAGCGCAGCGCCGTGCGCCAGGGCGCGAGGAAATCGCTCCAGCACCGCCTCGTGCAACAGCGGCAGGAGCGGGGCGGCCGGTGCCAGTGATCCTGCCGCCGATGCGTCCAGCACGGCCGCGCACAACAGCTGCAACCCGTCCTCGCCGAACACCCACAGGGTGAGCAGATGCACCAGGATGGTTTGCCAGGGGCTGGAGCCCTGGCCGTCGGTCGGCGCGTAGTCCTGCGCGAAGCTGTAGCCGCCGGCGTGGTCGATCAGGCTGCCGGCGGCCGAGACGCAGGCGTACAGCATGTTGAGGAAGACTCCCAGCAACAAGCCCGCGATGCCCTGGGCCAGCACGACCGGCAGCCAGTCGCGCGGCCAGTCGCGTTCGAGCTGCATCATGCCCAGCGCCAGGACCAGCGGCAGGCGTACAGCCCCGCCCATGGGCCCGGCGAAATTCAGCGGCAGCAGGCTCAGGGCCACGGCAGCGGCGACGCAGCCCAGCGCCAGGCCCTGCAGCAGTACCACCAGGTCGGTCACGCCGCTCATGTACTCCCTGCCAACTGTCGGGCAACGGCATGCAGGAGTAGCTGCAGTTCGCGCGAGATGAGCGGCGCGGCCAGCAACAACGCCACACCTACGGCGACCAGCTTGATCGCGTAGGGCAGGCTTTGGTCCTGGATCTGGAACAGTGTCTGCACGATGGCCATGGCGATGCCGGCCAGCACCGCAGTCAGCACGATCGGCAGAGACAGGCGGTAAACCGTCATGAACGCGTCGGCGGCGAATGCCATCAGGTCGTTCACGTCACATAGCCCAGGATCAAGCTGTGCATCAGCCGCGACAGGCCATCGGACAGCACCAGGATCAGCAGTTTCAACGGCGTGGCCAGGGTCGACGGGGACAGCATCACCATGCCCAACGCCATGAGAATATTGGCCACGACCAGGTCCACCACCAGCAGCGCCACGTAGAGCACGACCCCGATCCGGATGCCGGCGGAGATTTCGGCCATGACGAAGGCCGGCACCAGCACCATCAGGTCGTCATCGCTGGCGTCGCTGTCCGGATCATGGCGGACGATGGCTGCGCGCACGAATGCGACTTCCTTGTTCGGCGCATGTGCAGAGATGAACTCCACCAGGGGCGCCTGAAACGCTTCGCGCATTTCGTTGAGGCTCGGCGGGGGTGCGCCGTTGGCCAGGCGATCGGGGTAGTCCAGGGTGCGAAAGGCGTGGTTGATCACTGGCGCCATGACCACCATGCTGGCGGCGAGCGCCACCACGCTGATGGTCAGGTTGCCGGGCACCTGTTGCAGGCCCAACGCGTTGCGCAGCAGCATCAAGACGATGCTGATCTTGGTGAAGGGCGTCAGCATGACCACCAGCACCGGCAACGCGCCCACGGCCACCAGCAAGGCCACGGTCTGCAGATGATCGGCGCTGATCACGGTGCCGGCCTTCCGCTGATGCGCTCTATCACCACGCCCAGGCCCTGGCCGATGCGCACGAGTTGCCCGGTCGCGAAAGGCGTGCCTTCGCAGCGTAGCGTCACCTCGTTGTGCGACAGCGATTGAGATAGTTCCAGGATGGCGCCGGGGCCGAGCCGGGCGATCTCTTCCACGCTCAGGCGCAAGGTCACCAGGACCACGTCCACGTCGAGCAATATCTGCTCCACCGCGACAAGCGGAGGGCCGGGCGGCGGGGCCAGGGAGGGCGGCGACTGGATCATGCAGCGGTGGTCCTGGACGGTCATGGGGAAGTCGGCAGTGCCGTGGCGCAGGCGCAGCCGCAAGGCGATCTGCTCGCTGCCAATGCGCACGACCGCGCCAATACCTGCGCGCCTCAGCTGGCGCAGGGACAGCGGGCTGGCGCGCAGGCAGACGGCGGCGCGGACCGGCAGGCGAGCGGCGAGTAGCTGTTGTTGCTGTGATTGCCAGGCCGCGTAATCCTGGCGTTGCTGCAGGGCCTTCAGTACACCTGCGCCCGCAATGCCTATACGCCCGGTTCTTCCGCGCTGCTCCTGGGTCATCTCAAGCACCAGGGCGGTCCGCGCGGGACGTCGCTGCAACGTGCAGCGGTCGATCTGCAGCGCGGTGCCCAACAGGCCCTCCAGCACGCACAGCCATTCGCTCTGTGCCATCAGCAGGTCGCCGAGCCGATCGGCCGGTACGGCCTGGGCCCATTCGAGCGAGGTAGCTGGGTCCAGCGCGGACAGGTCCAGGTCGACCTGGCCAACGCCCCAGCTGCTGCTTACGCGCAGGCGTATCGGTGACCACGTCGGTGGCGGGGCACGCAGTACCCGGACGAGGTAGCGTCGTCGCCCCGCCCAGGCGGTCATGCTCAGACCATGGAACCGCGCCGACGCCGCCGTCAGCCGGGCGTGCCGCGGTGAGCGATACGGCAGATGCCCCCAGACCATCACGGCAGCTCCGGCCAGCGTGCGCACAGATCGGCTAGTTGTTCCCGCGCGCCTTCCACCAGCCCGCGGCGCACCGCGTAAAGCTGTGAGGTGAACGCGCCGCGCACGATGCCGGTGGTCGTTTCCACCACGCAACAGGTGCGGCTGAGCGAGGCGTCGGCCATC
Source organism: Stenotrophomonas sp. (assembly GCA_035539015.1). GTDB lineage: Bacteria > Pseudomonadota > Gammaproteobacteria > Xanthomonadales > Xanthomonadaceae > Stenotrophomonas_A. The sequence continues at coordinate 7,292 of DATLJF010000074.1, read as the reverse complement.
ACCTGCAGGTGGGCGAGCGCGTGGTGATCCAGTCCCGCTTCGAGCAGCCATGCCCGCACCCGCGGTAGATGCTCGGCGCACACCCGGATCGATACCAGTGGCTGCGGCGCGGCAGCCTGCAGGCAGCGCTGCAATTCCGGTTGCAGCCATTGCGCCGGTCCACTCGCCGAAAGCAAGCTGCTGATACGTTCATCCACGCGCGCCATCAGCGCGTCTTGCAGGCCGGCCGAGGCGCGCGCCAACGCCGTGGAGAGCGCGACATGGCGACGGGTGGCCAACGCCAAGCCGGCGCGATGGCCGCGCCGGATCGCACGCCGTCGCGCAACGCGACAGCGTAGGCGTGCGTCTGCCTCACGCTCGCGTTGTTCGGTTTCCAGCAGGTCCCACGCCGCGCTCAAGGCCTGGACCGAACCCAGGGCGGGGGCTTCGATCAGGCCGTCGTCATGCAAGGTCGACTCGCCCATTCGCAGTATCAGCATCGCGCCCTCCACGCGCGGACGGCCCGGGCCATGCATGCCCGTGCGGCGTCCCGGTCTGGCCACGGGGGTTCGGGCATGGCTTCGCTCACCTGGCGTGGCAGGCGCAGCGAATACCAGGCGTCGAGCCCTTGGCCTGAGTGGGCGCTGCGGCACAGGCACAGTCCCAATGCGGTGAGCTGCAGGCGATCCGTCAATGCCAGCGAGTGGTCGGCCTCGAAGCTCGCTGCCGGTTGCCGCTGCAGGTGGGCCAGGGCGTCGCGGCCGATATGGGCGGCTAGTTGGTCTCGCTCGCGCGCGCCGATGAGTCTGCGTACCCGGTCGGCGGCCCAGGTCGCCGCCAGCAGCCGGCAGAACCTGGCAAGCGCCGGCCGACCCTGTGCGAAGGCAGCAAGCGACGGGCGCCGGCGGGCAAGCTCCGGATAGGCGCACAGCAAGCGGACACTGGCCTGGCGCAGCGCGCGCTCGTGGCCGGGTGGCACCGGCGGCGATAGCCAGGAGGGGTGCGCCCACGCCGCCGGCAGGACGATGCGCCGCTGCATCACGGGCCTGCCTTGGGCCGCCGAGCCTGGCCCGCCTGTGGCGGCAGCGGCGTGTTTGCCGCCGCCGCCACCGGCCTGGCGGGATCGCGACGCCATAACCGCGACAGCCATGCCGGTGGCTTGAAGTTGCGCAGCGGCGCGGGGAAGGCCACCGCTGCGGCGCATAGCAGCAGCAATCCGGCAAGCAGGATCCACACCGTGGCGGAGGTCTTGCCGTTGCCCGCCGCGCGCGCCGTGATCAGCGCGGCGTCTGGCGTGACCGGGACCAGGATCACCGAGACCATCGCCGGATCCAGCCCGCCGGCGGCGTCGGCCACGAATCGGCTGATGGCATTTCGCGAAACCGACAGGTCCCCTGAACTGTCGTGGCGCAGGAGCACCGTCGCTGCTTGGGGCATTGGCAGGCTATCGCGCTGCAGCGCACGCGGGAGGCCAATCTGGACCTCGGCGTGGAGTACGCCGTCGATCTGTTCGAGCGCGGTCGCCACATCGTTGTTGAGGCCGATCAGGAGCCGTATCTGCTCCTCGGTGGGCGTACTGATGAAACTCTTCTTGCCGAACAGCTGTTCCAGTGTCTGTCGCTGCCGCGCGGGCAGGCCGTATGCGTCGGCCAGGCTCGCGGCGGCGGGCACGCTGCCGGCGTCCACCTGCACTTGCCAGCTGCCGTCGTGCTGCAGGTGTTTCTCTGCCGCAATGCCATGCCGCCCGAGAACGCCCAACGCTTCGTTGGCATCCTGGTCTGACGCCTTGTCCAGCAGCGGCGCGCTGCACGCGGCGAGCAGCGGCAAGGCGAGCATGGGCAGCCAACGGCACATGGCTCAGGTTCTCTGCGTCAGCGTCTGCACTGCACGCGAGAGGTCTTCTGCCAGTCGCACGCTCAACTGCACCCGGACGCCGAATTCGCCGACCGCTGCCTGCAGCCGCAACATCGCCGCTGGCGTCGGTGCGGCGCCGGCAACGCCGGCCAATTCGCGGACCACTTGTTGATGGGCGCTGGTATGCCGGCTTTCGATCAGTTGCAGCAGGGCGCCAAGCCGATCATCGGTGCCAATGGACGGGGACGACACCGGCGCAACGGGCGGCGCGGGATGCGGCGGGCTCGGGGCGGCAGCGCCCACGAGCGCAGGAATAGGCAACATGGTCATGGCTCCTCTGCAAGGAAAGGGGGATGAGTTGTCACGCTCGGTCGAGCGCGTGGATGAGCTGCAGCATCGATGCCGCCAGGCGACCGGCAGCGTCGTCGTGAGCATCCATGCTGCTGAAGGTGCGGACGGCCTGGCTGCCTTCGCCCAAAGCGAACTGGCACACGCCCAGCCATGCACGGGCCAGCGCGTAATCCGGGGCGACCGCCAGCGCGGCACGGCAACGGCTGCTGGCCCGGGCGTAGTCCTGGCGGTCGATTTCCAGCAGGGCCAGCCCCAGCCAGGGGCTGGCCCGTTCCGGGAAGGTGACCTGCAACTGTTCGAACAACTGCCGGGCCTGGGCGAAGCAACCGTGGCTACGCGCCAGGTGGCCGGCACCGACAAGCAACATCAGCAGTTGCTCGGAAGCGGCAGGTTCGGTGCTCATCGCACGGCGCCTGCGGCCCTCAGCGGGTCGCGCGGGCGGTCTCCTTCTGTGCGTCGGTCAGGCCCTGGATGGCCGAGGTGGCCACGCTTTGCACGGTGTTGACCTGGCCCATTGCCTGCTGCACCCGGATCATCGCCACGTTGCCCTGGTTCTGGCCGGCACTCGAGCCCATCTGTGCCTGCGCCTTGTTGAGCAGCGATTCGAAACGCTTGTTCTGCTTTTCCAGGATCTTGGCCAGGATTTCGGCCACGCGACCGGAAGACAGGCCGGCATTCTGGCTATAGGGCGCAGTGCCCGCACTGGCCTGGCCGCCGCCGCTGGAAGGATTGAAGCTGACGTTGAAGCTCATGATGATTCTCCTCTTGTCACCGGGGATGGGCGCTGGCGCCGCAGATGGTCGATGACGATCTGCCGCGCCAGTCGCATGCTCGCTGCGAGCATTCGTTGCCGGAGGTCGCTGCCGTGCTCGGCCGCCGCGGGCAGGGCCTCTGGGTCGAGTTCTTGCAGCAGTGCCTGGGCCGTTTGCGGATCGGACAGCGCTTGTTCCAGGTCTGTCGGTCCGAGGGCGCCGAGGGCGCTGCGTGGGTCAATAGCAGGTGCCAAGGCCGGCCTCCCCGCTGTAGTGAACGATGCGCTTGCGCGGACGATCGACCAGGCGAACCGAGCAACGTGCCATGTCGATGACCTGGCCGTCGGACAGCTGTCCACCTTCGAAATAGCGGCGCGGCGTGCCGTCGGAGATCCACTGCCCGCGGGGCGTGCTGACGAGCGACCAGCGCGGCGAACTCAGCGGCAGGCGGGCCGCGCTCACCAGTAGCCTCGGGTCCTCGCTGAACTCCAGGGCCTGGATGCCGTTGACCGCCTCTGTCGCTTCGCGGATCACGGCGGTGGTATCCCAGGCGATCTCGTCCAGGAAGCAAGCACGTCCCCCGGTCACCACGCGGTAGTGGCCAGGCCGTAGTTCACTGACATGACTGACGGCGTAGTGCCGCGCCAGTACGTCATTGAGTGCCTGCAGGATTCGGCTGCGAACGGCGACCTGGAATAGTGCGGTCGTCTCTCCCTGCTGCCGGACGCTTGCACGCAGCAAGTCCAGCGTGCGTTCGTCGTCGACGATACCGCGGTAGATGGCGCGGCCACTGCGAGCGTCAATCTCTCGTCGCACCCGCGATTCGGCGGCCTCCTGGCTGCGTGCCATCGCTTCGCGCTGGGGCGAGTCGCTGCGGGGCCAGGTGCCCCAAGCCATACAGCCCAGCGCCGCTGTCCCGAGGAGGATCGCGATCCGGTTCCTGCCCATTCGCCAGCCCGGCTGCCAGGGCCAGCGCAGCGCGAGCGCGGCCCGGGCATCAGGCCGCGTGTAGCGCAGCGCCACGGTCGCTACCTGGACCTCGTCGCCATTGCGCAAGGTGGCGCGGCCACCTTGCCGCAACTCGCGGTTGCGCAGGCGCACACCCGGGGCCAGCGCCTGCAGGCGCAGGCGTCGAGCGCGCGGTTCCAGCACCAGGTGCTGGGAAACGACCCCCGCATCGCGCAGGCAGATATCGCACGCCTCGTCACTGCCCAGCGTCAACCGTTGCCCGCGCACCAGCTCGCTGCGCGCACCCGCGTGCAAGCCGCTGCAGACGTCGAGTTGCGCCGTTGGCCGCTTCATTGCAGTTGCCTTTGGCCGTAAGGGGCGAATGCGATGGGCGGGGGCGGACGCACCGGCAGGCGCGGGGTGATCATCACGATGCGCTGGAAGCGCTCTTCGCGGACCCTGCGGCTACGAAACAGCGCGCCGATGAGGGGGATGCGCGACAGGAAAGGCACGCGGCGGGACTGGGTCGACTCGCGCGTCAGCGTGTAGCCGCCGATCAACAGCGAGCTGCCATCGGCGATCACCGCCTGGGTGGCGATACTGTGGTCCTGGATCGTGGGAATGCCGTCGACCGCGTTGGCCGCGTTCAGGGTGCCGTCCTTGAGGTTGATCGCCAGGCGCACATCCGGCTCCGGGCTGCTGCCAATGCTGGGCATGACCCGCAGCCGCAGCCCGGCATCCATTTCATACAGCTGCGCGACGCGGTCGCCGGCCACGCGCACATGCATGCGCTCCACCGAGGAGATGACTGCCTCGGTGTTGTTGAGGGTGCGGATGCGCGGCTGCGACTGTACGCGTGCCTTGCCTTCGGCCTCGAGGGCGCGGATGCGCGCGATGAAGCCGCCCGAGTCCTGGTCGCTCAGCGTCAGCGTGCCACCACTGGAACGCACGCCGAACGCCAGCCAGTCGACCCCGAGGTCCTTCTGCGCGTCGCTGGAAACATCGATGATCGTCGCTTCGATTTCCACAGAGCTATGCGGCACGTCGAGTTGCGCAATCGCCTCGGCGATGCTCGGCATCATCGCCACCGGGGCCCGCACCAGGATGGCGTTGGTCTGGCCATGGGCGATGGCGTGGCCGTCACCGGTGGATTCGGTCACCCGTTCGGGCTGCGAGCGGTCGGATGGATAGCGGGCCGCCTGCGGCCCGGGCTCGGATGGGTAAGGGTCGGCCTGCGGCGCCGGCTCTGCAGCCTGGGAAAAGGCGGTGGCCGGCTTCACCGGCATGGCGACTGTCGCCGGCAGCACCGGCAAGGTGACCGGCGCGCTCGCGCCACGCAGCAGGTCCGAGATCAGGCTGGCAACGCCGGGCACCGTGACGCGCACCTCGCCGTTGTCGTACATCATGTCCGAGGCGCGGGCGTGCTTGAGCGGGAATACGCGGATCACCGGCTGGCCCGTTTGCTGGTCGTGCAGTTGCAGCCGCTGGCGTCTCGCGTTGTCGAGCGCATCGGCCACCGCCGCCAGGTATTGGCCGGGGCCGGAGACCCGCAGGATCGTTCCGCTGCCTGCCAGCGGCAGGTGGTTGTTGAGCAGTCCGAGTTGCCGCAATAGCGCCATGGCCTGTTTGCCGCCGAGCGGCGAGACGTCGAAGCTGCGCGTCTGCATGTCGGCCATCGAGGTGACGTGGATGACATCGCCATCGCGCCACCACTGCAACTGGTAGGCGTCCACCAGGCGCAGGAAAGCCTCGCGCGGGCGTTGATTCAAGCTGCCGCTCACCGTGCCGCGCAGGCGGGCCGGCACGTCGGCGCGAAAGCCGCCGGCACCGATCACCTCACGCAGTACCTCTGCGACGGGGCGCTCGAGGCCGTTGATGGTGACCGGTTGCCGGGCCCAGGTATTGGCGACAGCGTTTTGCGGGCCGAGGCACGCAATCAGCGCAATGGCCGCAGTGAGCCTATAGGCGGGCATACGCAGGTTGTGCAATGTAGAGACGCCTTGTGCTCGTGTCGGCGTCTAGATTGCGGGCCTGGCTGCAACACCGGGCAATACAGGGATATAGATGGCTACAAAGCGCGCGGTACCCATGCCGGCATGCGGATGAATCGTATGCCGTGGTCGAAAGACGGCGCAAATTCCTGCCTATTTATATATATATGTCCACGCCCGTTGAGCGGTCTTCTTAGCTACGGAGCATGCAGTCATGCATGTCGTTGCAGCTTCGCGAGGTCGCTATGAAGAGTTGTCAGTTCGATATCAATCTGTCGGTGCCGCGAATGCGCTCGCTCAGGGTGAACGGGATGTCCAGCTGCTTTCGCCTGGAGGAGATCTACTGGAGATTGCTCGACGAAATCGCCGCGCGTGCCGGGGTCTCGGTCAGCACGTTGGTGTCATCGTGGGCGCGTTACGTCGACTTGCGTTACGGCGGGGTGCCGAACTTGTCGTCCTTCATCCGCATCTGCTGCCTGGTGCACTTGTGCGAGCACGAGAGCGACTCGCTGCCCCTGTTGTCAGGATTGATGTCCGCCGACAAGCAGGGTTCGGACCGCACCTACTGAGGCATGTAGCGAGCAGGCAGGCCTGCGCTCAGATGGTGCTGCACTGGCGCCAGCGCACCGGCTCTTCGACGCCGGGCCGCGGATTGAGCTGGATTCGAACCGTGCGCAGCATCGGATAGCGTTCGACTTCGCGGCAGATCAGCGGCCAGGCGGTGGCGTCGTCGGCGTCGCGGTCCACGGCCAGGGTCAAGCGGGTCAGCCAGATCCCGCGGGTGATGCCCGGTGTCTGTGCCAGCGCACGCGAGACCGCGGCCTGGTAGCGGTCGAGGGTGGCCGGGTCCGGGTCAGCGGGGCGGCCGACAAGGGCCTCGGTCGTGGCGGCGGGCATAGCGGGCGTGGTCGCGCGGGCGGGCCGCGACGGCCGGGCCGGGGTGGGGACGGCAGGCCGGGCGGCGGCGACCGCAGGGACCGACGTGTTCGCTGAAGGGGGATGCGAGGACAGGTAGCCGAGCCCAACCACCAGGCCGAGCGTGAGCGAGGCCAGTGCGGCAATGCCGGTATGGCGCTGCGCGCGTCGGCGAGCAGTGTGGACGATGCGGTTCTCCACCTCGGCGGGCAGATAGGGTTTGAGCACCGGCCAGATGCGGCGGCCGTCGAGGATTTCCACCGCCTGCTTGTCGGCGGCGACCAGGCCTTCGCGTTCGACCTTGCCTTCGGTGATCAGCACGCCCCCTTGCGCCCCGGCCAGGCGCAACGCGGTGCCCAGTTCGTTCACCGCGGCCGCACCGATGCGATAGGCGCGGCCATGCTTGCACGACACCATCCACAGGGTGCCCTGCTGGCTGCGCATCAGGAAATCGCTGCGCGGCGAGCCGTCGTCTTCCGATTGGGCGGCCAGGGTCCAGCCA
>DATLJF010000073.1:0-8193 GCA_035539015.1 Stenotrophomonas sp. | reverse complement strand
TTGTTGAGCTTGTAGAACAGGTGCTCTTCATCGAGCAGGTTGCGCGACCACAGCGAGAACTCCATCGTGCTGCCGTTGGCATCCAGCGGCACATCGACCAGGGCGATGCGCGCGTTGACCACGAACGAGCTGTCGGTGAGGGTCTGGTCGTACTCGCTGGTGTAGAAGCCGTCGGACCAGTTGCCATCGACGTGGAACTTCAGCGCCGAGGCATTGGCGAACGGCAGCCAGTAATCGATGGCCAGGCTGCTGGCGTTCTTCGGTGCCAGCAACGGCTGCACGGTGACCTGCACGCCGGCACCGAACGGGTCGATCGCGGTGATCGCATCGATGTCGGTATAGGCGTGATTGAAGCTGAAGGTGAGGTTGTCCACCGGCATGATGCTGAATTCCAGCTCCGCGCCGCGCGACTTGCCATCGCTCAATGCATTGGTGGTCACCATGGTGGTGCGGGTCTCGCCGCTGTTGGGGTCGAACGGCAAGGTGAAGTCGACCTGCTTGTGCTCGATCTTCGAATCGAACAGCGCCAGGTTGAAGCGCGCACGGTTGTCCCAGAACTGCGACTTGAAGCCGAGCTCGAAGGCGGTCACCTCTTCCGGGTCGAACGCGGTGTAGGTGGTCGAGCGCGAGTTGGCGCCGCCGGCCTTGAAGCCGGTGCTGTACTTGGCGTACACCATTGCGTTGGTGGCCAGGTCATAGGCGATGTTGACCATCGGGTCGAAGCGGCCCCATGAATCGTCGAAGCTCAAGGTGGTACCGACACCATTGACGATGTACAGATCCCCGTTCTTGTCGTCGCGGGTGTAGCGGCCACCGGCGGTCAGGTGCAGCTGCTCCAGCGACGCCGGGGTCCAGGTCGCCTGGCCGAACAGGCCCAGGCTGTCGGTCCAGGCCTTGCTGGCGCGATCGATGCGCACCGTGTCCAGGTTCAGCGGGTTGGTGGCCGGATTGAGCGTGTAGCTGTTGCCGCCCGGGCCCCACACCAGCATGTTCGGCGTTTGCTCGTTGTCGCCCGCGGTCTCGTGGTAGTAGAACGCACCCACCAGGTACTGCACCTGCGAGGTGTTGCCGATCAGCTGGAATTCCTGGCTGTACTGGTGCTGGTAGACCTGCGCCAGGCTGTAGCGGCCGAACGGTGTACCGGTGCCGCCGTAGGCCGAGATCGCATCCACCAGGCCCATGTCGAACTGGCCCTGCTCCAGCTCGCGGTAGGAGCTGATCGACTTCAGCTCCAGGCTGTCGCTCAGCGTCCAGCTCAGGTTGAGCAGGTGGCCGCTGCCGCGACCGATGTTGTCTTCCTGCGGCCCGCCGAGAATGGAGCTGTCGCGCCGGTCTTCACTGGCGCCGGCTTTCTGCAGCGGGCTCAGGTACGGCCCCGGCACCAGCACCTGGGTGTGGTACGGCGTGGTGGCGTCGTAGGAACGGTCGAAGGCGTACAGCGCCGAGAAATCATCGCTCGGCTGCCACAGCGCGCTCAGGCGGGCGCCGCGCTTGTCGTAGCTGTTGAAGTCCTGCTCGCCGCGCATCGGGTTGTCGGTGGTGCCACCACGCTTGGCCTGCACCGCATCGATCTTGAAGCTGACATCGCCGACCTTGGGCAGGTCCAGGTGCAGCGCGCTGTTGTAGCCGCTGTAGTTGGAGACCCCGGCGCTGACCTGGCCGCCGAACTCGCCGGTTGGCTGCTTGGTGACGATGCTCAGCGCGCCGCCTTCGGTATTGCGACCGAACAAAGTGCCTTGCGGCCCCTTCAGCACCTCGATGCGCTCGACGTCGTAGAGCATGCTGCCCAGGCCCTGGGCGCGGCCGAGGAACACGCCGTCGACATAGATGCCCACGCCGGCATCGCGCGCCGGCTGGTTGGCATCGCCCGAAGCACCGATGCCACGGATACCGATATTCAGCGCCGAGCTGCGCGTAGCGAATGGCGTCACCCGCAACGACGGGATCGAGCCATCGGCGAAGCTGCCGAGCGAGATCGCGCTACGGTCCTTCATCATCTCGGCATCGACCACCGATACCGAGATCGGCGTCTTCTGCAGGTTGGTGGCGCGCTTCTGCGCGGTGACCACGACCTGGTCGAGGGCGACGATATTGGTGGCCGCATTGCCCGCATTGCCTGAATCAGAAGCGGCAGCGGGCGCGGGCTCGGGCGCAGGCGCCGGTGCGGGGGCCGCGTCCGTGACCTCGGCGGCAATGGCCAGGCTGGGGAGCAGTGCGGCAATGGAAAGAGCTAGCACCTGCGGGCGCAGGACGACGCGAGAGAAGGTGTGACGCATGGGGTCCGTTCGCAAGGGGGTGGGAGCAAGCCGGCGCAGTCTGCGCATCGCGCATGACAGGTGAATGACTGTTCATTCTGTTTCCGCTTGCACTACCATCCCGGCTTGAATGCCATCCCGCGGCCGGACGATGACGCCTCCAGATTCAAGTTCCCCCAGTGCCCAGTCCCGTGCCGACGCACAGCGCGTGCGCATCCTCGATGCGGCGCAGCGCTGCTTCATCGCGCGCGGTTTCCATGGCGCCGCCGTCAGCGAGATCGCCAGCGAAGCCGGCATCAGCCAGGGCCTGATGTATCGCTACTTCGACAACAAGCGCGCAATGATCCTGGCGTTGATCCAGCGCCAGCTGGAAGAAGACCAGCGCTCGATCGGGCAGACCCCCGCCTCGCTCGACATGGTCGATGGGCTGCTCGCCTGCTATCAGCAGTGGGCGCGTGGGGAGTCCATCGGCAACCTCGATACCGCCATCGCCAATGTGGGGCTGTACGCGGAAATCACCGCCGAAGCGCAGCGTGATCCTGCGGTGGGCGCGGTGCTGCGCAAGCACGACAAAATGACCACTGAGGCCGTATGCCAGTGGCTGCGCGAGCACGACCTCGCGCGCGGCGCGCAGGTGGATGAGCCATCGTTGCGCGAACGCACGCTGCTGCTGCGGGTGGTGGTCGAAGGCCTGGCGATGCGCGCGGTGCGTGACCCGGATCTGGCTCCGGACACTGTCCGGAGATTGTTGCAGCGTGCTATTTCGCAGGTGCTGGGGGCATAAGCGATGTGGCTGCGCGGTTGCGCCCTCGCAACAACGCGAGCGCGCGCCGCCCCACTTCGTACCCCACCAGTGGCAGCACCCAGCTCACCCACAACAAGGCCGCGATCACATCCGGCGGCGCGGCCAGGGTCATCACCCCCGGCGTGCGGATGAGCAGGCGGAAGGTGATCGGCGCCAGTGTCACCAAGTAGGCGCGGATCATCCAGCGGCGGTGCACCTGCACCTGGCCGCGGCGGATCGCGATCAACCCTACCAGCGCAGTGGTCAGCCAGGCCCAGGCCGTGGCGGCGAACGCCAGGCGGATCGCGAACGGCGCCGGCGAGGTTGCGATCAATCCGGTCGCGCCGGTGGCGGCAATGAGGATGCCCACCACGTAGCCACGGCCGGTCCAGCGGTGCACGCGATTGAAGGCGCGCGGCCACTGCGTGAGGAATTGGACCAGGCCAAGACAAATCGCCAAGGCGCCGCCGGCCAGGTGCGTCCACAGCCAGGCGCGCCGGGTCCAGAACATCGTGTAGGTCGCTGGATCGACGTGGCGGTACTTGCCGAAGACGCCGAGCAGGAAATCCAGGCACCAGAGGGTCAGCGCGAGCAGCACCAGAGCGATGGCTATCCGCCCAGGCAGGCTGCTCGATCCTGCAGTTGCGTGGGATACCCGGGTCCGTTGATCCATGCGCCCCCCTAGTCCAGGCAGAGGCTACACAGGTCGGCTCCGCGATGCCACGCCGGGCGCCGACCCGCCCCGCGCCAGCCGCGGCATCAGCATCGGCACCTCACGCCGGTACTGCGCGTAGTCCGGCAAGGCAGCGACCAGGTCGCGCTCTTCCAGCCGGATCGCCACCAGGATGTAGGCGGTGGTCATCAACGCGAACAGCAAGTGCGTCACCGTCATGGTGGGCGTGGCCCAGAAGGCGAAGAACCAGCCGACGTACAGCGGATGGCGAACCAGCCGATACGGCCCAGGCGTCTTGAACGGCAGCGGCCGATAAGGCCGGCCGCGGAACTGCAACCACACCTGGCGCAGGCCGAACAAGTCGAAGTGGTTGATCAGGAACGTGGCCACCAGCACCAGGCCCCAGCCAAAGGCGAAGCCCGCGTACAGCAGCCCGCGCCCGAGCGGATGTTCCACGTTCCACACCACCCCGCCCAGCGGCCGCCACTGCCAGAACAGCAGGATCAGCGCCAGGCTCGACAGCAGCGTATAGGTGCTGCGCTCAGCCGATTCAGGGATCACCCGGGTCCAGGCGCGCTTGAACGCCGGCCGCGCCATCACGCTGTGCTGCAGCGCGAACAGCGCCAGCAGGCCGAGATTGATCGCCAGCGCCGCAACCAGGGAAGTATTGCGCGGCGAATCCATCGCCTTCGGCACGCCGAAGTTGCCGACGAAGCCGACCGCGTACAGGAAGGTCGCCAGGAATATCGCGTAGCAGGCGATGCCGTAGAGCAGGATCAGGGTGCGCTTCATGACAGCCTCGGCGAGCCCACGGTGGGCGGCGGGAATGGCTGCATCATGCGCGCGCCAGGCATCGCCCAGACAGGGGAAGGACGTCCCGTCCTGCACCCGGAAACGCTGCTACCCGGGGAGGTTTGTCCCGACTAGACTGCCGGCAGGAACGCCCAAGGGCACTCGGCCATGAAGCAGTCGATCCGCTACCTGACCACCGCGCAAGGCACGCGGCTGGCGTGGTCATCGATGGGCTCGGGTCTGCCGCTGGTAAAGGCGGCCAACTGGCTGAGCCACCTCGAATACGACCTGGACAGCCCGATCTGGCGCCACTGGATGCGCTTCCTCGGCGGCAACTTCCGCTTCATCCGCTACGACGAGCGCGGCTGCGGCATGACCGGCGGCGACGCGCGCGGCCTGACGCTGGATCATTGGCTGGCCGACCTGGAAGCCGTCATCGAAGCCGCCGACATCAAGACACCGTTCGCCTTGCTGGGCATCTCGCAAGGCGCCGCCGCCTGTATTGCCTACGCCGTCAAACACCCGCAGCGCGTCTCGCACCTGTTGCTCTATGGCGGCTACGCACGCGGCGCCTACGAGCGCGGCAACCCCGACAACGCGCGCATGTACCGCGCCATCGTCGATATTGCGCGTGGCGGTTGGGAAGACCAGAACCCGGTGTTCCGTCAGCTGTTCACCGCCCGCTTCATTCCCGACGCCACCGACGCGCAGGTGCAATGGTTCAACGAGCTGGCACGAACCACCACGAGCGCCGAATCGGCCGGTGCGCTGCTCGAAGCCCGCGCGCACATCAACGTCACCGCACTCCTCCCCCAGGTCAGCACGCCCACGCTGGTGATGCATGGACGGGAAGACGGCGTGGTGCCGCTGGAGGAAGGCCGCCTGTTGGCCGCCGGTATCGCCGGCGCGCGCTTCGTCGAACTGGAATCACGTAACCACGTACTGCTGGCGCATGAGCCGCCCTGGTCGCGCTTCCAGGAAGAAACCCTGCAGTTTCTCGGCGGCGGCGCATCAGCAGAAGCGCTTGTCGGGCTCACCGGGCGAGAGCGCGCAATTGTCGACAGTTTGATCGCCGGTCACAGCAATGCCGAGATCGCCGCATCGCTGTTCATCAGCGACAAGACCGTTCGTAATGCATTAACGCGAATATTCAACAAGCTCGGGGTGCGCTCACGCACGCAGGCGATGGCGTTGTTGCGAGACGGCGGGGAAAGGGATTGAGGAACTCGCTTGCCAGGAAGCTTAGACAAGTTGACCTTGCATCGGAATCTTCGTATTTCCTTGCGCCGCCGGGCGATCTAGTTTCTGGACGCGCCATCATCCGTTGGCGCCAGAACGGCACCGCTACTCGGAAGGAGCTCTATGAAGCCTGATCCCCTGCGCAATGTGTATCGCGCGTTCTCGGCGCTTGGACTACTGGCGCTTCTTGCAATCATCGCGGGTTACCCGCTGGGGAGGGCGCTGGCGCTCGCGGACAACCGGTCGGACGCCTCGCGCTAAACCTCGACGAGCGGGTCGCTGAAAGGTCTCCTATGCCGCCGCTCAACCCCCAGTACGAAACCGCAGCGTCAAACCCTTCAAGAAATTCCGCAGGATCTGGTCGCCGCACGGGCGGTAGTGCTTGTGCCCCGGCTGCCGGAACAACGCCGTCATCTCCGGCTTGGTCAACGGGAAGCCCGCCGCCTGCATGATCTCGTGCATGTCCACGTCCTTCAGCTGGAACGCGACGCGCAGCTTCTTCAGCACCAGGTTGTTGGTGATGCGCGACTCCACCGGCCGCTGCGGCTGGCTCTCGTCGCGGCCGCGGAAATACAGGATCAAGCCGTCCAGGAAGTGCGCCAGCAGCCGGTCGCTGCAGGCCACCGCGCCCTCTTCCTCGTCCTTCTTCAGCAGCGCCGGCACATCGGCCTTGTCCAGCGGGAAACCGGGGTCGGCCAGATGGGTGATCTCCACCACCTTGGCGTCGCTGAGGTCCAGCATGAAGCGGATGCTCCGCAGCACGTCGTTGTTGATCATGGCAAGGTCACTCAGGCAGCGGCGGGACATCCGGGGCGCGCAGTCTAGCGCTTGCAACGGTAATGCAGGGTTACCACCGCGCCAGGCGCGCTGCCCTCACGCCGGCGCGCCAGGCACAGGCGGGGTGCCTTCGGCCCCACCCTGCGGCCAACTGCGGACGCGCACGTCCTGCTGCGGAAAGGGAATCTCGATGCCGGCCTGCGCCAGTGCCGCGTGGATGCGTGTCACCAGGTCGCTGCGGATCACGGTCCAGTTGTCGTAGTCGTGGGTCCAGGCGCGCAAGGTGAAGTCCAGCGAGCTGGCGCCAAAGCCATCGAACAACGCCGAGACCGCTGGCGCACTGGCGATGCCGGCGGTGTGCGTGGCGCACTCGGTCAGCAGCGCCATCACCTGCTGCGGATCACTGCCATAGGCGACGCCGAGCTTGACCTCCAGGCGGCGGCTGCGGTCCATCAAGGTCCAATTGGTCAGGCGCTCCGAGAGCAAGGTGCCGTTGGGTACCACGAAGTCGGCGCCATCTAAGGTACGGATGCGCGTGGCCCGCATGCCGATGTCGCGCACGCGTCCCTGCGTGGTGCCCACTTCGATGGCATCGCCCGGCTGGATCGGGCGCTCGAAAATCAGGATGAGCCCGGAAACGAAGTTGTTGACCACGTTTTGCAGGCCGAAGCCAATACCCACCCCGAGTGCGCCGAAGACCAGCGCCAGCTGCGTGCCCTTGAGCCCGGCGGCCGACAGCGCCACCACGATGCCGAGCACCAGGACCGCATAGGACGCCAGCGACGCGATGCTGTTGCCGACACCGCGGGCGAATATCCCACGCGATTCGAGCACGTCCTGCAACAGCAGCCGGGTCACGCGCGAGGCCCAACTGGCGATCAGTATGGCCAGCACGAACACCAGCACATGGCCGAGCGACAGGCTGAAATCGCCGATGGTGAACTCGTGGCCGAGCACCTGCTTCAGGACCCGGTAGATCGGCCGCAGGATGCGGAAGCTCTCCATCGAATACAGCACCCAACCCACGGCCGCGGCCGCGATCGCCAGCCGGGTGAGCAGTTGCACCAGCGGCGGCGCATGCTCGCGGGTGAGCCGGAAGCGGCGCAGGCCAGGGCGGTTGAGCAACAGGTGCAGGAGCGTGACCACCGCGGTCACGCCGACATACAGCAGCAGGCCAAGGTAGGCGCTGTCGATCACCGCGCCGGTAAGCATCTCGGCCAGCGAGACATTGCCGATGACGTTGGCCACGACGGCCACGGCCAACAACACCAACGCAATCCACGCCGCACTGCGCAGCGCCCTGCGCAGGGAGCCGGTGGCATCAACGCGCCGCTTTGCACGCCACAGCAGCCACGCGGTTGCCGCCAGTCCGGCCGAGCTGACGAACAGCGTGTATAGGCGGAAGGCGAAGCCGCTGCCCAGGAACACGAAGCCCAATCCGGACAGCAGGTACAGCCCGGTGGCCACATACGGCCAGACATCCAGCCAGCGGCGCGCCCCCGGCGGCAACAGGCGCAGCACCGGTACCAGCGCGATCAGCATGGCGAACTGGCGCGTGAGTACCGGCGCATCGGGCTCGAAGGCCAGGGTGGCGAGCATGCACAGCAGCAACCAGGTCGACCAAGGCCGCGACAGCACACGCGCGGCCGAGGCGTCCATCTCACCCGCCACGA
>DATLJF010000072.1:0-10399 GCA_035539015.1 Stenotrophomonas sp. | reverse complement strand
TGGCACGTACCAGGTGCGGAACGCCGCCGGGTTGCCATCCGGCAACGGCTTGAGGCCCTTCTCCTTGCGCTGCTTGAACGGACGCTGCGACTGCTTGGCCGCCGCTTCGCCGGAGACCGTCAGGCCGCCCTTGAAACCGCCGCCCTTGCCGCGGCCACGGCCGCGGTCTTCGCGCACATTGTCGAAGCGGCGCAGCTCACGGCCTTCGTCGGCGGTGTTGTGGCCGTTGACGTAGGCACCGGCGTTACGGCCGCCACCGACGTGTACGGTCGACTTGGCGGCGCGGCGCTGGCCGATCACCGGCTGCAGCGTCAGCGCCGAAGGCTGGCCTTCCTCGAGCTTGAGCTCGGCGCGCATCGCTTCGACCTGCGGCTGCGGCAGCTCGACCGACTGCCCGCGCAACAGCTCGCGCGGCAGCGCGACCTTGCCGTAGCGGGTGCGCTTGAGCCGGCTCACCTGGCAGCCCTGCGACTCCCACAGGCGGCGCACTTCGCGGTTGCGGCCTTCCTTGACCACGACGCGGAACCAGTCGTGCGAATCGGTGCCGCCAATGCGCTCGACCTCGTCGAACTTGGCCGGGCCATCTTCCAGTGCAACGCCGCGCGCGAGGCGGTCGACGATCTGGTCGGAGACCTGCTCCTGGCCCTCGGGGGCACGCACGCGCACCACGTATTCGCGCTCGACCTCGTAGGAGGGATGCATCATCGCGTTGGCCAGCTCGCCGTCGGTGGTGAGCAGCAGCAGGCCGGTGGTGTTGATGTCCAGGCGGCCGATGGCGATCCAGCGCGCGCCCTTCAACGCCGGCAGCGCTTCGAAGATGGTCGGGCGGCCTTCGGGGTCGTCACGGGTGGTGACCTCGCCTTCGGGCTTGTTGTAGACCAGCACGCGCGAGGGCTCGCTCAGCGCGCTGGCGACGAAGCTGCGGCCGTCCAGCTCGATCTTGTCGCCGCTCTTGACCGACATGCCGGTCTGCGCGACCTCGCCATTGACCTTGACCAGGCCGTCGGCGATGCGCTGTTCCAGCGCGCGTCGCGAGCCCAGCCCGGCCTGGGCCAGGACCTTGTGCAGGCGTTCTTCGAGCTTGGCGGGCTCGCCGGATTCGGCGCGCTTCAGCGACAGCTTGTTCAGCGAGAGCTTGCGGGGGGTGTCACTCATTTCAATTCGCTCCGGTCGGCGCGCTCGGCGTCGGCCTCAGTTTCGTTTTCGATATCTTCGGCGGCGGGCGTTTCGGCGTCCGTCGCGTCGGAGGGAAGGGCATCTTCGGCTTGCGCCGGCTCGTGGTCGGGTTCGCCGGCCGCGTCGATGTCGGGGGTGTCGTCGGCGCCAGCGTCCTGCTCGGCGTCGCGGTCCGGTTCGAGTGCCGTGGGTTCGGCCTGTTCCGGGTGTTCGGTGTGATCCGCCGCGTCCTCGACCTCGGGCGCGGGATCCAGATCGGCTTCGTTGTAGCCTTCGCTGGCGCCATCGTCGTTGGCGGCGTCGTGGGCAGCGTCGGCGCTGGCCGCGGACGCATCGTCCAGCGCCGCACCGGCGGTCAGCGGCGCGGCCGGCTGGCCTTCGCGGTCCAGCGGCAACTGCGGTTCCAGTTCGCCGATGTCCTTGAGTTCGGACAGCGGCGGCAGTTCGTCCAGGCGCTTGAGCCCGAAATAGTCCAGGAAGGTCTTGGTGGTGCCAAACAGCGCCGGCTTGCCGGGCACGTCGCGATGGCCGATGACGCGGATCCACTCGCGCTCTTCCAGGGCCTGGATGATATTGCTGCTGACGGCCACGCCACGCACCTGTTCGATCTCGCCACGGGTGATCGGCTGGCGGTAGGCGATCAGCGCCAGGGTTTCTAGGGTGGCACGGGTGTACTTGGTCTTGCGCTCGGTCCACAGCCGCGCGACCCAGCCGTGCACGTCGGCCTTGACCTGGTAGCGGAAGCCCGAAGCGACCTCGACCAGTTCCACGCCGCGCTCGGCGCAATCCTCGCGCAGTTGTTCCAGGGCGCGCTCGATGCTGCCCGGCGGCGCCGGCTCGTCTTCCGGGAACAGGCCCTGCAACTGCGCCAGGGTCAGCGGTTGCGGGCTGCCCAGCAGCGCGCCTTCGACTATTCGGTTGATCAGCGGTTGGTCAATTTGCACGATCGTGTGGTCTTCGGCTCGAAGTCTTGGCTCAATCTGCGACTACGCGGTGGCGTCGTCGGTGTCGCTGTCGTCGAATTCGCTGGAGAAGGCCAACGGCGCATTGGTATTGCCCGAGGCCAGCGACTTGACGTAGATCGGCGCCAGCGGCGCTTCCTGGACGATATCCAGCAATTGTTCCTTGGCCAGTTCCAGCAACGCCAGGAAGGTGACCAGGACGCCGAGCTTGCCTTCCTCGGCGGTGAACAGGCTTTCGAAACGGTAGAACTTGCCGTCCTCCAGCCGCCCGAGCACGTCGCCCATGCGTTGGCGCACGCTCAGCGCCTCGCGCTTGATCGCATGGCCACTGAACAACTCGGCGCGCTTGAGCACGTCGTACAGCGCCAGCAGCATTTCCTTCAAGTCCACCGGCGGCGGCAGCTTGACCGCGGCGCGCTCGGGCACGTGTACGTGCACCGGGGTGGTGTCGCGGTCCTGGCGGGGCAGGGTGTCCAGGTCCTCGGCCGCCTGCTTGAAACGTTCGTACTCCTGCAGCCTGCGCACCAGCTCGGCACGCGGGTCTTCTTCCTCGCCCTCGGCGCTGGGCGGGCGCGGCAACAACATGCGCGACTTGATCTCGGCCAGGATCGCGGCCATCACCAGGTACTCGGCGGCCAGCTCGAAACGCAGTTCCTGCATCACGTTGATGTAGTCCACGTACTGCCGGGTGATCTCGGCGACGGGGATATCCAGGATGTCCAGGTTCTGCCGGCGGATCAGGTACAGCAGCAGGTCCAGCGGGCCCTCGAACGCATCCAGGATGACTTCCAGCGCGTCCGGCGGGATGTACAGGTCCTGCGGAATCTGCAGCAACGGTTGCCCATGGACCACCGCCAGCGGCATTTCCTGCTGCTGCGGCAACTGCGTCTGGGTTGGCGGATTCGCGTCTTGCGCGAGTTCGGCGGTCATCAGCGATCTGGTGTAGCGACGGGAACCCCGTCGGGTGTTGCTTCGAACCTGCGCCCACGACACACACGTGCGAGGGAAACCCTCGTCCTGCGGATGTGGCTTCTACGGCGTGCCGGGTCGGCACGATCCCATGTCAAACAAAGGCCCCTGCAAGCGGCTGCAGCAGCGAAACAGCGAGGAGGTGGTCTACGCGGGCGGTTGGGAACCGGCGAAGCGGTGGTCGGCGAGGGGCCGCAAGGGCCGGTGAGCCAACGAGCCGCCGCATCCAGCCGCGTGCATTGACAGCTAGGGTACTGGCTGTGCCGGGGCGGTGTCCAGCGTTGCCGGCGCTAGAATGAACGCCGGCTTCCGCTACAAGGTGTGCGACAGGCGATGTGGTATGTGATCGAGGGCTATGACGGTGCCGGCGCGGCTGCCGGGCGGGGCACGGCACGAACGGCCCATCTGGCGCGTTTGCGCGCCCTCGCCGATGCCGGCCGGCTGCTGCTGGCCGGGCCGTGCCCGGCGATAGATGCCGAGGACCCCGGCGAGGCCGGCTTCAGCGGCAGCCTGGTGGTGGCCGAGTTCGCCGACCTCGCGGCGGCCCGCGCCTGGGCCGAGGCAGACCCTTATATAGAAGCGGGGGTCTACGACCGGGTCGAAGTCCGTCCTTTCAAGCGGGTGTTGCCATGAACGAGCGCGTTGCGCGGATCGAAGCGGCCCTGCGCACGGCCTTTGCGCCGTCGCTGCTGGAAGTGCTGGACGAAAGCCATAAGCATGCCGGCCATGCCGGTGCCCGTGACGGCCGAGGCCACTACGCGGTGCGCATCGTCGCGCCGGCCTTCGCCGGCATGGCGCCGCTGGCCCGGCATCGGGCGGTCTACGCCGCACTGGGGAGGATGATGCAGGACGACATCCACGCGCTGTCGATCCAGGCCGAGCCCCCGCCTGGCTGAGGTGTGGTTGTCGGCCTGCTGTCCTGGCGCTGTCCGACGTCAGCGCCGGCCGCTGTCCGACGGACAAGCCTGGTTAGAATGCAGGCCGTCACCCGGCGTTTCGAACATCGGCATCGCAATCGACTGCGGTGCGGCCCGTGCTCGCTGCGCTGCGGGATGACGTCAGGCCTGGAAACGATTACAGTCAGGCCCAGCGTGTTCGGAGTCTCTACCGTGGAGGGCGGTACGTTGGCAAAGAATTCAATCACCATCAAGGACGTGGCGAGAGAAGCCAAAGTCTCCGTGGCCACCGTTTCGCGGGCGCTCAACGGACACGACAACGTCGCCGAACCGGTGCGCAAGGTCGTGCTGGAAGTGGCCGACCGCCTGCGGTACAGCCCGCACGCGGCCGCGCGCAGCCTGAGCAGCCGTCATACCCAGACCATCGGCGTGGTCCTGCCGGACCTGTACGGCGAATTCTTTTCCGAGCTGATCCGTGGCATCGACGGAGTGGCGCGTGCGCGCCGCCAGCACTTGCTGGTATCCAGCTACCACGGCGACCAGGAAGAGCAGGGTCGCGCCCTGCGCGCCATGCGTGGCCGCGTCGATGGCCTGTTGGTGCTCTCGCCGTACGCCGAGCACCCCGGCTTCCTGACCGAGAACCTGCCGCAGTCCTTGCCGACCGTGCTGGTCAACACGCACCTGCCCGACCAGGACCAATACCCGGTGTTGAGCATCGACGACCACGCCGGTGCCATCGCCATGACCGAGCACCTGCTCGGTTGCGGGCACCGCCGCATCGTCTTCATCGCCGGCCCGGAGTTGAACTTCGACGCGCGCGAACGCCTGCGCGGCTTCCAGGACGCGATGGCCGCCCACGGCGCCGAGGGCCGCGTGCTGTACGGCGATTTCGACGAGGCATCCGGTTATCGCGCGGGCCAGGAATTGATGCGTGGGCAACTGCCCGATGCGGTGTTCGCCGCCAACGACATGATGGCGCTTGGCTGCCTGTTCGCGCTGACCCAGGCCGGCGTGCAGGTGCCGGCGCAGGTGGCGCTGGCCGGCTTCGACGACATCCCCTTGGCGCGCTTCGTGCATCCTGGATTGACCACGATGCGGGTCAGCATCGCCGAACTCGGTGCCCAGGCGATGGGTCGGTTGTTGGCACTGATCGATCCGGCCGGCGCGGAGGCGCCTGGCAACGTGACCTTGCGGCCGGTGCTCATCGTGCGCGATTCGACGGTGGCCGGCGGTGGCGAGCTTCAGTCTTAGGTTTGCTTGGCTGCGGCAGCGCTACTGCGCTGCCGTTTCCACCGCCTTCCGCCAGCGGATCGCGGGTTAGTCTCAAAGGGAGTGCTTGGTGAGGGTTGTAAGCGATTTCATGAAATGCCGTGACGCGCATAACGCATTCCACCCCCCCAGGGTGGGAGGGCTGGGTCTGGTCTTGACCCTGTTGCTGTTGGCTGCCTGCCAGCCACAAAGCCCGCCTACCGAACCCAAACCCGCGCCGAAGGTGAACCTGATCGAGCCGACCCTGCCGCCGGCGCCGCCCAAACCGGTCAAACCCGAGTTGCCGCCGCTGTTTGGCGATATCGAGCGACGCACGTTCCAGTTCTTCTGGGACACCACCAACGAGACCAATGGCCTGACCCCGGACCGGTTCCCGTCGCGGCCCTTCGCCAGCATCGCCTCGGTTGGCTTCGCACTTACCGCCTATCCGATCGGGATCGAGAACGGCTGGGTCAGCCGTACCCAGGCGGTGGACCGTACCTTGACCACGCTGCGCTTCTTCCGCGACGCGCCGGTAGGCCCGCAGCGCACCGGCAAGACCGGCTACAAGGGCTTCTACTACCACTTCCTGGACATGCAGCGCGGCCAGCGCTACGACAGCTGGGTCGAGCTGTCGAGCGTGGATACCGCGCTGTTGATGATGGGCGTGTTGTTCGCGCAGTCCTACTACGACGGCGATGACCCGCGCGAGAAGGAAATCCGGCAGATCGCCGATACCTTGTACAAGCGCGTGGACTGGACCTGGCTGCAGCAGCGCAAGCCGCTGGTGTCGATGGGTTGGTTTCCCGAAAGTGGCTTCATCAACCACGACTGGATGGGCTACAACGAAGCGATGATGCTGTACGTGCTGGCGCTGGGCTCGCCCACGCACCCGCTGGACAGCGATGCCTGGACCGTGTGGACGCGCACGTACAACAACGATTGGGGTGTCTACCAGGGCCAGGAATACCTGTCCTTCGGCCCCCTGTTTGGCCATCAGTACAGCCATGTCTGGATCGACTTCCGCGACATCCAGGACCAGTACATGCGCGAGCGCGGGATCGACTACTTCCTCAACAGTCGCCGTGCCACCCTGGCCCAGCGCGACTACGCCATCGACAACCCGATGAAGTGGAAGGAATACGGCGAGAACGTCTGGGGCCTGACCGCCAGCGACGGCCCACAGAACACCAGCCAGGAATTCCGCGGCGAGCAACGCCAGTTCCGCCACTACTCTTCGCGTGGCGCCGGCCTGCGCGAGAATTTCGACGACGGCACCATCGCCCCGACCGCGGCCATCTCCTCGATCGTGTTTGCGCCTGAACTGGTGATTCCCGCCACCGAGGAGATGCACAAGCGTTTCGGTGATTACCTCTATTCCAGCTACGGCTTCCTGGATTCGTTCAACCCCAGCTTCAACTACGAGATCCCGTTGAAGACCGGGCGACTGGTGCCCGATCGCGGTTGGGTGGCCAGCGACTACATCGCCATCGACCAGGGCCCGATCCTCACCATGATCGCGAACTACCGCAATGAGTTCGTGTGGACGGTGATGAAGAAGAATCCGTACATCCGCAAGGGCCTGGAGCGCGCCGGCTTCACCGGCGGCTGGCTGACGCCGGAAGGCGAAGCGCCGCCGCAACCGGCCAAGGACGAGCAAGCCGCCGCGGCGCGGGCCATTGGCATTGCCGAATCGCGCGCTGCGGCCGCCGAGGCGCAGCAGAACCCGGCGCAGCGTCCGCCCACCAAGCCCGAATGAAGAACGGGATGAGGTCGAAGGTCGCCGCCACGCTGCTGCTGGTCCTGGCCGTGGGCCTGGGCGGTTGCAGCCGCGCGCCGCAGGGCGAGACCGTGCGCTTCTGGGCCATGGGCCGCGAAGCCGAAGTGGTCGCCGACCTGGTGGCCGATTTCGAGAAGGAAAATCCTGGCATCCACGTCGATGTGCAGAACATCCCGATGACCGCCGCGCACGAGAAGCTGCTGACCGCTTTCGCCGCCGACGGCCTGCCGGATGTGTGCCAGCTCGGCAATACCTGGTTGCCCGAGTTCGCCACGCTCGACGCACTGGAACCGCTGCAACCGTTCGTCGCCGGTTCCAAGGTCGTGGACCCGGCCGACTACTTCACCGGTGTGTGGGATACCAATATCGTCGATGGCAAGCTCTACGGCGTGCCGTGGTATGTCGATACCCGCCTGCTGTTCTATCGCAAGGACCTGCTGGCCGACGCCGGGGTCAAGCAGGCGCCGCAGACCTGGGCCGAGTTCGAGCAGGCCATGGCCGCGGTCAAGCGCCATGTCGGTCCGGATCGCTACGCGATCCTGCTGCCGCTCAATGAATTCGAGCAGCAACTGTCCTTCGCCTTGCAGCAGGACGACCCGCTGCTGCGCGACCACGACAACTACGGCAATTTCCGCAGCCCCGGCTTCCGCAAGGCGCTGGCGTTCTACGCCAACATGTTCGAGCAGGGCTGGGCGCCGAAACTGTCGGAAACGCAGATCTCCAACGTCTGGTACGAATTCTTCAACGGCTACTACGCGTTCTATCTGTCCGGTCCCTGGAACGTGCGTGAGTTCCGCCTGCGCCAGCCGCCAGGGATGGAAGGCAAGTGGGGCACGATGGCGCTGCCCGGGCCGACCGGGCCGGGCGCAGGCATCGCCGGCGGTTCGAGCCTGGTGATCCTGCGTCGCTCGCAGCACAAGCAGGCGGCCTGGAAGCTGATCGAATACCTGTCGCGCCCGCAGGTGCAGGCACGCTTCCACGCCGTCATCGGCGACCTGCCGCCGCGTCGTAGTACCTGGCGTTTCCCTTCACTGGCCAACGATCCGCTGGCCAAGGCCTTCGGCGACCAGCTCGAGCGCGTGCGGCCGACGCCGAAGGTGCTGGAGTGGGAGCGCATCGTCCAGGAAATGCGCCTGGTTACCGAGCGCGTGGTGCGCGGCGGCGAGAGCCAGGAGGCGGCGGTGCAGGAGCTGGACAAGCGCGTGGATGAGATTCTGGCCAAGCGCCGCTGGATCTGGGAGCAGAACCACGGCAGCCAGGCCGCGCCGGCGGAGGCCAAGCCATGAGGCGGCCATCGCTCGCCGGGTGGGTGTTCACCGCACCGGCCCTGCTGGTGCTGGGCCTGTTCTTCGGCGTGCCGGTGCTGGCGGCGCTGGTGCTCAGCGTGACCGACTTCGACCTGTATGCCTTGGCCGACAGCAGCCACCTGCGCTTTGTCGGCCTGGGCAACTACTGGGAGCTGATGCGCACGCCGCTGTTCTGGAAGTCGCTGTGGAATACCACGTATTTCGTGCTGCTCGGCGTGCCGATGTCGATTGCGGTCTCGCTGGGCGCGGCGATGCTGCTGCACGCACGCGCCGCGCGCTTCGTGGGCTTTTTCCGCACCGCGCTGTTTGCCCCGGTGGTGACCACGCTGGTGGCGGTGGCGGTGATCTGGCGCTACCTGTTCCACGTCAAGTACGGCCTGGTCAACTGGGGCCTGGGCCAGCTCGGCATCTCGCCGGTCGACTTTCTCGGCGACCCGCGGTGGGCGATGCCGACGATCATGCTGTTCGCGGTGTGGAAGAACTTCGGCTACAACATGGTGATCTTCCTCGCCGGCCTGCAGGGCATCCCGCAGGATCTGTATGAGGCCGCGCGCATCGACGGTGCCTCCAAGTGGCAGCAGTTCCTGCACATCACCTTGCCGATGCTCGGCCCGGTCCTGATGGTGGTGGGGGTGATCACGGTCTCGGGTTATTTCCAGCTGTTTGCCGAGCCCTACGTGATGACCCGCGGCGATCCGCTGCAGAGCACCGTCAGCGTGCTGTATTTCATGTTCGAGGAAGGCTTCAAGTGGTGGAACCTCGGCCGGGCCTCGGCGGTGGCGTTCCTGCTGTTCCTGATCATCCTCGGCGTGACCACCGTGATGCTGCGCTTCGGCCGCAGGAAGGACCTGGTATGAGCCGCGAGATCGGCCAGACGCGCTGGAATGCCTGGGCAGTAAATGCAGGCCTGGTGCTGTTCGCCCTGGTCAGCCTGGGTCCGTTGTTGTGGATGGCCTCGGTGTCGTTCATGCCGACTGGCCAGGCCAGCCAGTACCCACCGCCGTTGCTGCCTTCGGCGTGGACCACGGCCAACTACCACGAACTGTTCGCGCGCACCGGCATGGCCAGCCACTTCGCCAACTCGTTGCTGGTGTCTTTGGCGGTCACCCTGGGCTCGCTGCTGGTCAACACGCTCGCCGGCTATGCGTTCGCCAAGCTGCGCTTCGTTGGCCGCGAACGGATCTTCCAGGTGTTGCTGGCGGCGCTGGTGATCCCGGCGCAGGTGGCGATGCTGCCGTTGTTCCTGTTGATGAAGCAGTTGCACCTGGTCAACAGTTTCGGCGGGGTGATCCTGCCGGCGCTGGCGTCGGTGTTTGGCATCTTCCTGGTGCGGCAGTACGCACGCAGCATTCCCGACGAACTGCTGGAAGCGGCCCGTATCGACGGTGCCGGGGAAATGCGGATCTTTTTCCAGATCGTGCTGCCGATGCTCAAGCCAGTCCTGGTGACGCTGACCATCTTCACCTTCATGGGCGCCTGGAACGACTTCATGTGGCCGCTGATCGTGCTGACCGACCAGGAGCACTACACCTTGCCGGTGGCGCTGGCTTCGCTGTCGCGCGAGCACATCCAGGACCTGGAACTGATGATGGCCGGCGCGGTAGTGACGGTAATCCCGGTGCTGCTGCTGTTCCTGGCGCTGCAGCGTTACTACATCCAGGGGTTGTTGCTGGGTAGTGTTAAAGGCTGAGCAACACCCGATCCAACGAAACAAGGTCACGATGCCACCGATGAAGCCCACCTTCGCCCTCCGAGCCCTGCTGTCGCTGTGCGCCGGCCTGTCCACGCACGCGGTTGCGCAGGACACCAAGGTCCTGGACACCTTCGACGATGTCGGCCCATGGAAGCTGGTGGTGTCCAACCAGGTCAGTGGCTCGCTGCGGCCGGTGGCCGGGCCCAACGGCGGCAAGGCGCTGTGCCTGGACTACAACTTCAACGGCGTATCGGGCTACGTCGGCATCCGCCGCGACCTACCGATCCAGTACCCGGACAACTACCAGCTGGGTTTCAACCTGCGCGGCGATTCGCCGGGTAATGACCTGCAGTTCAAGCTGATCGACG
>DATLJF010000071.1:0-2901 GCA_035539015.1 Stenotrophomonas sp. | reverse complement strand
CGCGCGCGAACAGATGATCGGCCCGTGGCAGCTGCCGCTGGCCGATTGTGCGATTACCCTGGCCGGTTTCGACGGCTATGCAGGCGAAGCCATGTCGGTAGGCGAGCGCACGCCACTGGCCTTGCTCGACTCGGCCGCCGCCGCGCGCATGGCGGTGGGCGAGGCGATCACCAACCTGTGCGCTGCGCCGGTGTCCTCGCTGGATACCATCAAGCTGTCGGCGAACTGGATGGCGGCGGCAAACCACCCCGGCGAAGACGCGCTGCTGTATGACGCGGTCCGCGCGGTAGGCATGGAACTGTGCCCTGCGCTGGAGTTGAGCATTCCCGTCGGCAAGGATTCGCTGTCGATGCAGGCCCAGTGGCATGCCGACGGCGCCGCGCAGAAGTCGGTGTCGCCGGTGTCGTTGATCATTTCGGCCTTCGCGCCGGTGGCCGATGTGCGCGCGCAGCTGACGCCATTGCTGGCCGATGAAGAAGACAGCGAGCTGTGGCTGATCGGCCTGGGGGGCGGCAAGCAACGCCTGGGTGGTTCGGTGCTGGCGCAAGTCCATGCAGGCGACGAGGCGCTGCCGGCCTTCGGCGGCGACGTGCCCGACCTGGACGACCCGCAGCGCTTGCGCGCGTTTTTCGAACTGATCGTCGCGGCCCGTGACGCCGGCCTGCTGCTGGCCTACCACGACCGCAGCGACGGCGGCGCATTCGCTGCGCTGTGCGAAATGGCCTTTGCTGCGCGCCAGGGGCTGGAGATCAACCTCGATGCCTGGGGCGACGATCCGTTCCGCAGCCTGTTCAATGAAGAGCTGGGCGCGATCGTGCAGGTGGCCGGCGAAGACCGTGCCGCGTTCGCAGACCTGGTCGAGCGCCATGCCCTGACCGAGTGCGCGCAACGCATCGCCCGGCCGACATCGACGCCAAAGGTGCGCGTTTCGCTGCACGGCAAGACCCTGGTGCAGTGGAGCTGGGAAGCGTTGTTCGATGCCTGGTGGTCGGTGACCCATGCCATGCAGAAGCTGCGCGACAACCCGGACAGTGCCGACGAGGAGCGCGAGATTGCGCGCGATTTCAATGCGCCGGGCTTGAAGCCGAAGCTGGGCTTCGATCCTGCCGAAGACATTGCCGCGCCGTACATCGCCAGCGGCGTGCGGCCCAAGGTCGCGATCCTGCGCGAGCAAGGCGTCAACGGCCAGATCGAAATGGCCAATGCTTTCGACCGCGCCGGCTTCGATGCCTACGACGTGCACATGAGCGACCTTATTGGCGGCCGCGTGCAATTGCGCGATTTCGTCGGCCTGGCTGCCTGTGGTGGCTTCAGCTACGGCGATGTGCTCGGCGCCGGCCGTGGCTGGGCGACTTCGATCCTCGAACGTTCGGCACTGCGCGATGCCTTTGCCGAGTTCTTCGCCCGCCAGGACAGCTTCTCGCTCGGCGTGTGCAATGGTTGCCAGATGCTGAGCCAGCTCAAGGACATCATTCCCGGCGCTGAGCACTGGCCGCGTTTCCTGCGCAATCGCAGCGAGCAGTTCGAAGCGCGCACTGCGCTACTGGAAGTGGTGGAGTCGCCTTCGGTGTTGCTGCGTGGCATGGCCGGCTCACGCATTCCGGTGGCGGTCGCGCATGGCGAAGGTCGTGCCGAATTCGCCAGCGCCGTCGACCAGGCCGCCGCGCGCGTATCGTTGCGCTACATCGACGGCAATGGCCGCGTGGCGACGCAATACCCGCTCAATCCGAACGGTTCGCCTGACGGCGTCACCGGCCTGACCAGCGAAGATGGCCGCGCCACGATCCTGATGCCGCATCCCGAGCGCACGCCGCGCGCGATCAACCTCAGTTGGCACCCACCGCAGTGGCAGGACGACTCGCCATGGCTGCGGATTTTCCGCAACGCGCGCGAATGGTGTGGTTGAACAAAGAAAAATCCATACCGTTCATCGTTGCATCCATGAAGCCGCCGGCCCTTGCGCCGGCGGTTTTGTTTTGTGCTGCGCGTGAAGGTGATCATCACGTCAAGGCGCCGACACGCGTATCACGTTGTTTTTCCTGCTACTTCATGTGGCCTTAACGAAAAGGCCGTCATTCCGTGACGCGCGATGCAAAACACAATCAGCAATGTCAAAAACTTGACGCTCGATTTCGTCGCTGTTAACACTTGACCTATTCCTCAGTTCGTCGCGATGCATCGCGACTAAGCGACCGGCGTGAGCCGTTTCGCTGCTCGCGTCGCGAGGCC
The DNA here is from genome assembly GCA_035539015.1 of Stenotrophomonas sp. GTDB lineage: Bacteria > Pseudomonadota > Gammaproteobacteria > Xanthomonadales > Xanthomonadaceae > Stenotrophomonas_A. The sequence goes on along the minus strand of DATLJF010000071.1, from coordinate 672 downwards.
TGGGTAAGCCAAAACCTCAGGGGGATCGCGCGGCTGGATAGCCATGCGATGGGGCTGTTTCGCTGTTTGTTTTGCAAAAACCGAAACCCAGTCCATTCGAGGAGCGGATGTCGATGAATAGGATTTATCGCAAGGTCTGGAACAAATCGTTGGGTATGTGGACCGTGGCCTCGGAATTGGCCCGCAGCGACAGCCCCGGAGTCACGCTCGATCGGCGGGTACGCCTGGTCGCACACGCCGGCATGGCGCTTGGCGGTTGCCTGCTGCTTGCGGCAGCGCTGCCAGCGGCGGCGCAATCGGTGGAAGTAGGCGGTAATCAGAATTGCATCGTGCTGGGTGGCAGCATCCTCGACAGCTGCCTGGTCGATGGCAGTGCGAATGCCAGCGGCACCGATGCCGTCGCGATTGGTACGCGCACGCTGGCCAGCGGCGCCAACTCACTGGCCGTCGGTGCACGTGCCAGCGCTACCGCGACCGGCGCGGAAGTCTTCGGCGTGGATGGCAGTGCCTCGGGCATCAACAGCACCGGCGTAGGCCGCCAAACCAACGTTATCGGCGAGAACGGCGTGGCCGTGGGCTACAACACGTTCGTCCGCGAAAGCGCAGTCAACGGCGTCGCCATCGGCGCCAATGCCGGTGCAACGGGTGCCGACTCGGTTGCGCTGGGCTCGG
>DATLJF010000070.1:0-4584 GCA_035539015.1 Stenotrophomonas sp. | reverse complement strand
GCTGCCGATCAACCAGCCCAGGCCCAGATTTATCAGCACCAGTACGCCACCGACGGCGGTCATGATGGCGGTGAACACCAGCGCCTGCGATTGGGTGTCGTCGAGGTAGACGCCGGTACCGATCACCCAGCCCCAGGGCTTGTACAAGGTGTTGAAGGAAGTCTTGGCGACCGGCTTGTCCTGGCCCGGCTTGGCCCACTGGTACTGCACATAACCGCCGCCGGCCTGGGCCACGCGCACGAATTCGGGGAAGATGCGCTGCCCGTCCGGGCTCAGCACATCGTTGAGCGGCTTGCCGACCAGGTCGGGGCGGGTCGGGTGCATCAGCATCGTCGGCGCCTGGTCGGTGACGTAGAAGTAGTCCACGCCCTTGTTCGCGCGCAGCGTCGCCAGGATCGCCAGGGCCTGGCGCTGGGCCTCGGCCAGCGGCAGCTCGCCCTTGCTGGCGCGTTCTGCGTAGGACTCGATCACCGCCACCGCCATCTGTGTCTGCGCCTTGATCGCGGTTTCGCGCGTGTGCACCAGGTCCAGGTACTGCATGCGCGCCGAGACCACCGCCAGCGCGATGATGCCGATGGCGACCAGCAGCGTCTGGGTCAGGAATTTGCGTTTCAGCGGCATGTTCGCCATGGCGCGGGCGAAGGCGGTTTGCGATTTCATCGGCGTGCTCCAGCTGTCTAACTTGCATACGGTCCAATGCAAATAGCGGCCTTTGCTCGCAGGAATTGAGCAATCCGGTGCAGCGCCGAACTGAACGGGCAAGCCAGGGCGGCCTGCTTGCGCAGCGCGCAGGCAGGCGCCCGAAGGGCGCGACGTGCCCTAGATCCGCCGCCGCCGCAGCCGCATGCGGGCGTCGAAGCTCAGGCGCCCGGGACCGTGGGCGACCAGGACCAGGAAGCCACCGACGATGGCCAGGTTCTTGAAGAACATCACCTGTTGGGTCGGGTCGCTCAGCTCATGGTGGAAGATCAGGGCGGCGAACAAGGTGAAAACCGCCATCACCAGGGCCACCGCGCGAGTCTTCCAACCCACGGCGATGGCGAAGGCCCCGAGCAATTCGAGTGCGATCACCAATGGCAGCGCCAACGCCGGTACGCCCATCGATTGCATGTAGGCGGCGGTGGCGGCGTAGCCGGTGATCTTGCCCAGGCCCGACACCAGGTACAGCGTCGCCAGCAGCAGCCGGCCAAGCAGTTCTGCCAGGCTGCCGAACAAGCCGGCAGGAGCAGTGGAGACGATCATGCGCGACATGCGGCCATCCTCCGGTCAGGCCGGCAGGCTGCCGGCTGCGCCGAGCATAGGCCAAGTGCCGGCGTCGCGCCGACGCGCCATTCGGCGCGGATACCCTCCCGGTGAGCCTGGCGGCCTCAGGAGGCGACGGCGCGCAATGTGACCCTTGGCGTGGCGCCCTGTGGCTTGCCGGTCTTGAAGGTCGCCACGGCCTCGGCCAGATCGCCCGCCTGCTCCTCCATCGCGCGCGCGGCCGCCGTTGCTTCTTCGACCAGCGCGGCGTTCTGCTGGGTGGCCTCGTCCATCTGGGTGATGGTCTGGTTGACCTGCTCGATACCGGCCGACTGCTCCTGCGAAGCGGCGGTGATCTCGGCCATGATGTCGGTCACGCGCTGGACCGAGGCGACGATCTCGCCCATGGTCGCGCCGGCCTTGTGCACCAGCGCAGAACCATCGCCCACCTTGCCGACCGAATCATCGATCAGGCCCTTGATTTCCTTGGCGGCATTGGCCGAACGCTGGGCCAGCATGCGTACTTCCGAAGCCACCACGGCAAAGCCGCGGCCCTGTTCGCCGGCACGCGCCGCTTCCACCGCGGCGTTGAGCGCCAGGATATTGGTCTGGAAGGCGATGCCGTCGATGACCGAGATGATCTCGGCGATCTTCTTCGACGACTTCTGGATATCGTCCATGGTGGTCACGACCTGGCTGACGACTTCGCCGCCTTGCGAGGCCACTGTGGCCGCGCCGATCGCCAGCTGGTTGGCCTGGCGCGCGTGCTCTGCGTTCTGCTTGACGGTGGAGGTCAGTTCCTCCATCGAGGCGGCGGTTTCTTCCAGGTTGGCGGCTTGCTGCTCGGTGCGGCGCGACAAGTCCTGGTTGCCGGCGGCAATCTCGCCCGCGGCCAGGTCGATGCTGGCGCTCGCGCCCTGGATGCGCGAGACGATCGTGGTCAGCTGCGCCACCGTAGCGTTGGCGTCGTCGCGCATCTGCGCGAACACGCCCTGGAAATCGCCGTGCATGCGCACGCTGAGGTCACCCTGGGCCAGCGCGGTGAGCACGCCGGAGATCTGCTGCAGGCTACCGCTGTTGGCATCGAGCAAGCCGTTGAGCTGGCGCGCCAGCAACAGGTAGAAGCCGCTACGGCCTTCGGTCTGCACCCGCAACGACAGGTCGCCTTCGACGGCGGCCTGGACCACGCGGGCGACTTCGGCTTCGACCCGCGCCTCGGTGGTACGGTCGCGCCACTCGCACACCGTGCCGAGCACATTGCGTTGTTCGTCGCGCACCAGCGACAGGTTCTGGTCGAAGCAGACCTCGCCGAAATGCACCTGGCGGCGCAGCGTGCCCTGGCTTTGCAATTGCGCCAGCCATGCCGGCGTCAGTTGCCCATCCTGTTCCAGCACCGACAGGTGCTGGCCCACCAGCGGACGGCTGGCATCGATGCCGGGCAGGGCACGGGTGATCTCATCGGCGTAGCCATTGAGCATGGCCCGCAGCGCCGGGCTGGCATAGATCACGTTCAACTGCGGGTCGGTGATCAGGGTGCCGGTGGACGCGCTGTCCAGGGCGATGCGCACCCGCAGGTTCTCCGCGGCGATCCTGGCGTCGTGTTCGATCCGCTGGCGCAGGTCGCCCTGCATGCGTTGCATCGACGCCATCAAGGCGCCCACTTCATCCCGCGCACCCACTTCGATGTGGCCATCGAGCTTGCCGCCGGCGATATCCTCGGCAATCCGGCCGGCACGCGCCAGCGGGCGGCTGACCATGCGCCGCGTGGCCACGAACACCAGCCCGGCGATCAGCACGATGGCCAGCGCCGAGAGCCCGGTCATCACCGCCATCATGCGGTGCAGCGTGGCTGCCAGCGCGGTGCGCGGCTCGACCCCGACCAGGGTCCATTTCCACGGCGCGAAGTATTCCACGCTCACCGTCGCCGGGGTTGCTTCGGCGTCTGCGCGCGGCGCTACCGCGAGCACCGCGACCTGGTTATCGCCAGCCTGGCCGGCGAGCAGGCGCGTAAACGCCGCGCGGTCGCCTTCGGCGATCAGGCTGACGGCATCGCTACCCTCGTTGGCCGGGTGTACCACCAGCTTGCCCTGGGCCGGGCCTGGGGCACCGTCGACGACGAAGAAGTAGCCATCCGAGCCAATCTGCAGCTGGCGCATGCGCTCCTTCAGCGCGGCCAGGCCGTCGCTGTAGTTGACGCCGACGAAGGCGATGCCGACGACATTGCCCGCGGGGTCGCGCAGCGGCTGGTAGTGGGTCATGTAGTCGCGGCCGAACAGCTTGGCGCGGCCGACATACGGCTTGCCGGCGAGCATCAGCGCATACGCCGGGTGCTTGTGGTCCAGCGCGGTGCCGATCACGCGCTCGCCCTTGTCGTTGGTGAGCGAGGTGGAGATGCGCACGAAGTCCTCGCCGCTGCGCGAGAACACCGTGGCCACCGCGGCGGTGCCGGCGCTGAATCGGTCGACCAGGGTGTCGTCGGCCGGCAGGGCCTTGTGGCCGAAGGTCAGGTTCTGCACCTTGAAATCGCCGCGCTGCAGCGGCTTGCCCTTGGACTGGCCGACCTCACCGGGCGGCAGCAAGGCGACGAAACTGCCGCTCAGGCGTTGCGTGTCTTCGGTCAGCGCACGGTCGTACAGGGCGATGGTGTCCTGCATCACGTGGGTGGCGGTAGCCAGGCCCTGGCGGCTCTTGGTTTCGTAGGCGCTGGCTGACTGCGCGTAAACGCGCCAGGTCAGCACCACCAGCACGACGGTCACCGCGAGGGTGACCAGGAGGGACAGGCGCAGGCCGATCGACAAGCGGGACAAGGATTTCATGGCGGTGAGGGTTCCGGCAGCTCAAGACGCGATCGGCATCCGTGCCTCGCGGTGGGGCATCACAGGCGGGTGCCGGCAGGACCGGCACCCGGGCGGATATCAGAACTCCTGCCAGTCCGCTTCGCTGGCCACCGCGGTGGCGGAGGCGGGCTTGCGCGGTGCCACCTGGCGTGCCGGCTTCGGCGCCGGCTTGGCGGCGCTGCGCATGGCCACCACCGAGCTGGCAACCGGCGCGGCGGCCTGGCGGATCTTGAAGATCGACACGGCCTCGGACAGATGCCCGGCCTGTTCTTCCATCGAGCGCGCGGCGGCGGTGGCTTCTTCCACCAGCGCGGCGTTTTGCTGGGTGGTCTCGTCCATCTGGGTGATGGTCTGGTTGACCTGTTCGATGCCGGCCGACTGTTCCTGCGAAGCGGCGGAGATTTCGCTCATGATGTCGGTCACGCGCTGGACCGAGGCGACGATTTCGCCCATGGTCGCGCCAGCCTTGTGCACCAGCGCCGAGCCGTCGGCGACGCGGCCGACC
>DATLJF010000069.1:0-17197 GCA_035539015.1 Stenotrophomonas sp. | reverse complement strand
GTGATCGGCAACGCTTGAGGCGAGCAGGTTGTCGCCACGATCGGCGTCGCCGCCCGCCTGAGCGTTTTGCGCTGCAATCTGAGCGCATTGCAATGCGTGCACGCGCGAGGATGTCGCCTCCGCGGCCAGCCCGCCCCCATCGGAGATCATCGATGCCCCGCCTGCCCTGTTCCTTGTTGCTGTTGTCCTTGCTGTTGCCGGCGCTGGCACAAGCCGAAGCACCCACGCCGACGGCCGAACAAGTGCCGGGCGTCTACCGCCAGCAGATCGGCACGCTGCGCGTGACCGCGCTGTTCGATGGCACCGTGGCACTGACGCGCCAGGAGCTGGTGGGGATCGACCCGGCTCGGGTCACGCGCCTGCTCGATCACCAGTACGTGCCGGAGGACCCGAAGGGCCTGCAGACGGCGGTCAACGCCTACCTCGTGCAGCAGGGCAAGCACCTGACGCTGGTGGACACCGGCACGGCGCAGTGCTTCGGGCCGGGGTTGGGACAGGTGTTGGCCAACCTGCGCGCGGCCGGCTATGCGCCCGAGCAGGTCGACGACATCCTGCTGACCCACGCGCACCCGGACCACTTGTGCGGCTTGCTCGACGCCCAGGGCGCGCCCGCCTATCCGAACGCCACGGTGTGGCTGGCGCGGGCCGATGCCGACTACTGGCTGGATCCAAAGTCTGCAGCCACGGCGCCGGCGTTCCTGCGCTTCGCCTTTCCGCTGGCGCGCAAGGCGGTGGCGCCGTACGCCGGCCGCCTGCGCCGTTTCGGCCCGGGCGACGCATTGCCCGCTGGCGTAGTCGCGCTGGATACGCATGGGCACACGCCGGGCCATGTGTCGTGGCTGTTCGATGGTGGCGCCGAAGCGAAACTGCTGGTGTGGGGCGACCTGGTCCATTTCCACGCGGTCCAGTTCGCCCAGCCGGACGCCAGCTACGAAGCCGATAGCGACCGCGCCGCGGCGATTGCTTCACGCAAGCAGGCGCTGGCGCAGGCGGCCGACGCTGGCTGGTGGGTGGCCGGTGCGCACCTGCCGTTCCCGGGGCTGGGCCACGTGCGCCGCCAGGGCGAGGCGTTCGCCTGGGTGCCCGGCGAGTTCTCGCCGCTGCCGCCGGCGCGCTGAGCGCTAGCTCAGGCCTGCGGCGCTTCGGCGCCCAGGCCGAGCCAGTCGCCCACGATCCCGCGCAGTTCGTCCACGCCCTGGCGCGCCTCGCTGGAGTACACCTGCACGCTGACGCTGTCGGCCCACATCGAGGACAGCTCCTTGCGCACCTTCTGCAGGGCCAGCCCCTGTTGGCCGCGTCCGAGCTTGTCGGCCTTGGTCAGCAAGGCGTGGGCCGGCAGGCCGCGCTCGACGGCATAGCCGAGCATCTGCTTGTCGTAGTCCTTGAGCGGGTGGCGGATGTCCATCACCACCACCAGGCCTTTGAGCGCCTCGCGGGTACGGAAGTACTTGTCGAGGAAGGCCTGCCAGTGCGCCTGCAGGTCCTGCGGCACCTTGGCGTAGCCGTAACCGGGCAGGTCGACCAGGTAGCGGTCGGGCTGGACCTGGAAGAACACCAGCTGCTGCGTGCGGCCGGGAGTCTTGGACACCCGCGCCAGCGCGTTCTGCCGGGTCAAGGCATTGAGTGCGCTGGATTTGCCGGCGTTGGAACGGCCAGCGAAGGCGACCTCGTAGCCGCCGTCGTCCGGCAATTGCCGGGCGTTGTGGGCCGAGAGCAGGTATTGGGCTTGTTCTATGAGTTGCGACATGCGTCTAGGATCGCATGTCCCGGCGGCGAGAGGTCTTTTTGCGGTCCGGCGCGCGGGTTCGTTGACCGGCGCGCGAGGGCAACGTGATAATCGAGCCGCTGCGGCCCCCACGCCCCAACGCAGATGTCCAGGTTCATACGGAGCTCTAGCTGATGCGCCACGCTCGCGTTGTTGCCTTTGCCGCGCTCGCCGTTCCCGTCCTCGCTGCTGTCGCCTTCGCCCAGACGGCGGTGGTGCCGGTGCCGGACAACGCGCCGGTGAAGGTCGCCCCACTGGAAGTCGATCTGTCCAAGACCCACTGGGGCGATGCCAAGGCCGGCCAGGCCAAGGCCACTGCCTGCGCTGCGTGCCATGGGCCCGATGGCAATCCCTCGGTGGCCATGTACCCGCGCATCGCCGGCCAAAGCGAGCGCTATGTGGCCGAACAGATCGCCTTGATCCGCAACGGCCAGCGCACCAGCGGCGCGGTCGCGGTGATGCTGCCGTTCGTGCAGGACCTCACCGCGCAGGACATGCGCGACCTCGGCGCGTACTTCGCCACGCAGAAATCCGGCGCGGGCCTGGCCGATGACAGCGTCGTGGCCGAAGGCCCGTACAAGGACAAGAAGTTCTACGAGATCGGCCAGCAGTTGTATCGCGGCGGCGACGCGGCACGTGGTATCCCGGCCTGCATGGCCTGCCACGGCCCGACCGGCTCAGGCAATCCGGGCCCGGCATTCCCGCACGTGGCCGGGCAGCATGCCGACTACGTCGCCCGGCGCCTGCAGGAGTACCAGGCCGGCACCGCGCAGCACGTCGAGACCCACCTGTCCAAGATCATGACCACCGTCGCCAAGCCGCTGACGGCGCAGGAGATCCAGGCCCTGGCCAGTTATATTCAGGGTTTGCACGACAGCGCCGACGACGAGGCTGCCGCGGCGATGGCCCAGGCCGGTCCGCCGAAGTCCTGAACCTGCGGCCGCGATTGCGGTCCAAGCAGGCGTTGTCCCCCTACGCCGGTCCCAGACCGGCGTTTGTTTTGCCAATGGAGATGCTATGAGCCTGATGTCCCGCGTCCTGTTCGTCGCCCTGGCCCTCGGCGCCGGCGCCGCCACCGCCGCGCCCGCCGCCGCCGACCTGGTGCCTGGCGTGGATTACACCGAGATCGAGGGCGGCCAGCCGTATGCGCCGCTGGCCGGCAAGATCGAAGTGGTTGAGGTGTTCGGTTACACCTGCCCGCACTGCGCGCATTTCGAGCCGCAGCTGGCGCAATGGGCGGCGCGGCTGCCCAAGAACGTACGCTTCACCCCGGTGCCGGCGGCCTTCGGCGGCAACTGGGATGCCTATGCCCGCGCCTACTTCGCCGCCGACCAGCTGGGCGTGGCCAAGCGCAGCCACCAGGCGATGTTCCAGGCGATCCACGACAAGCAGACCCTGCCGACCCAGAACGTGAGCCCGCAGGAGCTGGCGATGTTCTATGCCAGCTATGGCATCGCGCCGCAGCGCTATATCGACACGCTCAAGAGCGAGGCGGTCAACACGCGCTTCCAGGCCGCGCGCACCTTCGTGCAGCGCGAGCAGGTGCCGGGTACGCCGGCGCTGATCATCAACGGCGTCTACCTGGTGCGCGGCCGCGACTTCGATCAGCTGCTGCGCAATGCCGACGCCCTGATCGCGCGCATCCAGGCCGGCCCGGGCGCCGCCCGCTGAGCCAGCTTCAGCCTTCCTTGACCGGGGGCCGTGCAATCATGCTGCGCGGTCCCTGCCTTTTCGTTTTCCGCTGGAGATCCACCCGATGAAGACCCGCTTCGCCCTGACCCTGATGGCCGTGTTGCCGATCCTGCTGGTGGCTTGCAAGCCCCAGGACGGCAGCACCGATACCGCGCCGACCAGCGCCAGCGCCCCAGCGGCCGCCCCGGCCGCCACGCCGGCAGCCAGCGCCGACAGCACCGCCACGCCAGCCACTGAGACCGCGGCTGCGCCTGCCGCCGAGCAAGCCGCCGCGGGCACTCCGGCCGAAGCCGGGCACCAGCCGCCGGTGAATGCCCAGCCGCCGAGCGGCCCGGCCCCGGTCGAAGGGACCGACTACCTGGTGATCGAAGGCGGCCAGCCCTACCAGCAGGCAGCCGGCAAGATCGAAGTGGCCGAAGTCTTCGGCTACGTCTGCCCGGCGTGCTTCCGCTTCCAGCCGCTGATCTCGAGCTGGAAGGCGGGCCTGCCCTCCGACGTGCAGTTCGTCTACGTGCCGGCGATGTTCGGCGGCACCTGGGACAACTACGCGCGTGCCTTCTATGCCGCCGAGACCCTGGGCGTGCAGGAAAAGACCCACGATGCGCTGTACAACGCGATCCACGTCGAGCAGAGCCTGAAGGGCGAGCGCGGCGCCGACTCGGTCGAGGACATCGCCAAGTTCTACGCCAAGTACGGCGTCGACCCGAAGGAGTTCGCCAACACCATGGCCAGCTTCGGCGTCACCGCCAAGACCAACCGTGCCAAGCAGTTCGCGGTGCGGACCAAGATCAGCGGCACGCCGTCGCTGGTGGTCAACGGCAAGTACCTGGTCAAGGGCACCAGCTACCAGGACATGCTGCGCATCGCCGACCACCTGATCGCGCGCGAACGCGCCGCCAAGCAATGATCTGAAGCTGCCACCGCGATCGTGTCCGATTCCCCCACTACGACGCGCACATTGCGACTGCTGACGGCCAATATCCAGGCCGGCAGCAGCACGCGGCGCTACAGCGACTACGTCACCCGCAGCTGGTCGCACGCCCTGCCGATGGGGCGCAAGCGCACCAGCCTGGACACCATCGCGCAGCTGGCAGGTGACCGCGATATCGTCGGGCTCAACGAGTCCGACCCCGGCAGCCTGCGCTCGGGTTTCACCAACCAGACCCACTACCTGGCCGAGCGCGCCGGCTTCCATTACTGGAGCCATCAGCCCAACCGGCGCATGGGTGGCGTCGCCTCGAGCGCCAATGGGTTGCTCAGCAAGCTCGAACCGGTGGAGGTGCAGGACCATGCCCTGCCTGGCCGGATCGGCGGGCGCGGGATCCTGCTGGCCAAATTTGGCGACGGCACCGAAGGGCTGGCGGTGGCTGTCGCGCACCTGTCGCTTGGCGCCAACTCGCGGATGTCGCAGCTGTCCTTCATTGCCGAGCTGCTGAGCGATCATCCCAATGTCGTGCTGATGGGCGACTTCAACTGCGTGGCCGACCGCCCGGAAATGCAGCTGTTGTATCGCAAGACACGCCTGCAGCCGCCGTCCTCGACGGTACCGACGTTCCCCAGCTGGCGCCCGGAACGGGCGATCGACCATATCCTGGTGAGCGGCGGCTTGGGCATCGGCCATACCGAGGCGATCCCGGCGGCATTCTCCGACCACCTGGCGATCGGGATGGAGCTGGAAGTGCCGCAGGATTACTTGAAGTCGTAGCGCCGGCGCCTAGAACCGCAGGTCAGCGCGCAGGTACCAATAGCGTCCACCCGGAATGTCATAGGTGGAGGCGTCATAGCCGTTGAGCGAGCAGGACAGGCAGATCGGCGGATCCTTGTCGAACAGGTTGTTGATGCCGCCGCTCAGTTGCAGGCCGGAGAGCCATTCGAAACGGTAGCCCAGCTGCACGTCGCTGTAGGTCACCGAGCCCAGGTCGTGGCGGTTGGCCACCGGGTCCGGGCACACCGGGAAATCCACCGCGTTGCCGCACGACTCGCGCAGCGCCGATATGTGGCGCAGGCGCCAGGTCGCGTTCCAGGCGCCCAGGTTCCAGTCCAGGGCCAGGTTGCTGCTCCACTCGGGGATCGCGCTGTCGTTGACTTCCACGCCCGGGCGCTGCGGTTGCTGCTGCCCGGCGGCGCCGACGGCTTCGTAGCGGCCGACGAAGGTGTTCTGCCAGGTGACCTTGAAGCGGCCGATGGTGCTGATCGGCAAGGTCCAGAACAGGTCCACGTCCCAGCCGTCGGTCTTGATCGAGCCGAGGTTGGTCAGGCGGTTGTTGAAGCCGTTGATGCCACCGGTGCTGGCGCGGGTGATGCCGTCGCAGTACTGCGGGTCCAGGGTCTGCACGCACAGGTTGAGCTGGGTCTGGGCGTCGATGGCCTGGATCGCGTCGTCGACATGGTGGCGGTAGAAGGTCGCCTCGATATCGAAGCGATCGGCCCAGGCGGCGTTGTTGCCGAACCACGGGCTCCAGACAAAGCCGGCGCTGAAGCTGCGCGCGCGCTCGGGCTGCAGTTCACGGTTGCCGCCGGTGGTCACGGAGATTTGCGGGTTGGCTTGCTGGAAGCCGGCCGGCACGCCGAGGCTGGCGCAGTTGGCCGGGTTGTTGCCCGCCGAGCACGGGTCGACCAGGACCAGGTCGGCGCGCGCGGCCGAGCCGTAGAGTTCGCCGATGGTCGGCGCGCGGAAGCCTTCGGCCCAGCTGGTGCGCAACACCAGCTCGTCGGTGACCTGCCAGCGCAAGCCGTACTTGGGGGTGAACTCGCTGCCGAAGGTCGAGTAGTCCGAATAGCGGCCGGCCAGGCTGAGGTCGAGGCGATCGCCGAATTTCGCCCCCGCGAACAGCGGCACGCTGAGTTCAACGTAGGCTTCGTTGACGTTGTAGCTGCCCGAGGTCGGTTGCGAGGGCACGCCGTTGTAGTGGCCGGCGACGGTCAGCGGATCGGGCTGGTACCAGCCTTCGTAGCGGCGATGCTCGACGCCGGTAGCGAAAGACACCGCACCCGCCGGCAGTTGCAGCAGTTCGCTGCTGAGGTTGGCCGAGAACAGGCTCAGTTCGTTCTGGCTGCGGTCGTGCACGACCGGCTGGATCCAGCGCAACATGTCCGGGGTGATGCTGCCGGCGCCGCCGAAGATGTCCAGCGGCACGCAGCCGGCGACAGCCGCGCAGCTTGCCGGGTCGCCCAGCGCCAGGGCGATGTTGTAGATGTCGTAGCTGCCGGTGTTGGTCTGCTCGGCCTTGCTGCGGCTGTACATCGCGTTGACGTCCCAGTACCACGTGCGCCAGGACGTCTCGAAGGTGCCGATGAAACCGCTGGCGAAGTAGTCGGTGTCCACGCGCTGCTCGAACACGCGCGGGCCGCCTTCCACCGGGCGGCGGCCGATCATGACCAGGTTGCTCGACGAATCCAGGGCGAAGCCGAACGGGTTGTACGGGTTGGCGGCGGAAATGACGATGTTGTCGGCCAGCGGATTGCCGGTGGCCCCCTCCGGCCCGAGGAAGATTGGCTCGGGCGCGGACTGGTTGCGCGACTCGCGCCGGTTGCCCAGAGCCTTGAAGTACCACTGCACGTCATCGTTGAAGAAGACGCGGAACTGGCCGAACACGCTCTTGCGTTCGGAGGGCGTCAGCAGCAGGTTCTCGCTGGCGAAGTTGTAGCGGTCGGCGGAGGTGAAGCAGTGGTAGCTATCGCTGCGCACGCAGCCGGCACTGCCGTCGTAGGCCGGGTTGCCGTTGCCGCCAGCGTTGGGCGTGAGCGATTGCTGCACCCCGGTGTTCGGGTCGATGAAATCAAAGCGGCCATCGGGCGTGGCCGAACTGCCCAGGGCTACGCCGGTCCCGGGTACCGGCTCGCGCGATTGCGCACGGTCGCGCGCCCAGACCGGGTCCTGCTTCACATAGCTGGCGCCGAGGAACAGGCTGTAGCGATCACTCTGCGTGCCCCAGGCCAGGTCGACGCCGCGGCTATTGCCATCGCCCTTGCCGTACTGGCCATAGTTGAGCGTCACCTGCGCGCCTTCGAATTCGCGCCGGGTAATGATGTTGACCACGCCGGCGATAGCATCGGAGCCATACAGCGCCGAAGCCCCGTCTTCCAGCACCTCGATGCGCTCGACCAGCGCCAGCGGCAACGTGTTGAGATCGACCGAAGCGCCTACGCCAGAGGCGGAGGATTCGTTGACCCAACGCACGCCATCGACCAGGACCAGCACGCGCTTGGCGCCGAGGTGGCGCAGGTCGACCTGCGAGGAGCCGGCCCCGACGCCGCCCCCATCGGCGGGGAAGCCGAAGTTGCCGGAGGAATTGAACTTGGTGTTGAGCGCCGAACCCGAGGCCGTGAGCTGCTGCAGCACCTCGCCCACCGATTGCATCCCGGTGCGCTCGATATCGGCCCGGCTGAGGGTCTGTATCGGCACCTGGCCCTGCATTTCGGCCGTCTTGATGCGGGTGCCGGTGACCTGGACCTTGTCCAGGGTGCGGGTGGGGGCATCGGGCGGCAGGTCTTGTGCCCACACCGCGCACGGCAGCAGGAGCATGCCCAGCGCGAGTGCGAGCTGGCAGGGGGCGCGGCGCAGGCTACTCATCCGGTCTCTCTCTCCAAAGGGGATGCGACGGCCGCAGCGTCTCCCTGCGCCACAGCGGCCTGGCTGCTTTGTAAACAAATCGTGAAGCGGTGACAAGCGCGCGCAGTGGGATGCTGCGGACCGATCCGGCTTGCCGGCGGATGAATACGCCAACGGAATCTGGCCGTTCGCGCTGCTTTGTGCGGCGTCGCACGCTGTGCTTGGCCGCACAATCAGCGCCCCTTGCTTGTCACGGCCCTTCACCCCTGGCCGGTATCCTCGAATCCATGACCAATCCGCTGCACTCCTTCTGCTTGGCGCTGGCCGTGGCCGGCGTGTCTTTCGGCGCCAGCGCGCAAACCACCACCGAGGCCCAGCGCGCGGCCATGCGCAGTGCATTGGAGGCCGCCGAGTCGGGCCGCGGCGGTGCTGTCGATAGCAGCCTGCGCGGCAGCCCCGTCTACGGTTGGCTCGAATACGCCGCGCTCAAGCGCGACATCGACAAGCTCGACAACGCCACTGCGCAGGATTTCCTGCGCCGCTACCAGGGCCAGGCGGTCGCCGAGGCATTCCGCTCCACCTGGCTGCCGGCCGTGGCCCGGCGCGAGGACTGGCCGGCCCTGCTGGCGAACTGGAAGCCGACCGAGAACACCGGGCTGCGCTGCGCCGAACTGACGGCGCGCCAGGCCCTGGGCCGCGCCGACGCGCAATGGAACAGCGATGCGCAGGCGCTATGGCGTAGTACCGGCAAAGCGCTCCCCGACGGCTGCGACACGGTCTTCGCTAGCCTGGCCGCGCGGGGCGGGCTTGATGCCGGGTTGCGTTGGCAGCGCATCGAGGCAGCCGCCGACGAGCAGCAGCCGGCGGTCATGCGCGCGGCCGCCGTCGGCCTGCCCCCGGCCGAGCAGGCCCAGGCCAACGACTACGCGAGCTTTGTTGCCAAGGCCGACAACCGCGCGCTGTCCTGGCCACGCACCGAGCGCAGCCGGCGGGTGGCGGTAGCCGGGCTGTCGGCGCTGGCCAAGGCCGACCCGGATGCCGCCGAGCGCTTGCTGCCCTCGCTGGCCGATGCCCTTGGCCTGGACGCGAACCAGCGCGGCAAGGTGCTCTACCAGATCGCCTTGTGGACCGTGGCCTCGTACCTGCCGGACTCGGCGCGGCGCCTGCAGGCAGTGCCCGAAGCTGCCTACGATGAACGCCTGCGCGAATGGCGCGTGCGCGAAGCCATGGCCCGCGGCGACTGGCCGGCGGCCTTGGCCGGGATCGAGAAGATGCCGACGGCGCAGCGCGAGGACTCGCGCTGGCAATACTTCCGCGCGCGCCTGGCCGAAAAGACCGGCCGCAATGGCGATGCGCAGGCCGCCTACCGTGCCGCGGCGCAGAGCCCCACGTTCCACGGCTTCCTGGCCGCCGACCGTTTGCAGCAACCTTACGTACTGTGCCCGTGGGATCCGAAGGACAGCGCGCAGGCGCGCGCGGCGGTGGCCCGCGACCCGGCATTGGTGCGCGCGCTGGAATTGTTCCGGCTCGATCGCAGTGGCTGGGCGGCGCTGGAGTGGAACGACGCGCTGAGCCGGTTCGACGACACCCAACGCCGGCTGGCGGTGGAAGTGGCCAGCGAGGCCGGCTGGTTCGACCGGGCGGTGTTCGGGCTGGGCAAGCGGCCCGAAGAACAGCGCCTGTACGAGCTGCGCTTCCCGCTGCATCACGGCGAGAGCATCCGCCGCGAAGCCGCGCGCAACGCCCTGGACCCGGCCTGGGTGGCCGCGGAAATCCGGGCCGAGAGCGTGTTCAATCCGAACGCGCGCTCACCGGCCAATGCCATGGGCCTGATGCAGGTATTGCCGGGCACCGGCGCCGGCGTGGCCAAGCGCATTGGTTTGGCGGGCTATACCGGCGCAGCCAGCTTGTACGACCCGGAGATCAATATCGCCGTCGGCACTGCCTACCTGCGCCAACTGTTGGACAAGTACAGCGGCCAGCCCTACATCACCATTGCTGCCTACAACGCCGGGCCCACGCCGGCCGCGCGCTGGCTCGGCCAGCGCCCGTCGCACGACCCGGATTTCTGGATCGAGACCATCAGCTACAAGGAGACCCGCGACTATGTCGCGCGCGTGCTCGCCTTCAGTGTGATCTACGACTGGCGGCTCAATGGTGATGCGTTGCCGCTCAGCGATCGGCTGGTGGGCACCCTGCAGGACAAACGCAAGGCATTCGTCTGCAACACGCCGGCTGCGGCGGCCGGCAGCCGCTGAGGCCGGCGGCACTTCGGGCATGATGCGCTGATGGAGATCTTTCTCGTTGGCGGCGCCGTCCGCGATGCCTTGCTTGGCCTGCCCGCCGGAGACCGCGACTGGGTAGTGGTCGGTGCGGACCAGTCGCGCATGGAAGCGCTGGGCTACAAAGCGGTGGGGCGCGACTTCCCGGTGTTCCTGCACCCGGATACCGGCGAGGAATACGCGCTGGCGCGGACCGAACGCAAGTCCGGCCGCGGCTATCGCGGTTTCGTGGTCGATGCCGATCCCTCGGTCACGCTCGAACAGGACCTGCAGCGGCGCGACTTCACCCTCAACGCGATCGCGCAGACGGCCGAGGGTGCGCTGGTCGATCCGTATGGCGGTGCACGCGATCTACGCGACCGCGTGTTGCGGCACGTCGGCCCGGCGTTTGTCGAAGATCCCTTGCGGGTGTTGCGTGCGGCACGCTTCATGGCGCGCTTCGCCAGCCTGGGTTTCAGCGTGGCGCCGGAGACGCTGGCGTTGATGCGCGAGATCGCCGCCAGCGGCGAACTCGATACCCTGGTGCCGGAGCGGGTGTGGCAGGAACTGCGCAAGGCCCTGGCCTCGCCGCGGCCCTCGGCGTTCCTGCGCACCCTGCGCGACGCCGGGGCGCTGGCCGCGGTGCTGCCGGAAGTGGATGGCTTGTACGGCGTGCCGCAGCGCGCCGAATTCCATCCGGAAATTGACACCGGGGTGCACCAGGAAATGGTCAGTGACATGGCCGCGCGCTTGCGCCCCGGCGATACGTTGGTGGGTTACGCCGCGCTCTGCCACGACCTGGGCAAGGCGCTGACCCCGGCCGAGGAATGGCCGCGCCACATCATGCACGAGCAGCGTGGCGTGAAGCCGGCGCGGGCCATGAGCGAGCGCCTGAAGGTGCCGCAGGACTACCGCCAGCTGGCCGAGATCGCCTGTCGCGAGCACCTCAACGTGCATCGGCTGGCCGAGCTGCGCGACGCCACCGTGCACGAGCTGCTTGGCAGGTGCGATGCCTTTCGTCGCCCGGAACGCATTGGCCAGCTTGCGGCCGTGTGCGAGGCCGACAAGCGCGGCCGGCTCGGCAGCGAGGAAGCCGAGTATCCGCAAGGGCCGGAATTGTGCCGTGTGCATGAGGCGGCGCTGGCAATCAACGCGCGCGACGTGGCCCGCGAAGGCCTGCAAGGGCCGCAGATTGGCGAGGCATTGGCCAAGGCGCGGGTCGCCGCCATCGGCGCGGCTCGCACCCTTCGGCGCAGCGCCAGCTGACGCGACCAGCGGGCTGCTTTTCTAGATCGCCTCAAATCAATGCAGCAATCTTGCACGGCCTCAGAGTGTTACATCATAACATTTGTCCTTTAGCTCCCGAGGACGAAGGCAATGACCCCCTACCCCCCGCGGTTGGCCGCCGCTGTTCGCCACGCGCTGATCGGCCTGGCCGCGCTGGCCTCGCCAGCCCTGGCCGCCGAAGCGGCCGATGAGAAGCAGAGCGGATCACCGCGAACGCTCGACACCCTGCACGTGACCGGCGTGACCGAGGAACTGGGCAAGATCGCCACCCCGTACAACATCGTTTCGCGCGAGGACATCCTCAAAGGTGGCGCGGCGACGCTGGGCCTGGCGTTGGACCATCTCTCCGGGGTGCGCGCCGACACCTTCGGCGCCGGCGCCAGCCGCCCCATCATTCGCGGGCAAACCGCACCACGGGTGAAGGTATTGTCGGACAGCTCCAACATCATCGACGCGTCCGATGTGTCGCCCGACCACGCCATTACCGTGGATCCGCTGCTCAGCACCCGGATCGAGGTGCTACGCGGTCCGGCCACGCTGCGCTTTGGCGGCGGCGCGATCGGCGGTGTGGTCAACGTGCTGGATGACAAGATCCCGACCGCTTTGCCGTCTGATGGCACCGAGGGCCAGGTCGTCATCCGCGGCAACAGCGTGGCCAAAGAAAAAGCGTTTGGCGCGGCGATCTCCACCCAGCTGGGCAACCACTGGGTGCTGCATGCCGAAGGCTCTTCGGTTGATCGCGGCAACTATCGCGCCCCTGGTCAGCAGTCCTCGCGCGTGGCCAATACCTTTGCGAAATCGGAAAACGGCAGTGTCGGCTTGTCCTGGGTGACTGATACCGGCTACTTCGGGGTGGCTTATTCCTATCGCAAGGATCAGTACGGCCTGCCAGGACACAACCACGAATACGAAAGCTGCCATCCGCATGGCAGCAAGCTGCACTGCGGCGGCCACGGGCACGCGGACGACGAGCATGAGCATGGAGAGAAGGCAGACGACGTCGCCTGGATCGACCTCAGCAGCAAGCGCGTGGACCTGCGGGCTGAGTTCGCCGATCCGCTACCGGGCATCGCGCACATCCGTTTCCGCGCCAACCACACCGACTACAAGCACGACGAGCTGGAGGGGTCGAAGGTCGAGACCACCTTCAGCAACAAGGGCTATGACAGCCGCCTGGAAATCGAGCACGTGCCGCTCGCCGGCTGGTCCGGCGTGTTCGGCGTGCAACACAGCGACACCCAGTTCGCGACACGAGGCAGTGAAGCGTTCCTGCCTACAGTCGACACGGTGAACACCGGGCTGTTCCTGGTCGAGCATTTCCAGCTCAACGACCAGTGGCATTTCGAACTCGGTGGGCGCAGGGAATGGCTCAAGCACACTCCCAAGCAGGATGCACGCGGGCGCCCGGTGTTCAAGGATACGGCGAGCGCTTACTCCGGCTCGGCAATCTGGAATTTTGCCCCCGACCTTTCACTTACCTTCATCGCCGCGCGCTCGCAACGCTTGCCGCATGCACAAGAACTTTATGCACGCGGGCTGCACATGGCCACCAACACTTACGAATGTGGCTTGGTACCGCATCCGCTGACGTGCGGTGGCCTGGCGAACAACGCGCCCTACGGCAAGGAAACCTCGCGCAACTACGAGCTCCTGCTGCGCAAGACCGCAGGCGACCTGGATTTCAGCGTGGGTGCGTTCTTGAACGAGGTGGACAACTACATCTATGCGCGAACGCTCGACCAGCACGAGGATTTCCGCCTGATCAAATACAGCCAGGCCGATGTCGAGTTTCGCGGCTTGGAGACGGAGCTGAATTACCGGCTGACCGATGCCCTGACGGTCGGCGCTTTCGCCGATATGGTGCGCGCGCGCTTCAAGGACGGCAGCGGCAACCTGCCGCGCATTCCGGCGTCGCGGCTGGGTGCGCGTACTCGCTACGAGCGCGGCCCCTTCTCCGGCGAAGCCGAGTTCTACCGCGTCAATCCCCAGCGCCACATCGCTGCCTACGAAAAGCCCACGCCGGGTTACAACATGCTCAACCTGTCCTTCGACTATGCCTTGCAGGAGGGTCGCACCCGGCTGTTCCTGCGTGGCGACAACCTGCTCAACGAGAAGGTCTGGAACCATGCTTCGTTCCTGGCCACGACAGTGCCGTTGCCGGGCCGCAGCGTTAGTGCCGGCCTGCGCTACACCTTCTGAGCAGGTGGCTGCAGGCGCGCATCGTCCGCGGGGGCGATGCGCGCCCTGCGGACCCGCCGCCGAGCCTCACTTCATATCTTGATATGCCAACCGCGCCGGTCCATCCAGCGCACGATGACCCACCAGATTGCGACGAACACCACCGCAAAGGCCGCCGAGGCAACCTCGCGGCCGGCCAGCGGCGCGATCCAACGGACAAAGCCCTGTTCGTAAAGGGGTGTCCACAGGTCCAGCGCCAACAACGCATAGACCATCAGTGCCGAACCGGCATAGGCCGCGATCGCATTGACGCCAAAGCTGCGGCCCAGCGCCGGCCAACCGCGCCGATCGACCAGGAAATGGGCGAGCGCGAGCAGCAGCATCGACAGCCCGGCGCACCAGAGCACGTAGGACGAAGTCCACAGGTTCTTGTTCAACGGCAGCCAGCCCGACCACAGCCAGCCGAGCAACGCGCAGGCAACGCCGCCCACGCCCAGCCACGATGCCTTGCCGCTGCGCAGCCAATCGCCGGCGCGCAGGCCGAGCAGGGTGGTCGCCAGCGCGCCGAGCGTGGACAACAAGCCCTCGGGGTCGTGGCCCAGCCCGGTGGCGGGATCGTATTCGTACAACAGTGGCCCGAGCAGGGCGGTGTCGACGCGGCTGGCCAGGTTGTGCCACGGCGCCAGGCTGCCGCCCAGCCACAACAGCCCGGCCCAGCCGGCCAGCAGCAGCGCGATTAGCGCCCACTGCGTGCGTGCCCGGCACCAGATCGCCACGCTGCCGGCCAACGCGAAGCACAAGCCAATGCGCTGGAGCACGCCCCAGGGCCGGAAATGC
Source organism: Stenotrophomonas sp. (assembly GCA_035539015.1). Lineage (GTDB taxonomy): Bacteria > Pseudomonadota > Gammaproteobacteria > Xanthomonadales > Xanthomonadaceae > Stenotrophomonas_A. Next base: position 2,625 of record DATLJF010000069.1, on the reverse strand, counting down.
GGCTTGTCCAGCCACCACCACGCCAGCAGGTGCAGCAGCAGGCCGAGGCCGACGATGCGCAGCGCGCGCACCCACACCGTGCGGGTGAGCACGGCACGGTCGGCGCCGGAGATAGCCCGCGGCGCCACGCCCAAGGCAATCGACACGCCGGCGATGAACAGGAACATCGGGAAGATCAAATCGGTCGGCGTGCAACCATTCCAGGCCGAGTGCTCCAGCGGCCACCACACGTGGCCCCACTCGCCGGGATTGTTGACCAGCAGCATCGCCGCAACGGTAAGCCCGCGCAGTGCATCGACCGACGGATAGCGGCGCACGGCCCCCTGCCCCGACATCAGTCGGCGCTGCCGGCGATCCAGGTGGCCTGCACCTGCAGTTGTTCGTCGAGCAGTACCAGGTCGGCTTGGTAGCCCGGCGCGATGCGGCCGTAGCGGTCGCCCAGGCCAAGGAATTGCGCCGGATAGGTCGAAGCCATGCGCGCCGCCTCTTCCAGCGACAGCCCCAGCAGCTCAACGCTATTGCGCACCGCGGTGGCCATGTCCAGGGCCGAGCCCGCCAGCGCGCCGGCGGCATTGCGCACCACGCCATCGACCGCGGTGATGACTTCGCCATACAGCGAGTAGCTGGGATCGTCCGCGCCTACCGGCGGCATGGCATCGGTGACCAGGAACAGCTTGCCGCGCGGCTTGGCCGCCAGCGCCACCCGCAGGCTGGCCGGATGCACGTGCACGCCATCGACGATGATGCCGCACCAACTGCTTTCGTCTTCCAGCGCGGCGCCGACCGCGCCGGGCTCGCGCCCCTGCAGCGGCGACATCGCGTTGTACAGGTGGGTGAAGCCGGTGATGCCGGCGTCGAGGCCGGCGCGCAGCTGCTCGTAGCTGCCGGCGGTATGGCCGGCGGCCACGATGACACCTGCGGCCACCAGCGCGCGGATGCTCTCGACCGGCACCTGCTCAGGTGCCAGCGTCAACAAGGTCACGCCATTGCGCAAAGAAGCGGCCATCGCCACCTCGGCGGCATCAGGAACGCGGAACTTGCTGGCGTCGTGCGTGCCCTTGCGCGCCGGGGCGATGTATGGACCTTCCAGGTGGATGCCGAGTATGCCCGGCACGCCCGCGTCGATGGCCTCGGCCGTGGCCGCGATCGCGCGCGCCATCACTGCCGCATCGTCGCTGATCAAGGTCGGCAGCAAGCCGGTGGTGCCGAAACGCCGATGCGCGCGCGCAATCTCGGCGATCGCCTGGACGTCGGGCGAATTATTGAACAGATAACCGCCACCGCCATTGACCTGGGCATCGATGAAGCCTGGCAGCAGCGTGTGGCCTTGGAGGTCCACTGCAACCGCTGCGGCCACGCGCGGATCGTCCGGCGCCACCAGCGCGGCGATGCGGCCGTCTTCGACCAGCACCATCACATTGGAATCGAAGCCGTGGTCGGTAAGTACCTTTCCGTTGCGTAGCGCGATCGCCATGGCGTCAGACCGTCTCGGTGACCTTGTTCAAATGCGGCGGCAGGTCGGGGTTGTGGCCCCGGCGCAGCGCCAGCGCGTTGATCGCGCGGTAGAAACTCTGGATGGTCAGCAACGGGGTGCAGGCGGGATGCGGCGGCGCGGCCAGCGGCAGATCGCCGTCGGGGGCTGCCACCCACACCTGGGCGCCGCGCGCCCGGAACTCTTCGGCCACCGCACGGGTGCCGGCACCGGTCTCGTCGGGCTGGGCGAAGGCCAACACCGGGAATCCCGGGCCCACCAGCGCCATCGGCCCATGCTTGACCTCGGCCGAGCTGTAGGCCTCGGCGTGCAGGCCGCAGGTTTCCTTGAATTTCAAAGCCGCTTCCTGGGCGGCGCCCAGGCCCAGGCCGCGGCCCAGCACGAACAGATTGCGCGCTTCGACCAGGCCATCGGTGAGCGGGCGCCAATCAGACTGCCAGGCTTGTCGCAGCGCGGCGGGCAAGGCGTCGAGTGCCGCCAGCAGCGCCGCGTCCTGCTTCCATACCGCGGCCAGCTGCAGGATCGCCGCCAGCGAGGCCAGGTAGCTCTTGGTCGCGGCCACGCTGCGCTCGGGACCTGCGCCGAGCGCAATGACGGTTTCGGCCAGCTGCGCCAGCGGCGAGTCCTCGACATTGACCAGCGCGACCACGCGCGCGCCAGCGGCCTTGGCGGCTTCGGCATTACGCAACAGGTCCGGGCTCTTGCCCGATTGCGAGATCACCAGGTACAGCGCCCCGCGCAAGGCCAGCGGCGCCTCGTACACCGAACCGACCGAGGGCGAGGCCGAGGCGGTGACGATGCCGAGCTGGGTCTCGAACAGATACTTGGCATAAGTAGCGGCGTGATCGGAACTGCCGCGCGCGCAAGTCACCACGAACGGCGGCGGCGTGGCCCGCAGCGAAGCGGCAAGCGCCTCGATGGTGGCGCGGTTGCGCGCGAACTGGGCGGCGACGACGTCGGCAGTTTCCGCCGCTTCGCGGAACATCAGGGTCTGGCTTTCTTCGGGCAGCGACATGTTGGGGGGCGTGGCCTTGGTCGGATCAGGTCGGTTCGGGAGGCGCGCTTCGCGCCGTGCTGGTCGCGGCCGGGGCCGGCGCGGTGGAGCCGCGCACCACCAGCTGCGGCACGAAGCC
>DATLJF010000068.1:0-8021 GCA_035539015.1 Stenotrophomonas sp. | reverse complement strand
CATCGCCACGTGCTTGAGGTTGCGGTCGACGGTGGAATGCACCGCGACCGTGCGAATGCCCAGCGTGTGGCACGCGCGCAGGATGCGCAGCGCGATTTCGCCACGGTTGGCAATTACGACCTTGTCGAGCATGTGCCGCTCCTCAGCCGATCACGAACAGGGGCTGGTCGAATTCCACGGGCTGGCCGCTTTCGCCGAGGATCGCCACGATCGTGCCGGAAACATCGGCCTCGATCGGGTTGAACATCTTCATCGCCTCGATGATCGCCAGGGTCTCGCCGGCCTTGACCGCCTGGCCGACGCTGACGAACGCCGGCTTGTCCGGCGACGGCGAGGTGTAGAAGGTGCCGACCATCGGTGCGCGCAGCACGTGGCCTTCCGGCAGCGCGTTGCCCGGCTTGGCGGTGCCGCCGGTGGACGCTTCGGTCGGCGAATGCATCGGCATGGACGGCGCCTGCGCCGGGGCCGGCGTGGGCGCGGCCATCATCGGCGCGGGCGCGACGGCGTAGCTGCCCTTGGGCGTGCGCGCCAGGCGCACGCTTTCCTCGCCCTCCTTGATCTCGATCTCGGCGAGATTGGATTCTTCGAGCAGGTCGATCAGCTTCTTGATTTTGCGCAGATCCATAGTGGCCTCTTGAGTAAACGTGGAACGGCGGCGCCAGGCCGCCCGGGGTACGAAGTAGGGGTCAGGCCGCCGCGAGGCGGGCCAGGGCAGCGTCCAGGGCCAGCCGGTAGCTGTCCGCGCCGAAGCCGCAGATCACCCCCAGCGCCTTGTCGCTGAGGTAGCTGTGATGCCGGAACGGTTCGCGCGCGTGCGGGTTGGACAGGTGCAGCTCGATGTAGGGGATGGCCACGGCCAACAGCGCGTCGCGCAGCGCGACCGAGGTATGGGTGAAGGCGGCCGGGTTGATCAGGATGAAGGCGGTGCCGTCCTGGCGCGCGGCCTGGATGCGGTCCACCAGCGCGTGCTCGGCATTGGACTGGAAGCTCACCAGCTCATGGCCGGCGGCCCCGGCACGCTCGGCCAGGCGGGCGTCGATCTCGGCCAGCGTCTCGCGGCCATAGACCTCCGGCTCGCGGCTGCCGAGCAGGTTGAGGTTGGGGCCGTGGAGCAACAGCAATCGGGCCATGGCGAAGAGCAGTGCCGGAAAGGCCGCGAGTCTGCGCGATGCCGGCGATACTGTCCAGATAGGCGAAGTTGTCGGTGCTTTAAACGATCGTTTTAAATTTGCCGGAAACCCTTATGCGTGCTGGTTGGCGGCTACCGCGCCGCCCGCAACACCGCATCCTCGACCACCGCCTGGGTCAGTACCGTCGGCAGCACCACCGGCGGCGCGCCGGGGCCGTAGACCACGTACAGCGGCACACCCACGGCGTGGTGCTGGCGCAGGAACGCGCTGATCGCCGGGTCCTCGTTGGTCCAATCGCCGGACATGTACACCGCATCGACCCGGCGCAAGGTGTCGCGGAACTCATCGCTGCCCAGCACATGGCGCTCGTTGGCCTTGCAGGTGACGCACCAGTCGGCGGTCATGTTGACGAATACCACGCGGTTGTCCGCGCGCAGGCGATCGAGCAGCTGCGGCGAATAGGCGACCTGGCCGGCTTCGGCCGCGGCCGGCCGTGGCGGGGCGATCCGGGTGACGCCCCAGACCGGCAGCAGGGCCAGCAGCAGCATCGCCCCGGACAAGGTCAGGCCGAGCCGATGGCTGCGCCAACGGCTGCGTTCGAACCACCACAGGCCCAGTGCGAGCACGGTTGCGCCCACCAGCACCAGCGCCAGCGCATCCACGCCGCGCTGCTTGCCCAGCACCCACAGCAGCCAGATCGCGGTGAGATACATGGGGAAGGCCAGCACCTGCTTGAGCGTCTCCATCCACGGCCCCGGCGAGGGCAGCCGGCGCGCCAGCGAAGGCACGAAGCCGATCAGCAGGAATGGCAGCGCCAGGCCCAGGCCCAGCACCACGAACACCAGCATCGCCGCCAGCGCCGGGGCGGCAAAGGCATAGGCAAGCGCGGTACCCATGAACGGCGCGATGCACGGGCTGGCGACCACACAGGCCAGCACGCCGGTGAAGAAGTCACCGACCGGCCCGCTGCGCGAAGCCAGCGACTGGCCAAGGCCGCCGCCTCCGCCCAGGGTGAACAACCCCGACAGGCTCAGGCCGATCGCGAACATCAGGTACGCCAGCATCGCAACGAACCACGGCTGCTGCAGCTGGAAGCCCCAACCGGCCGCCTGCCCGGCCGCGCGCAGGCCGATCACCAGCGCGCCGATGGCCGAGAACGACAGCAGCACGCCGAGCGAATACCACAGCGCATGGCTGCGCGCGCGCGCGCGGCTCTCGCCGCTGTGCGCCAGGCCCAGCACCTTGAGCGAAAGAATCGGCAGCACGCACGGCATCAGGTTCAACACCAGGCCACCGGCCAGGGCCGCCAGCAGTACCCAGAGCAGGTTCTGCCGCTGCGATGGCGGCGCGGTGCGGTTGTCGTTCTCGGCCGATGCGTCGGGGAACGGGGCGGCGGCGGGCTCGGCCGGCTTGGGCCGCGCGTTGGCCGGTAGCGGCTGGATCGGCAGGGGCGCGGCACTGGCCTGCTCGGGCGGGGTCAACTTGCCCGCGGGCAGGGCCAGCTTCACCCGCCGGGTCATCGGCGGATAGCAGATGCCATCGGTCTGGCAGCCCTGGAAGGTCGCCACCAGGGTGATATCGGCCGGCTCGGTCGTCCGCCGCAGCAGCGGCAGGGTCACTTCGGCCTGGTCGAAGTACACCACCACATCGCCGAAATGCTCATCGTGGTGCGAGCGCCCGGCCGGCCAGCGCGGCACGCCGGTATCGATCTGCTTGCTGCCTTCCAGCGCCAGCGAGGTGCGATCGCGGTAGAGGTAATAGCCCGGGGCCGGGGTCAGGCGCAGCAACAAGGTATTGCCGTCGCCAACGATGGCCTCGAAGGTGAAGGCCTGTTCGGCCGGCAACGGCAAGGCCTCCATGCCATTGCCCGGCATCGCCGCCAGGCCCGGGCCGGCGCCCGGCAGGGCCGAGCCGCGCGGCAGGCCCGCTGCGGCTGCGGGCAGGTTGGCCGCGGCCGGCGGCAACTTCACCTCGATACGTCGCTTCTGCGGCGGGTAGCACACGCCGGCATCGGCGCAGCCCTGGTAACGCACTTCCAGGGTCACGCTGCGCACGGCCGGGTCGGCCTGGCCAGCGAGCACCGCGCGCAACTGGCCACGGTAGGTTTCGACGTTGCCGAAGAATTCGTCGTGCTTCTTGTGGCCGTCCGGCAAGGTCAGCGGGCCGGGACTGAAGCCGGCGCCGACCGGGGTTACGGCGATGCGATGCCGGTACAGGTAGTAGCCGTCGGCGATCTTCCACTGCAACTCGATCCCGTTGCGATCATCGGCGCGGGCACTCAGCGCGAAAGCCTGATCGACCGGCAGCAGGTCGGCTTCGGTGAAGGCCAGGGCGGGCAGGCAGGTAAGCGACAGCGCGCAGAGCGCGGCCAGACGGTGCAGCCACTTCATCTATCGGGAATCCTCGGGGGTTTGCGCCCGCACCCAGTCCAGGTACGCGGGCAGGCCGGCGCTGGCCGCGATCGCCACCGCCTCCGGCAGTTCATAAGGGTGCAGCTCAGTCAGGCGGGCGATAGCCGCGTCCAGGCGGCTGCCGCGGGTCTTGATCAGCAGCTGGACTTCCTCGGCAGCCTCCAGCGCGCCGTTCCAGCGGTAGACCGAATGCGCCCCCGGCAGCCGGGTGACGCAGGCCGCCAGGCCTTCGCCCACCAGCGCGCGTGCAATGACCTCGGCGCTGGCGGCGTCGGGGCAAGTGCTCAGCAGCAGGTGGACCGGGTCGGCGGCGGCAGGCATCGGATCAGTATAGCTACCGAAAAAATTTCTACTCCGGCCCTTGAAAGTGGCTCCGGCAGCTCCATAACTCGCCCGTCCCCGGCTCCCCGGGTTTTTTCGCGCGCTGTGTTGGCACTCGTCATGCGCGAGTGCTAACATCGCCCGCCTTTCCCAGACCAATCAATCACTTAAGAGGGTCTTTCTATGAGCATCAAGCCGCTTCACGACCGCGTCGTGGTCAAGCCGATCGAAGCCGACGAAATTTCCGCCGGTGGCATCGTGATCCCGGACTCGGCCAAGGAGAAGTCGACCAAGGGCGAGATCGTCGCCGTCGGCACCGGCAAGCCCCTGGACAACGGCAGCGTCCGCGCGCCGGCGGTCAAGGTGGGCGACAAGGTCATCTACGGCCAGTACGCCGGCAGCAGCTACAAGTCCGAAGGCGTTGAGTACAAGGTGCTCCGCGAGGACGACATCCTGGCGATCGTCGGCTAAGCCACGCTTCGCACTCCCCCGAATTCCACGAATCACAGAGGTACTCGCTAATGGCTGCCAAAGATATCCGTTTCGGTGAAGACGCCCGTGCGCGCATGGTGCGCGGCGTGAACGTGCTCGCCAATGCCGTCAAGGCCACCCTGGGCCCGAAGGGCCGCAATGTCGTGCTCGAGAAGAGCTTCGGCGCCCCGACCATCACCAAGGACGGCGTTTCCGTCGCCAAGGAAATCGAGCTTGCCGACAAGTTCGAGAACATGGGCGCGCAGATGGTCAAGGAAGTCGCTTCCAAGACCAGCGACAACGCCGGCGACGGCACCACCACCGCCACCGTGCTGGCCCAGGCGTTCATCCGCGAGGGCATGAAGGCCGTGGCTGCCGGCATGAACCCGATGGACCTCAAGCGCGGCATCGACAAGGCGGTCACCGCCGCGGTCGCCGAGCTGAAGAACCTGTCCAAGCCGACGGCAGACGACAACGCCATCGCCCAGGTCGGCACGATCTCGGCCAACTCGGACGAGTCGATCGGCAACATCATCGCCGAGGCCATGAAGAAGGTCGGCAAGGAAGGCGTCATCACCGTTGAAGAAGGCTCGGGCCTGGACAACGAGCTGGACGTGGTCGAGGGCATGCAGTTCGACCGCGGCTACCTGTCGCCGTACTTCGTCAACAACCAGCAGAGCCAGTCGGCGGACCTGGACGACCCGTTCATCCTGCTGCACGACAAGAAGATCTCCAACGTGCGTGACCTGCTGCCCGTCCTCGAAGGCGTGGCCAAGGCCGGCAAGCCGCTGCTGATCGTGGCCGAGGAAGTCGAGGGCGAAGCCCTGGCGACCCTGGTGGTCAACACCATCCGTGGCATCGTCAAGGTCGTGGCGGTCAAGGCCCCGGGCTTCGGCGACCGTCGCAAGGCGATGCTGGAAGACATGGCGGTGCTGACCGGCGGCACCGTGATCTCCGAAGAAGTGGGCCTGTCGCTGGAGAAGGCCACCATCAAGGACCTGGGCCGCGCCAAGAAGGTGCAGGTGACCAAGGAAAACAGCACCGTGATCGACGGCGCCGGCGACGGCGAGGCGATCCAGGCGCGCATCAAGCAGATCAAGGCGCAGATCGAAGAGACCTCTTCGGACTACGACCGCGAGAAGCTGCAGGAGCGCGTGGCCAAGCTGGCTGGCGGCGTGGCCGTCATCAAGGTCGGTGCCGCCACCGAAGTGGAAATGAAGGAAAAGAAGGCGCGCGTCGAAGACGCCCTGCATGCCACCCGTGCAGCGGTCGAGGAAGGCGTGGTCCCGGGCGGCGGCGTTGCCCTGATCCGTGCCAAGGCCGCTGTTGAAGGCCTGAAGGGCATCAACGAAGACCAGAACCACGGCATCGAGATCGCCCTGCGTGCGATGGAAGCCCCGCTGCGCGAGATCGTCACCAACGCCGGCGAAGAACCCTCCGTGATCGTCAACAAGGTCAAGGAAGGCTCGGGCAACTTCGGCTACAACGCCGCCAACGGCCAGTTCGGCGACATGGTGCAGTTCGGCATCCTGGACCCGACCAAGGTCACCCGCACCGCGCTGCAGAACGCCGCGTCGATTGCCGGCCTGATGATCACCACCGAAGCGATGGTGGCCGATTCGCCGAAGAAGGAAGAGCCGGCGATGCCGGGCGGCGGCGGCATGGGTGGCATGGGCGGCATGGACTTCTAAGTCCCGCCGCGGCCGCTCGGTCGTACGTGTCAGCGAAAACCCCGCCGAAAGGCGGGGTTTTTTTGTGCCTCGGGGCCGCCCGGACCATTCTCACGGTGCCTAAATTAACCTATAGGTTTAGCTAAGCGCAAAGGAAATTAACCTACAGGTATATATTCATGGTATGATCATTAACCTACAGGTTAAGGACGGCTTCCCTGATGCCCTCGAACACCGCCCCGAATTCTTCCGACGCCCGCCAACTGGCGCGGCACCGCCTCGACGAGACCGGCGACCTCCTGCGCGCCCTCGCCCCGCGTGCCCGGGTGGTTCCCCGCGGCGGTTGGATCTCCGCTATCCGGCAGGCCCTGGGCATGACCCTGGGCGATCTCGGCCAGCGCCTTGCCATTTCCACGGTGGCGGTAAAGAAGTTCGAGGAATCAGAGCGCAAGAACACCATCCAGCTTGGCTCGTTGCAGCGAGTGGCTGCTGCTTTGAACTGCGAGCTGGTCTATGCGCTGGTGCCACGCGAGCCGCTGGCGGAGATGGTATGGAAGGAGCGCTTGCGGCAGCTCGACAACCTGCATGCCCGCACTACCCACCACATGCACTTGGAAAACCAGGCCATTGATGGCCCCGCTTACAGGCAATACCTGCAGAGAGAGGCTGAGACCCTGGTGCCCGACCACATGTTGTGGAAAGACCTGCGGTGAACCGCCGCGTGGGCTTCACCACGCCGCTTGACGATGGGCAAACACCGCTGGACCCGGAAGAAGCCGATGGCCTTATCCCCGCCTGGATAGCCACACGCGGCGACTTGAACGTCGCCGAACAAGCGAACATCGAAAGTTCGTATCGATGGGCTGCCGCCGCCCGCCGCCGTGGGATGGAGGTCGCCAGCGAAGACTTCCTGCGTGGGCTCCACGGCGCGATGCTTGGCGACGTCTGGAGGTGGGCCGGTCGTTACCGAACCACCGAGCGCAACATCGGCGTCGCCCCTCATCAGATCAGCATGCAACTGCGGATGCTCTTCGACGATGTAATCGCCTGGCAAACGTACCGCACCTATTCCGTGGAAGAGCAGGGTTACCGGTTGCATCATCGTTTAACGGCAATCCACCCTTTTCCCAATGGCAATGGACGTTCGGCTCGATTGATGAGCGACCATTTCCTGACCCAGCGCCGCGCCGAGCCCTTTACCTGGGGCGCTGGCCTGCCGAGGGAGGAATCCCGGCAACGTTACCTGTCAGCCGTGCGTGCCGCAGACGGCCATGACTACGCCCAGCTGGCCGCATTCGTCCGGGCATGAGGGCCATGCTCGCGCCTGTTGCTCATGAAACGGTTGGCGCGACGCAAAACCCGTGCTATCAATGCCTTCAATGAACGCAAACCCCAGCCGCTTTTACTTTTGGTATTACGGTTTTCCGATGCCGCTGGCGGAGGAAGGATTGCGCTCACCCTGAAGGAACCTTCAGACGCATCCCGAAAGCCGCCAGCGCAACTGGCGGCTTTTTTATTGCCGCCTTGCCTGGGGGCCCCATGAATCACCCGACCCCCCGGAGAACGCCATGCCCCCCCTTACCGACGACTTGCGCATCCGCAAGATTGAACCGCTGATCACCCCGGCCGACTTGATCGCGCAGCTGCCGTGCGACGACGCTGCTTCGGAAACCGTCGCGCGCTCGCGCAGTGCCCTGCACGCCATCCTGCACGGCGCCGACGACCGCCTGGCGGTGGTGATCGGGCCCTGCTCGATCCATGACCCGGCCGCCGCCCTTGAGTACGCCGCGCGCCTGCGTCCGCTGCGCGAAAGCCTCGGCGATGCACTGGAGATCGTCATGCGCGTGTACTTCGAGAAGCCGCGCACCACGGTCGGCTGGAAGGGGTTGATCAACGATCCCGACCTCGACGGCAGCTTCCAGATCAACAAGGGCCTGGCCGTGGCGCGTGGGCTGCTGCGTGATATCAACCGCCTCGGCCTGCCGGCTGGCGTGGAATTCCTCGACACCATCTCGCCG
>DATLJF010000067.1:0-6762 GCA_035539015.1 Stenotrophomonas sp. | reverse complement strand
ACTACGCCCCACCTCGACCACCCGGCCGATTGTCTCGACCATCTGGCCCTGGCGGATGGGCAGCTTGAAATCGACCTGGTCCGACCGCGCCGTCACCACCGTATGGCGCGAATAGCGCGCGGCGGCGAGAAAAGCGGCCTTATCCATCCACGCCAACGCCTGGCCACCGAACAGCGTGCCCATATGGTTGGTGTGGTTGGGAAACACAATCTCCGCCATCCGCACCTCGGTGGGTGCAACAGCAGGCGCGGTGTCGGCAGAACCAGCGGTATCGGAGACGGGGTCGGTCATGGCCATCGCATCAAGGGGGGATGGCGGCATTTTGCACCTCCCTAGCTTCCATGGCACATCACCCGCACGGTCGGGGCTGAAGCCCCTCCTACAGTGCAATCGCGTGAACCGCCAACCCCACAGCCCCAGAGCCCCCCTTAGTAAGGGGGGCGCGGCGACAGCCGCGGGGGATTGGAGGCGTGGAGCTGGGGCCCAAGGTTTTGCGCAGCACAACCTTGGGGGCATCGCCCGCTACGCGGGCAATGCCAAACCCCGCACGCGTTCGTCAGAACGCGTGGTCGAAGGAAACCTCGCCCTGCACGCCCACCTGGTAGGCGGACACGCGGCGCTCGAAGAAGTTGGTCAGTTCCTGCACGTCCTGCAGCTCCATGAAGGGCAGCGGGTTGCGCACGTTGTACTTCTTCTCCATGCCCAGCTTGGCGAAGTGCTGGTCGGCGCAATGCTGCAGGTACTGGCGCATGTCGCGCGTGGAGATGCCCGCCACGCCGCCGGACAGCACGTCTTCGGCGAACTGCAGCTCGCACTCGATGGCCTCTTCCAGCATCTGGTAGACCTGCTGCTTGAGCTCCTCGTCGAACAGGTCCGGCTCTTCTTCCCGCACCTGGCGCACGCACTCGAAGGCGAACTCCATGTGGCAGCTCTCGTCGCGGAACACCCAGTTGGTGCCCGAAGCCAGGCCCGGCAACAGGCCGCGCGAACGGAAGTAGTACACGTAGGCGAAGGCGGCAAAGAAGAACAGGCCCTCGATGCAGGCGGCAAAGCAGATCTGGTTGAGCAGGAACTGGCGGCGCTGGTCACGCGTTTCGATGCGCTTGAGGCCCTGGATCGAGTCGATCCACTTGAAGCAGAATTCGGCCTTCTTCTTGATCGAGTCGATGTTCTCCACCGCCGAGAACGCCTTGGCGCGTTCGGCCGGATCCGGCAGGTAGTTGTCGAGCAGGGTCAGGTAGAACTGCACGTGCAGCGCTTCTTCGTACAGCTGGCGCGACAGGTACATGCGCGCTTCGGGCGCATTGAGGTGCTGGTACAGGTTCAGCACCAGGTTGTTGGACACGATCGAATCGCCGGTGGCGAAGAACGCGACCAGCCGATGGATGAGGTGGCGGTCGGCCGGGCTCATCTTCGTGTGCAGGTCGGAGATGTCGATCTGGAAGTTGATCTCTTCCACCGTCCAGCTGTTCTTGATCGCATTGCGATACATATCGTAGAACTGCGGATAGCGCATCGGTCGCAGGGTCAGTTCGAACCCCGGATCAAGCAGCATTTGTTGGCGTTTCTCGGACATATGCTTGTTGCCTTGAGTACTCCGCCCGGCAGCGGAAGTGTTCGGTGAATTGCGGGGGCAGGCTGTCAGCGCTCGTAATCGTCGTGCGCGTATTGGCTGATGTAGGTGCTCAAACCTTCGCCGGCTTCGGCCAGCGCCTTCATCCGCGCCACTTTTTCCGGCCCGGCGCGGCCCTTGCTACTGTATTGGTAGGGTTCCGCACGATTGCGGAACCTTACCCAGATCGAGGTCGCGTCGAAGCGATACGCTTCAACGCCTGATTGTCCCGAGCGATTGGCATAACGCTTCATCGCGACCTCGCTTGCAGGCACCTTCCGGTGCCGTGTTCCTGACCCGTGCGCTTACTGGCAAGCCTCGCAGGCTTCCGGATTCTCCAGCGAACAAGCCACTGCTTCGACCGGCGTATAGGTGCTGACGGTGGTCTTGGCGATCTTGGTCGCCGGGCGCGAACGCAGGTAGTAGGTGGTCTTGACGCCCTGCTTCCACGCATACATGTACATGGAAGACATCGCGCCGATGTTCGGGCTTTCCATGAACAGGTTGAGCGAGGCCGACTGGTCGATGTAGGCGCCGCGTTCGGCGGCCATGTCGATCAGCGCGCGCATCGGCAGTTCCCATGCGGTGCGGTAGATCAGGCGCAGGGCTTCCGGGATCTGCGAGATGCCCTGGATCGAGCCTTCGGCCAGCTTGATGGCGTCCCGCATTTCCGCGGTCCACATGCCCAAGCGCTTGAGCTCGTCCACCAGGTAGCGGTTGATCTGCAGGAAGTCGCCGGACAGCGTCTCGCGCTTGAACAGGTTGGACACCTGCGGCTCGACACACTCATAGCAGCCGGCGATCGAGGCAATGGTCGCGGTCGGGGCAATGGCGATCAGCAGCGAGTTGCGCAGGCCATGTTCCTTGATGCGCTCGCGCAGGGCATCCCAGCGCTCGACGTTCTCCGGGGTCACGCCCCAGGCGTCGAACTGCAGTTCGCCATTGGCCGCACGGGTGTCGCCGAAGGACGGGTGCTTGCCGCGCTCGGCGGCCAGCTCGCACGAGGTTTCCAGCGCGTGGAAGTAGATCGCTTCCGCGATCTTCTGCGACAGCGCGCGGGCCTCGGCCGAATCGAACGCCAGGCGCTTGCGGAAGAACACGTCCTGCAGGCCCATGCAGCCCAGGCCGACCGGGCGCCAGCGCATATTGCCGCGGCGCGCGGTTTCGATCGGATAGAAGTTCAGGTCGATGACGCGGTCGAGCTGGCGCACGGCCAGGCGTACGGTCTCGGCAAGCTTGTCGAAGTCGAAGTCGCCGTGCTCGTCGAAGTGGCGGCCGAGGTTGATAGAGCCGAGGTTGCACACCGCGGTCTCGTCGTTGGAGGTGACCTCCAGGATCTCGGTGCACAGGTTGGACAGGTGGATGACGTTGTTCGGGCGCAGCGTCTGGTTGCTGGCTTTGTTGCACTTGTCCTTGAACGTCATCCAGCCGTTGCCGGTCTCGGCCAGCGTGCGCATCATCCGCGAATACAGCTTGCGCGCGGAGATCGTGCGCTGGGCCTTGCCCTGGGCTTCGGCCTGGAGATAGGCGGCCTCGAAGGCATCGCCATAGAGATCGGTCAGCTGCGGCACGATGCGCGGATCGAACAGCGACCATTCCTGGTCGGCCTCGACGCGCTTCATGAACAGGTCCGGCACCCAGTTGGCCAGGTTGAGGTTGTGGGTACGGCGGGACTCGTCGCCGGCGTTGTCGCGCAGTTCGAGGAAGTCCTCGATGTCGGCGTGCCAAGTCTCCAGGTAGACGCAGGCCGCGCCCTTGCGCTTGCCGCCCTGGTTCACCGCCGCGACCGAGGAGTCGAGCGTCTTCAGCCACGGCACGATGCCGTTGGAATGGCCGTTGGTCGACTTGATCAGCGAGCCGCGCGAACGCACGCGCGTATAGCTCACGCCGATGCCGCCGCTGAACTTGGACAGCTGGGCGATGTCGCCGTACTTGGAATAGATCGACTCCAGCGAGTCCTGCGGCGAATCGAGCAGGAAGCACGAGGACAACTGCTCGTGGGTGGTGCCGGAGTTGAACAGCGTCGGCGAGGACGGCAGGTAGTCGAGGTTGCCCATGCGCTTGTACAGCGCCAGGGTTTCCGGCACGTCTTCGCTGAGCGCGCTGGCGATGCGCAGGAAGAACTGCTGCGGGGTCTCCAGCACCTTGCGGGTGTGCGGGTGGCGCAGCAGGTAGCGGTCGTACAGCGTGCGCAGGCCGAAGTAGTCGAAGTGCAGGTCCAGCGAGATGTCGATCGCATCGTTGAGCTTGCGCGCATTGGTCTGCACGAAGTTCAGCAGGCGGTCGTTGATCAGGCCGACTTCATGGCCACGGGCGACCGACTGCGAGAAGGCGTGGATCTCCTGCCCGGAGACTTCCTTGGCGATGTAGTTGGCGAGCAGGCGCGCGGCCAGGCGGCCGTACTCCGGCTCCTCGCCGATCAGCAGCGCGGCGGTGCGGATGGACAGCTCGTCCAGCTCGCGGGTGGTGGCACCGTTGTACAGGCCGGAGATGGTGCGGGTGGCCACGCGCATCGGGTCCACCGAGTGCAGGCCCTCGCAGCAGCGCTGTACGGCGCGCACGATCTTGTTCAGGTCCACCGGCTCGATGGTGCCGTTGCGCTTGGTCACGCCCATGACCGTGGCGGTCGGCGGCGAGGTCAGCAGGAATTGGGCGTCGTTCTCGACGGGGGCGGTGGAAGTTTCGGGCGAGGTCACGGCTCTGTTCTCCATGAATGAGGCACGTCGTCGCCTGGGGACAGGCGACTCGGGGCCGGGACCTCGGAGCTTGGGAAGGCAATGTCGCGAAAGCTGCGACGCCCGGGCGCGATGCCACGGACAGAGCTTCCCGCCACTGCTCAACCCGGAACCCGGGGACCTCGGCTACACCGCGCGCGGTGTGCATTGCACGCGGTGATCGGGTCGGCGCCGCCATCCACCCATCGGGGGTTTCACCGCTAGCGCTGGGGACGTGACGTCAATCGCGTCTGGCCCGAGGAACCCAAGATAGTGGGGTCTACCCCCATCGTCAACCACATCATCTAGGGAAAGTTGCGCAGGCCTTGCCGGCGCTGCGATTGGCTTTTGTCAAGTGATTCGAGCGCCGCGACCGATGCGCGCAGCGCGCTTTTGACGCCTCAATTGACCAGCGCGGCGGCGCCCGGCGAGGTCCAGCGCAGGCCGACCAGGGCCTCGCGCAATCGCCCCTGCGCGGCTTCCAGGGCGAACGGTGGCGTGCGGGGCGGATCGTAGACTTCCGGCTGGGTGCCGCTGACCACCAGGTCGATCGCCACGCAGTAGCCGTTGCGCATGCCGCGATAGCCATCGACCTGCAGGTAATGGCTCATGGCCGCGTCGGCGGAGTGGAAGTGGATGAAATCGACTCCGTCCAGGACCACCGGCTCCAGCGCGCCCTGGGCCTCGGCCGGCGGCTGCATGCAGGCGGCCAGCGCCTGCGGGTCGTCGCTGCGGCCGACCCGCACCTCGGCGGCGGTGACTTCATTGGAGCCGTCCAGCAGCAAGGCCGCCAGCGGCGTGCCCGCCTGGCCAGCCGGCGCGAACAGGGCCCAGCCGGAGGGGGTCAGGAATTGCGGATGGAAGTCGGCGCGCCACTGCATGCCGGAAGGCGCGGCCAGCTGCAGCCCGGTCAGGGCGTCGTTGAAGACGTTGGCGGTCAGCGAGATGCCGCTGGGCAAGCTCGGCGCCGCAGGCGCGGCGGTCAGGGCCGCGGCGTCGGCGGCGGCCTGTTCGGCCAGCGGACGGGCCGCCTCAGTGGCGACCTCGGCGCTGCCGGCGGCGGTGGCGGTGGCCGGCGCCTGCTCCTGGCAGCCGGCCAGCAGCATTGCGGCCAGCAGAAGTCCGTGCCTTCGCGCCCTCGTTGCCTGTCGCATGTCCCGCTCCGTTCGCCGTGGTGGACGGATGCTGCCGCAAGCTGTGTGAACGCTGCCAAGCCCCGGCTGGTCGGCATCGTTGTAGGAGGGGCTTCAGCCCCGAGGCGGGCCATCGCGAGCTGTCAGATGGCAGTCGCGGCTGAAGCCGCTCCTACAGGGGACGGCTCAGGTCGGCACCTCGGTTACTGGCAGCGACACGTTCATCAGCGAGGCGTCCTCCGGGTCCGGGTGCAGCTGGAAGCCCAGGCTCTCGCACATCGCCAGCATGGTGCGGTTCTCGCGCAGCACCTGTCCTTCGACGGTCTTCAGGCCGAGCCAGTGGGCGTACTCGATCATGATCCGCATCAGCTGCCAGCCAATGCCGTGGCCCTTGAGGTCGGAGCGGATCAGGATTCCGTATTCGCCGCGTTCGTAGTCGGCATCGGCATGCAGGCGCACGGCGCCGAGCATCTCGCCGCTGCGCGGCTCGATCGCCACCAGCGCTATCGAGCGCGCGTAGTCCAGCTGGGTCAGGCGGGCGATGAACTCGTGGCTGAAATGCTTGACCGACTGGAAGAAGCGCAGCCGCAAGTCTTCATCGGTCACGCGGGCGAAGAAGGCGCGGAACAGCGCGTCATCCTCCGGCCGCACCGGGCGCACCAGCGCGCGGGCGCCATCGGCCAGGCTGATCTGGCGCTCCCACTCCTTGGGATACGGAAAGATCGCAAAACGCGGGTGGCCGCGGCCCTTGTGCAGGCGCCTGGGTGCGCCGACCGCCACGCGCGCGTCCAGCGCCAGCACGCCCTCGCGGTCGGCCAGCAGCGGGTTGATGTCCAGTTCGAGCACCTCGGGCAGGTCGGCGGCCAGTTGCGCCAGCTTGACCAGCACCAAGGCCACCGCGCGCTCATCGGCAGCGGCGACGTCGCGGTAGCCCTTGAGGATGCGCGAGACCCGGGTGCGACCGATCAACTCGTGCGCCAGGCGCAGGTCCAGCGGCGGCAGCGCCAGTTCGCGGTCGTTGATGACTTCGACCGCGGTGCCGCCGCGACCGAACACGATCACCGGGCCGAAGGTCGGATCGTCGGCAATGCCGGCGATCAGCTCGCGCGCCTTCGGCCGCAGCACGGTGGGTTGCACCACCACCCCGCGGATCGCCGCCTGCGGCAAGGCGTCGCGGGCCCGCCGCAGGATGCCCTCGGCGGCATCGCGCACCGCCGCCACGCTCGACAGGTTCAGGCGCACGCCGTCGACATCGGACTTGTGGGCGATATCGTCGGACAGGATCTTCACCGTCACCGTGGCG
>DATLJF010000066.1:0-19098 GCA_035539015.1 Stenotrophomonas sp. | reverse complement strand
CCCAGCCCGGATCAAGAATGTCCTGGCCATCCTCGTACACATCGCTGTACTCGAACTCGGACATCAACCGCACCACCGGCGACTCGAACACATATTTGCGCGGCGCCCGCTCACGCTCGGCCACCGCGCGATAGACGGTCGAGCCGAGATTGAATCCGCAGAACGGATCGGCGCTGGTCTGGTCCATCTCACCGCGCGTCATCGCATAACCGCGCACATAGATGATGGGAAAGAACGGCGGGGTCCACGGGGTCTTCTTATCGGCCTTGGCCATGGCGGCATGCTCCTGAGTAAGTGGCGATCGCGGCAACGCTAGGAGACAACGGCAGGCAAAGCCCGCCCAGGCCAGAGTGTGCCGGCACCCAGGCGCAGGAGAAGAGACAGGAGTCGCGATTGCGGGTAAGAACACCGCAGTGGACGGACAGATGACGGTCGGGGCTAAAGCCCCTCCTACAAGAGCCCCCCTTTGTTAAGGGGGGCGCGGCGAAGCCGCGGGGGATAGGCGAGGTAGAGCGGGGCCCCGAAGTTTGCGCAGCAAACTTTGGGGGCACATCCCGCGCAGCGGGATGTGCCGCGCCGATGATCGCGCGGAGCGCGCGAGGGTTTACCCCTCGCGCAACCAGCGCGCGATCATCGGCGCGAAGTAGGTCAGCACGCCATCGGCCCCCGCGCGCTTGAACGCCATCATCGCTTCCAGCACGCACTTACGTTCATCCAGCCAACCGTTGGCAGCGGCGGCCTTGAGCATCGCGTACTCGCCGCTCACCTGATAGGCGAAGGTCGGCACACGGAATTCTTCCTTTACCCGCCGCACGATGTCCAGATACGGCATGCCGGGCTTGACCATCACCATGTCCGCGCCTTCCTCGAGATCCAGCGCGATCTCCCGCAGCGCCTCATCGCCGTTGGCGGGGTCCATCTGGTAGGTCTTCTTGTCGGCCTTGCCGAGGTTGCCGGCACTGCCCACGGCGTCGCGGAACGGGCCGTAGAAGGCCGAGGCGTACTTGGCCGAATACGCCATGATGCGCACGTTGATGTGCTGCCGTGCATCCAGGGCGCGGCGGATGGCGCCGATGCGGCCGTCCATCATGTCCGAGGGCGAGATGATGTCCACGCCGGCTTCGGCATGCGACAACGACTGCTTCACCAAGGCTTCGACCGTGATGTCGTTGAGGACGTAGCCGGCGGCGTCGATGATGCCGTCCTGCCCGTGGGTGGTGTACGGGTCCAGCGCCACGTCGGTCATCACGCCCAGCTCGGGAAAGCGCGACTTCAGCGCACGGATGGCGCGCTGGGCCAGGCCCTCGGGGTTCCAGGCTTCGGCTGCGTCCAGGCTCTTGCCGGAGGGGTCGATCACCGGGAACAGATCCAGTGCCGGGATGCCGAGCTCAAGGGCCTCTTCGGCCACTTTCAACAGCTCGTCGATCGACAGCCGCTCTACGCCCGGCATCGAGGCCACGGCAGTGCGGCCGGCCAGTTCGTGCACGAACACCGGGTAGATCAGGTCATCGGTGGTGAGCGTGTGCTCGCGCATCAGCCGGCGCGAGAACTCGTCGCGGCGCATGCGTCGGGGGCGATAGTGGGGGTGCACCAAGGCAGGCTCCTTTGGAACAGGCCGGGCCGCATGCGGCGGCCGGGCAACGAAAAGGAGCGGCCATTCTACGCCCGGCCCCGCGGCTGCCCACGCGACATCCGGTCGCAGCGCCGGGACGCTGCGATCCGCCTGCGCAGGTCTCAGATGATGCCGCCGCCCAGGCTCAGGCGCAGCACGCCCACCACGATCACCATCCCATTGAGCAGCAATCCGGTCTTGGCGCGGCCACGGTTGGCTGGTGCGGTGAAGAGAATGCCAATGGCGGCGATGATCGCCCCGACCGCGGCGAACGGAATCACGAACCAGTTGCCCCACCCCAACAAGGGAATGAAGGCCACCACCATCCACAGGATCGCCACGATGCCCCACAGCAGGCTGATCAGTCCCATCCGTCGTTTCCTTTGCCGTCCTGTCCAGCCGGCACCATAGCGCGCCGCGCTGGCAATGGCACGATGCAGTGAAAGACCCGGGGCTGCCCTTGCCTTGTTTCTCACGGTGCCGGCCGCAAGCTGCAAGCGCGGCGCAAGTCCGGCACGATTCAGTGCCGCGGCCGGATCATCCGCCCAACAGACGAGGAACACGCCATGAAAATGCCGCTTACCGCTGCCTGCCTAGCCCTCGCGCTGGCCGGTTGTGCCAGCTCCTCCAGGGTGATGATGGGCAGCGCCCGCCCGCCGGTCGACCCGGCGATCGTGCAGGTCTATTCGACCGCGCCTGCCGGTGCGATCGAGATCGCCCAGATCGAAACCACCAGCGCGGTCGGCTTTGGTACCCAGGGCCAGACCGACTCGGCCGTGCTGCGGCTCAAGCAGGAAGCCGCCAAGCTCGGCGCCAATGGTGTGGTGGTGGTAGGCGTGGGCTCGCAGGGCTCGCCCGGCGGCGTATCGGTGGGTGCCGGCAGCTGGGGGTCCAGCGTGGGCGGCGGCGTCGGCATCGGCATTCCGACCACGCAGAAGCACGCGGCCGGTGTCGCCATCTGGGTTCCGCCGGGTACCCCGACGCCAGCCCCATCGACGCCGGTGCCGACACCGACACCGACACCGACGCGTTAAACGATTCATCGATCGGGCGCCGCCACTGCGGCGCCCGATCCGTTTCAGCCCTTCTTCTTTGCGGCCGGCTTGCCCAGCTGCGAGGGAATGAACTGCTCCTCCACCGCCTTGGCCAGCTGGTCCGGCGGCAACAGGCCCTGGTCCAGGAGGAAGTTGTTGAACTTCAGGCGGTCGAACTTCGGCCCTAGGGCCAGCTCGGTACGCATGCGCAGCTCCAGGATGCGGCTGTAGCCGTAGAAGTAGCTGCCGGCCTGGCCCGGTGCGCGCACCATGTAGCGGTCCAGTTCCTGGCGCGCCATCGCCGGCGACAGGCCGACGTCGTTCTCCAGCACCAGGCGCGCACGCTCGCGGTCGATCAGGCCGAGGTTGAGCATCGGGTCGAGGATCGCGCGCGCGGCGCGCAGCAGGCGGAACTGCAGGGCGATCAGCTGCCCATCGAGCGGTTCGTACGGCACCATCTCGGCCTCGGCGTACAGCGCCCAGCCTTCGACGTTGACCGAGTTGAAGGCGAACATGCTGCGTGCCAGCGAGATCCCGCGCTCGACCATGGCGGTGAACTGCAGCTCGTGGCCGGGGCGGCCCTCGTGCGCGCTCAGGGTCCAGGCCGCCGAACCAAAGTTGAAGTCGTCGTACTGCTCCTTCTTGCCACCGGCCGCCGGGTTGCCGAGCGGCAGCACGAACTGGCCCTGCTGGCCGGTATTGCCGACCAGCGGCGCCGGCAGGAAGTGCGGCGCCGGCTGCGCGGCGCTTTCGGCCGGCGAGCCCAGGCGCATCTGCATCGGCCGCTGCGGCACATCGACAATGCCCTGCTTGCGGATGATCGGGTCGATCTGGTCGATCACGCCGCGGTAGTAGGGCTCCAGCTGGTCATCGGCGATCTTGTTGCCCTTCAGCGCGCGGATGACGTCGGTGTAGTCGCCGCCCTCGGGCAGGCCCTTGGCCTTGGCCACCAACGGCGCCAGCTGGCGCATCGCCGCGCGGGTTTCCATGAACTCGACCTGGGCGCGCTGGATCAGCGCCTGCGGCTCGATGCCGATACCCACCTGCTTGAGCTGGAACGCATACAAGGCTGGCGGCAGGCGGGTGTCTTCGCGTGCCTTCGGCAGCACCTGCTTGCGGGTCCAGTCGGCATAGGCCTGCAGCTGCGTGGCAGTGGCCTTGAGCGCTTCGTCGGCGCCTTCGATCTTGTACTTGCCGAACAGCTCCTTGATGCCCTGGATGTAGGTGTCGACGTTGGCCAAAGCCTGCTCGACCTCGCGCCGGGTCGGCTGCAACAACGCCGGGTTGGACAGGCGTTCGCTATAGCGCGCCTTGGCCAGCTCGGTCATCGGCGTGCTGCCGGGCGCCAGGCCGACATAGGCCTTCAACCGGCCCAGCGCGGCGGCGCGGCGTTCCGGCGGGGTCTGGTCGGAAAGCAGGTTGTTGATGCCGCCGAACACCGTCTGCGGCACATCGGTCCACGGCAGCAGGTAGCGCTCGTTGAGTTCGCTGCCCTCCACTTCCTGGTCGATGGCGGCAATCAGGATGGCCAGGTCCTGGCGGACGTTGGCATCCTTCTCTACCGCCAGCTTGGCTTGCAGCTCGGTGCGGGCCTTGCCCAGCGCGGCGCGATAGCGCGCGCCGACGTCCGGACCGAGGTCGGCGACCTTCTCGTCGTAGCCGGGCACGCCGAAGAAGCTCACCAGTTCCGGCTGGAACGGTCCCTGCGCGTTGAGCAGGATCTGCGCGAACTCGTTGCTGCGGCTCACCCAGGCCGGAGCGGCCGGGCTACTGGCAGCCGGCTTGGCGGCAGGGGCGGCAAGCGCCGGCAGGGGTGCAACGAGCGCCAGGCAGATGGCGAGGGCGAGTGGCTTCATCGAGTAACTCCGGGACGGGTTCAGCAGCACGCTACCGGTGCCCCTGCTACACCGCAATCGGCCCTAAGTCATGGTTACCCCTGCACCGCCCCCGAAGGGGCGGGCCAGGAAGCGCCGGCCGGGTTACTTCAAGCAGCGCTCGATGAAGGCTTCGGCGGTCTTGTAGCGATGCAGCGCATTGCTGCCCGACAGACCATGCTTGGCGCCCGGGTAGGTCATCAACTCGAACGGCGTGCCGCGCTTTTGCAGCTCGCTCATCAGCGAGGTCGAATTGGAGAACAGCACGTTGTCGTCGGCCATGCCGTGGATCAGCAGCAGCTTGGCCTTCAGCCCATCCAGGTGGCTGGCAATGCGCGCCTCGCGGTAGCCCTCGGCATTGGCCGCAGGCAGGTTCATGTAGCGCTCGGTGTAGTGGGTGTCGTACAGCGCCCAATCGGTGACCGGTGCGCCGGCCACGCCACAGGCATAGGCGTCGCTGTGCTTGGCCAGCAGCATCAGCGTCATGTAGCCGCCGTTGGACCAGCCCTGCACACCGATGCGTGCGCCATCGACCCAGGGCTGCGACTTCAACCAGGCCACGCCGCGCAGTTGGTCCTCCACCTCGACCGTGCCCTGCTTGCCGTACAAGGCGCCGCCGAAATCGCGGCCGCGCCGCGGCGTGCCGCGATTGTCGAGCGAGAACACCACATAGCCCTGCTGGGCCAGGTACTGGTTGAACAAGGCATCGCCCTTGGCGGCCCACGCGTCGGTGACCGTCTGCGCGGCCGGGCCGCCATAGACATGCACCATGACCGGATAGCGCCGCTTCGGGTCGAAGCCAGCCGGCTTGATCAGGCTGTAATGCAGGAGGGTATGGCCATCGGCCGCCATCAGCGTGCCGAACTCCACCGGACGTTGGGCATCGCGGTACTTGGCGTAAGGATGCTGCGGGTCGGCCAGGTCGTTCTTCAGCAAGGTGGCGAGCTTGTCGCCGCTGGCCTTGAACAGCTCGATCTGCGGCGGCGTGCCCGTATTGGACCAACTATCGACGTAGACGCTGGCATTGCGGGCGAAACTCGCCGCATGGGTGCCATTGGCCTTGGACAGGCGCTCGATCTCACCGCCGGCCAGGGCCACCGCGTAGACGTTCTTCTGCAGCGGTGAATCCTTGGTCGCGGCGAAATAGACCCGGCCGGCGGCTTCGTCCACTGCCAGCACCTCGTCGACGATCCAGTCGCCCGAGGTCAACGGCGTCATCGTCGCGCCATCTTCCGAAGCCAGGTACAGGTGTTCATAGCCGCTGCGTTCGGAGGCCCACAGGAAGCGCCCGTCCTCGAGGAAGCGCAGGTCGTTGTGCAGCGGTACCCAGGTCGCACTGGTCTCGGTCGCCAATACCCGCTGCTTGCCCGTGGCCAGGGTGCTCTCGACCAGTTCGAGCCGCTTCTGGTCGCGAGACTGGCGCTGGAACGTCAGGCGCTGCGGGTCGCGCCAATCAACGCGGGCCAGGTAGATGTCGGGATTCTTGCCCAGGTCGACCCAGCGCGGCTTGGCGCCGGCCTTCGGCGCCAGCGTGGCCAGCTGCACGCGGGCATTGGGCTGGCCGGCCTGCGGATAGCGCTGCGCGACCACATCGGTATGGTCGGCATAGACCTCATAGCGCTTCTGCACCGGCACGGGCGTTTCATCGATGCGGATGAAGGCAATGGCCGAATCATCCGGCGCCCACCAGTAGCCGGTGTGGCGGTCCATTTCCTCGTCGGCGACGAACTCGGCCACGCCGTTGCCGATGGTCTCGCTGCCATCGGTGGTGAGCTGGATCTGCTTGCCGCTGGCCAGGTCGATCACCCACAGGTTGCGCTCGCGTACGAAGCTGACGAAACCGCCCTTGGGCGAGATCTTCGGGTCAGTGGCAAAGCCCTC
This sequence comes from Stenotrophomonas sp., assembly GCA_035539015.1. GTDB lineage: Bacteria > Pseudomonadota > Gammaproteobacteria > Xanthomonadales > Xanthomonadaceae > Stenotrophomonas_A. The sequence continues at coordinate 12,697 of DATLJF010000066.1, read as the reverse complement.
GCCGTGGGTCAGCTGCCGCACCGCCGCGCCGCCCTGCTTGGCCAGGTCGTACAGATAGAGCTCGCCGCCCAGCGGGAACAACAGCGCGCGCGCGTCCGGTGCCCACTGGTAATCGACGATGCCGCTGAAGGCGGCAATGCGCTGGCGCTCGCGTCGCGCCTTTTCCTCATCGCTGAGTTGCTCGCCGCCGGGCAGCACCACCTTCGAGTCCACCAGCAGGCGGGTCTGGCCGCTGGCGGTGTCGTACTCCCACAGGTCCAGCTGGTTGCGGTCGGTGTCCTTGCCACGCAGGAAGGTGACGCGCGACCCATCGGGGGCCACCTGCGGCTTCATCAGCGTCGGCCCGGACAGCGGCAAAGCGCCGGTAATGGCCTCCAGGGTGAGCTTCTCGGCGTGGACAGGGGTAGCAGTAGCGAGCATGAGGGCGAGCGAAGCGAACAAATGGCGCATGGAGGGGCGTTCTCGAATTGCAGGTGCTGTAACAGGTCTGTAGGAGCGGCTTCAGCCGCGAGAGCTTTACCGGTAAAGCTTCGGTCGCGGCTGAAGCCGCTCCTACAAGAGCGCGAGGTTCTGGCTATTTCTTGCCGAACAGATGCTTGCGCTCTTCCTCGCTGAGCGGCTTGCCGGCGTTCGGGTTGACCTGCTGCTTCAGCGCGTAGGCGCGCGCGGTGGCCGGGCGCGCGGCGATGGCGGCATGCCAACGGCGAATGTTCGGATACGGCGCCAGGTCCAGCGGTGCACTGTCGTAGGGGTTGATCCACGGGTAGATCGCCATGTCGGCGATGCTGTAGTCGGCCCCGGCGACGAAATCGCGCCCGTCCAGCTGCTTGTCGAGCACGCCGAGCAGGCGCTGCACCTCATGGGTGTAGCGGTCGATGGCGTAGGGCAGCTTCTCCGGCGCGTAGACATTGAAGTGGCCGTACTGGCCGGTCATCGGGCCCAGGCCCGCCATCTGCCACATCAGCCACTGGTTGATCGCGATCTTCTGGCGCACGTCGCCCTCGAAGAAGCGACCGGTCTTGTTGGCCAGGTACAACAGGATCGTGCCGGACTCGAACACGCTGAGCGGGGCGCCGCCATCGACCGGTGCATGGTCGACGATCGCCGGCATCTTGTTGTTCGGCGAGATCGCCAGGAACTCGGGCTTGAACTGGTCGCCGGCACCGATGTTCACCGGTTTGATCGCGTATTCCAGCCCGGCCTCTTCCAGGAACAGGGTGATCTTGTGACCGTTGGGCGTAGGCCAGTAATACAGGTCGATCATGACGCGCTCTCCGGGGGTGGGGCCGCAGTGTAGCGCCGGCTTCGGCTTGGCAGGGCGGCCCGGGGGCCGTTACCCTGCCCGGCCCCGCCACGGACTGTTCCAGCCATGACGCACCCCACCCGCCCACACGGCCCCGCCCGCCTGAGCCCGATCGCCGCGCTGATCTTCGCCTCGCGCTGGCTGCAGCTGCCGCTCTACCTGGGCCTGATCCTGGCCCAGGGCGTGTACGTATTCCTGTTCGGCAAGGAACTGTGGCACCTGATCCACGAAGCGCCCAGCCTCGGCGAGCAGCAGATCATGCTGATCGTGCTCGGGCTGATCGACGTGGTGATGATCTCCAACCTGCTGGTGATGGTGATCGTGGGCGGCTACGAGACCTTCGTCTCGCGCCTGCGCCTGGAAGGCCATCCGGACCAGCCGGAGTGGCTGAGCCACGTCAATGCCTCGGTGCTCAAGGTCAAGCTGGCGATGGCGATCATCGGCATCTCCTCGATCCACTTGCTGAAGACCTTCATCGCCGCCGGTGCCCTGGGCGGCCTGCCGCTGTGCGCGCCCGACAAGCTCAACGTGGCCGCCTCGCAGATCGGTGAAGCCAGCTGCACCGCTCTCACCGCGCAAGGGGTGATGTGGCAGACGATCATCCATTGCGTGTTCATCCTCTCGGCGATCGGCATCGCCTGGACCGACCGCCTGATGTCGGCCGCCGGCAATTCGACGCCTGCCAGCGGGCACTAGCCCGCCGGCCGTGTCCGGGGTCACAGAACGGTGCTGGCCCGGCGCGGCGGTTCCTTGCCCGCAGGGAGGCGGTCAATGCTAGATTGCGAGCCTGGTCGTCCGTCTTCGGGAGGGAAGGCGACGGCCCCGCAACATTCACCAGAATTCGGGGTCAAGGGGGAAACATGTTGGATGTGATTTCGCGCCGCAAGGTACGCCTGGTCGTGCCGATGTTGATGCTGGTGGCCGTCGCCGCCTGTTCCAAGAAGGAAGAGGCGCAGCCCGCCGCCGCCGCCACGCCCGCGCCCGCCGCGGGCGGTAGCGCTACCGCGCCGGCAGCGGCGCCCACCACACCCGTAGCGGCGCCTGCGGCGACGCCGGATACGGCGGTGTCGGCACAGGTACAGGCGATGTCGGTCGAGCAGCTGCGCGAAGCGGCCTCGCTGGCACTGCGCGAAAACCGCATGTACGCCCCTGCCGGCAACAACGCGTTCGAGTACTACCTGGCCCTGCGCGACAAGCAGCCGCAGGACGCCACGGTGAAGAGCGCGCTGACCGACCTGACCCCGTATGCGCTGATCGCCGCCGAGCAGAGCATTACCCGCGAAGAGTTCCCCGAAGCGCAGCGCCTGATCGCGCTGATCGAGAAGGTGGACGACAAGGCCCCGGCCCTGCCGCGCCTGAAGGCCGGCGTCACCAACGGTATCCAGAACGCCGCCACCCGCAGCGCCCAGGAAACCGAGAAGCTGAAGAAGCAGACCGAAGAGAAGACCCTGCAGCAGGCCGAGCAGAAGAAACTGGCCGAACAGCAGGCCAAGGAAGCCGAAGCCGCCAAGCAAATCGCCGCGCAACAGGAATCGGCGCGCCAGCAGGCGGCCGAGGCCGAGCGCCAGGCCGCTGCCAAGCGCGAAGCCGACCAGCGGGCCGCCGCCGCGTCCGCGCCCAAGCCGGCGGCCCCGGCGGCTACGGCTGCAGCCGCCGCCACCCTGCGCCCGATCAGCACGCCGGCGCCGCGTTATCCGCCTGAAGCCCTGCGCGCCGGTACCTCGGGCGAAGTGCTGGTGGAAATCACGGTCGGCACCGATGGCTCGGTCACCAGTTCGCGCGTATTGCGCGCCAATCCTGCGCGCATCTTCGACCGCGAGGCGCTCAACGCCACCAAGCGCTGGAAGTTCGAGCCGGTCGCTGCACCGGTGACTACGCGCCGGACGTTGTCCTTCAGCCCGGGCACCTGACCGCCGCGGCAAGCGCTGGATAGCACGAGGCCCGGATAATCCGGGCCTCGTGCGTTTTGCAGCGGGGTGTTCCCTACATTTCGTTGGAGGCGTGTTTCATCGCCTTGTCGTGTCCGGCCTGCATCTCGGCAGCGGTGACCTTGCCGTCGCCATCGGCATCCAGCTTGCCGAACATCTTCTGCGAGCCGGCGGCGTGTTCGGCGGCAGAAATTTTGCCGTCGCCATTGGTGTCGATTTCCTTGATCTTCTCGGCCGCCGACATCTTCATGCCGTCCGCTTTGCCGTCCATCTTGCCGTCCTTGCCTTTCTTGGCCGCCCACTGCGCGTCCATCTCGGCGGCGGTGACCGAGCCGTCCTTGTTGGTATCCATCGCGGTGAACATCTTCTGTGCACCGGCCGCGTGTTCGGCGCTGGAAATTGAACCGTCGCCATTGCTGTCCATCTGCTTGAACTTGTCTTCATTGGCGCTGGCCAGTGCCGGCACCAGCAGCATCGCGCCAACAGCCACCATCAGAGTCTTGCGCTTCATTCGAAACTCCACGATTGGGGTGTGGGTCGAGGCTGCGCGCGGTTTCGTTGTCGCGCCGTCAATCTGGCGCGAAACGCACGTGGCTGGTGGGCCCGCAGCTGAACAGCACGGCGCGCGCGTTGCATGGAAACGGTTGTAAGTGGCCGCTCAAGCGGATTGACCACAAAAAACGAAGGCCCGGCTTCACGGCCGGGCCTTCGGCGCTGCACTGTCGGTTGTGCTCAGCCGCTGATCGCCAGACGCTCCTGGTGATAGCGCCTTACCGCCGCCCACCACAGCAAGGCGGCCAGGCCGAAGCCCGCTGCCAGGTAGACCGCCCACACCTCACCGTCAATGGCTTCGTGCCGGGTGATCTTCTGCAGCATCTGGTTCTGCGCCAGGAACGGCACCGCGAAATGCCATAGCTGGGTCTTCAGCGGATATACCAGCAGGGCGTAGCCGGGCAGCATCGGCAGCAGCATCAGCCAGGTCATGTGGCTCTGTGCCTCCTTCATGCTTTTGGCGGCAGCTGCCAGATAAGTGAGCAGCGAAGTGCCGATGAACAACATCGGCAGCAACACGAACAACATCTGCACCATCGGCACGAAGCCGACGTTGAGCTGGCGCCCGACGCCGGTGGCGAAGGTCGCACTCAACTTGAACGCCAGCAAGGTCAGCACCAGCGAGATCATGCCGATCACGCAGGCCGCGGCGATCTTGCCGCTGACCACCGCGCTGCGTGGCGCCGGCGTGGCCAGTAGCGGCTCAAGCGACTGGCGCTCGCGCTCGCCGGCGGTGGCATCGAGGATCAGGTAGGCACCGCCGAGGAACGAGGTGATGATCAACAGCACCGGCAGCAGCAACGACATGTACAACCCGCGCTTGGCGTCGGCTGTTGCCAGGTCCTGGAGGCCGATATCGACCGGACGCGCAACCTGTGCGTCGATACCTCGCGCCAACAAGCGCAGCGCACCGACCTGCTGCCCATAGGCGCTCAGGGCGACCTGCAGGCGCGTGGTAGGGATGTCGGCATCGCGGCGGGTGGTGTCGCGCAGTACTTCCACCAGCGCCGGGCGACCCTCGCGCCAGTCCTTGGCGTAGTCGTCGCTGATGCGCAGCGCCACGTCGATGTCCTGGCTGCGCAAGGTGGCGGTCAGGTCGTCCGGCGCGGCTACCGCGTTCAAGCCTTGCGCCTTGAGGAAGGCGATCAGGTTGGGCGCGGCCTGGGCGTTGATCGTCGGGATATCCAGCGGCTTTTCGATCTGGGTCTTGACCCGCGACTCGGCCAGTGCGCCCATGCCCAGGATCAGGATCGGGTACAACAGCGGCGCCAGCAGCAGGGACAACAGCAAGGTGCGGCGGTCGCGCGAGATGTCACGCAGCTCCTTGCGCAATACCGTCAGGACGGTGCCGAGCAGGCTCGAATGTTCTACGCGGCTCATGCGTGCAATCCTTCTTCCGAACCAATCGCCTTGACGAAGGCGTCTTCCAGGTTTTCCTCACCGGTTTGCGCTCGCAGTTCGTCTGCGGTACCCGCGGCCACGACGGTCCCCTTGGCGATGATCGCGATGCTGTCGCACAGCGCGGCGACCTCCTGCATGATGTGGCTGGAGAAAATCACGCAGCGCCCCTCTTCGCGCAGCTGGCGCAGGAAGCTGCGCAGTGCACGCGTGGTCATGACGTCCAGGCCATTGGTCGGCTCGTCGAGAATCACGTTGCGCGGGTCGTGCACCAGGGCTCGCGCAATCGCGGTCTTGGTGCGCTGGCCCTGGCTGAAGCCTTCGGTCTGGCGGTCGAGGATGTCGTCCATGTCCAGTGCCTTGGACAGTACGCGCACGCGCTCGGCGATATGCGAAGAAGACAGGCCGTGCAACTGGCCGAAGTAGGCGATGTTCTCGCGCGCGGTCAGGCGCTTGTAGACGCCGCGGGCGTCGGGCAGCACGCCGAGACGGCGGCGTACCGCGACCGGGTCGCGCGCGGTGTCGATGCCGTCCACGGTGACTCGCCCGCTATCGGGGGTCATCAAGGTGTAGAGCATGCGCAACGTGGTGGTCTTGCCCGCGCCGTTGGGCCCGAGCAGGCCGGTGATGCGGCCGTCACTGGCGCTGAAGCTGACGCCATCGACCGCCTTGACCAGGCCGGTGCGGGTCTTGAATGACTTGTGCAGGTCTTCGGCGATGATCATGCCGCGTTCTCCCTATCGACGATTACGTGCATCAGGGTTCCCATCCATTGAACGAGGTGAAGGCCGGCACGCGGTTGAGGTCCTGCACGCAGTCGACATCGAGCGACTTGGCGTCGCCCTTTTCCAGGAACTGGCCGATCAGCTTGGGCATGCAGCCCACCGCCATCACGCTGTGGCCCTGGCCGGGCGCGATCAGGTGGCGGCCGTTCGGCAAGCTGGCAACCACGCGCTCGGCATAGCGCGGTGGGGTGACCGGATCGAGCTCTCCGGAGAGCAGCAAGACCGGCACCTGGCTCTTCAGCGGCGCGGTGAAGTCCGCCGGTGCGGTGCCGCTGGCCCAGGCCGGGCAGGCAGCGAAGAACATCCGCGCGACCTCCGGCCCAAGCAGGGTTTGCGCGGTTGCATCGGAGGGCTGGTAGCGGCCGGCGTCTTCAGCGCAGATCACCGACCATTGCATCAGGCGGTTCATCTGCCCGCCCATTTGCCGGTTAGCCAGCTGCGCCAACGACATCAGCGGCGCGTAACGCCCGTTGGCAGCCTCGTCGAGCACCAGCGGCAGCAGCGACGCCGTTTGCGGTGCGTAGGAGAAGGCGAATGCCAGCCCGACCACGGTGTCGGCGGTGACTTCGCCGTGCGCGGTTTCACCGGTGCCCGGCTGCCGGTATTCCACCTCCACCGGGGCCTGGCGCAGCCGCGCCAGCACGTTGCGCAGCTGCTCGTAGGTGTCGACCGGGAAGCGCTTGGCGCACGCCGCTACCTCGCGGCACTGCGCCGCCTGCAGCTTGATTGCGTCTTCAAACGTGGTGGCGAACTCGCCACCGACCACCAGGTCATTCGGCGCCACGCCATCTAGCACGATGGCGCGCACGTGGTCGGGATAGCGCTTGGCATACTGCTGCGCCACCCGGGTACCGTAGGACACGCCGACCAGGTCGATGCGCGGTGCACCCAATGCCTCACGCACGGCATCGAGATCGGCGATCGCCTCGGTAGTGGTGAAAAAGCGCGTGTCGGTGTGGTCCTTGAGCACGGCGGCGCAGCGGGCGGCGTAGTCGGCAATGGCCTGCGCGGCGTCGGCCGCGTCCTCCTGCGGCTCGGCCAACGGCTTGCCGTCGGGCCCGTTGCATTGCAGCGCGTGCGAGCCGCCGGTGCCACGTTGGTCGATCAGGAAGACATCGCGGCGCTTGCGCGTCTCGGACATGGCGACATCAACAATCCCGGCAACCTCGGTGGCCGACTGGCCCGGACCGCCGGCAATGAAGAACACCGGCTCGAGATCGCCACCATCGTTCTTGGCCTCGAGCCAGGCGATATTGAGCGCGATCTGGCGGCCTGCGGGCGCGGCGGGATTCTCGGGCACGTCCATCGTGGCGCACTGGGCGGCGACATTGGCCGCGGCCTGCGCCGAGGTGAGCGTGCAAGGGTGGAACTTGAGGCGGCCGCGCGCGCGCGTGACCGGCTCGTCCTGCACCGCCACGCCGCGCGTGCCGGTCTTGGCCGCTACGGCGGGTTGGCGCGCGTGCCACTGCCAATAACCGACCAGCGCCGCCGCCACGAGCAACGCCAGGGTGATCCTGACCTTCTTGGACATCTGCGTTTCCTTCCTGAGTGCCTGTTCCAGGACGCGCCGGTCCGGCCAATGTGACCGAGCCCGCGCCTCCCACGGTTACCGTCTCATGCTTCGTACAAGAAAATGCGTTCGATCGCCTGCCCGAACAGGCCCGCGATGCGGAAGGCCAACGGCAGGCTCGGGTCGTACTTGCCCGTCTCCAGCGCATTGACCGTCTGCCGCGATACCCCGAGTTGCTCGGCCAATTCCCCTTGCGACCAGCCCTGCGCCTCGCGCAGTTCCCGCAGCCGGTTGTTCATTGATACTTGCGCCGCAGCCAAACGCTGGCCCCCAGCCGCACCGCCATGATGCATGCGAACACCCAGGCCATGGCGGCCTCCGCGTCCAGGTGGATCAAGCCGAAGCGCTGCATGACCCAGGCACCGAAGTACAGCTCGGCCACCACCAGCGCAGCGATTGCCCAGGATTCGAGTTCGATCTTGCGCTGCAGTTCGTCCGCCTCGGCCAAGTAGCGCCACGCGGCGCGCAGTGTCCAGCCCAGCGCGAACAGCGGCAGCAGGCACAGCAGGAACAACAGCCAGGTCGGCTGCGGATGTGCCGCCAGCCACGGCGCGGCGAGCAACAGCGCCAGGTAGATCAGCAAGCCTGGCGCAGCATCGCGCAGGTAACGACGGGCCAGATGCCGTTGCCGGGTATCGCCCTCATCGGGCAACCATTGCGGACGCCACCAATGCAGTGCGGCGACCAACAGCAACGCACAGCCCATGCCCCAGGCCAGGCCGGCGGTGAAGTCGTGGTAGCGAGCTGGCCAGCCGAGTGCCGGTACATAGGCGGCCAGGGCCAGGACTGCGGTGAGCACAGTCAAGGCGCGCAGGCGATTGCCGCGCGAAAGTACGCTGGTGGTCCCCATGTCGCTGTCGTCCCCTGTCAATGTCGCTTGACAGGAGGATCGGGCGTGGGAGGGGTGGCTGTCAAGGGTCTTTTACAGGACGCGGATTGATATTCAAGATGCCGTGGAAAGGCGCCCAAGATCTAAAGCGACCCTTCCTCAATAAACCGCCGCGCCAGGTTGGCGCCGGCGTCCAGCGCGGCATTCATGCCGTGCTGCACCAACAGGTGGCCGGCGGGCACCGGTATGCCGTCTACGTCGACGCGATGGACGAAGGCCTCCGCGTTCTCGCGCAACCAGGCTTCCACCAGGAAGAGGCTGCCGTCGTGGCGGCCGTCGATGACGCGCTTTTCCACGATCGTTCCGAATACGTCCATGGCGAGTTTCTCCCGGTACCGCCGGCGTGCCCTGCGCGCGTGATGCGGCAGGACGACACCGCGACTACTGCTTGGCCTGCTCGGCTTGTGCGGCGGCCGCTTCGGCGATCAACGCGGCTTTGCGCGTAGGCGTGTTGCCGAGCTTTTCGATCTGGCCGCCGGAGTTCTGGAACGCGGCGATATCGGCCGAGATCTTCTCTTTGGTGAGCTTCGAATTGGCAACGCGATCCGAAGTAAAGTGCGAGGCATTACGGGGTTGCATGGTCACGTCCTTTCAGGAATGCACCACATGCCGACGGACGATGCCCGTTGGCGGTTCGAACGCAACTGTGAGGTGCTCCAAGGAAGTGCTGCGATAGCAGGAGCTTGGAACGCGCAGGAGCGAGGGCAACCCCACGCTACACCCATCCCCCGCCCCGCGCCAGCCCGGGCGTGAACGCGCTACTTGCTGCTGACGTACTTTTCCCGGCGAATCTGCGCGCTGGGCAAGCCAGCTTGCTTGAGCGCCTCGAAGCAGGCGTCGACCATGTTCGGGTTGCCACACAGATAGGCGATATCCGCAGCGGCATCCGGGGCAAATTCGGCCAGATGCTGCTGTACGTAGCCGTGTCGCGCGTCGGCGTGTGCATCAGCGGGCAGCTCGCGCGAATAGCACGGCACGTAGCGGAAACCCGGATGGGCATCGGCGAAGGTGCGGAAGTCTTCCGCGTACAGCAATTCTTCGTGGGTGCGCGCGCCCTGCAGCAACACCACTTCGATCCCGCGCTCGGCGATTGCCTGCGCCAGCAAGGGCAGCATCGACCGATACGGGGTCACGCCGGTGCCGGTGGCGATCAACAGGTAGCGGCGGTTGTGGTCGCCGGGCAGCAGGCAGAAGCGGCCGAAAGGGCCGCTGGCCTGGAGTGGATCGCCCGCCGCCAGGTTCTCGAACAGGGCCGTGGCCGCACCGCCGGTAACGAAACTCACCGCAATCTCCACCGCCTCGCCCGGGCCCAGCGCATGGTCGTGGATGGTGGCCAGCGAATAGCTGCGCTTGGCGGGGGTGCCGTCGGCGTAATGGAAATGCACCTGGATGAACTGGCCGGGCTGGAAATCCAGCGGCTGGCCGTCGGCGCGGACGAAACGGTAGTGGCCGACCGTGGGCGCGATCATGCGGCGGTTGACGAGCTTGAGCGGGAATTGGACGGGCACGGAGCGGAATGGAACAGTCTGTAGCCGGGGCCAGGCCCGCGGGGAGCTTCTATAATAGCGGCAGTACTTCCCCTGCGCCGGGACCCTGGCGCGAAGGCACGAGCTTGAATCCCGATTCCCGTTCCCCGGCTCCCGCGCTGCGCGTGCGGGACCTGCGCAAAACCTACGATAACGGCGTGCAGGCCCTCAAGGGCGTCTCGCTGGAAGTGCAGCCGGGCGATTTCTTCGCCTTGCTCGGCCCTAACGGCGCCGGCAAGTCGACCTTGATCGGCATCGTCTCCTCGCTGGTCAACCTCAGCGAAGGCCAGGTGGAAGTGTTCGGCACCGACCTGGTGCGCGAGCGCAGCGCGGCGATGCGCCTGATTGGCCTGGTGCCGCAGGAAATCAATTTCAACCTGTTCGAGAAGCCGTTCGACATCCTGGTCAACTACGCCGGCTTCTATGGCATGCCGCGCAAGGAGGCCGAGGCGCTGGCCGAGGTCGAGCTCAAGCGCGCGCACCTGTGGGAAAAGGCCCAGGTAATGAGCCGCACGCTCTCCGGCGGCATGAAACGGCGGCTGATGATTGCCCGCGCGATGATGACCCGTCCGCGCCTGCTGATCCTCGACGAGCCCACTGCGGGCGTGGATATCGAGATCCGCCGCGATATGTGGCGGGTGCTGCGCGAGATCAATGTCGCCGGAACCACCATCATCCTGACCACGCACTACCTGGAAGAAGCCGAGAGCCTATGCCGGCACCTAGCGATCATCAACCACGGCCGCATCGTCGAGCAGGGCCCCATGCGCACGTTGCTGGCCAAGCTGGACGTGGAAGGCTTCCTGTTCGATATCGACGGCGACCTGCCGGCGCAACTGCCGGCGATCGAGGGCGTGACCATGGTTGCGACCGATAGCCATACCCTGGACCTGGAAATGCCGCGCGCGATGGACCTGAACCGAATCTTCGCCACGCTGCAGGACGCCGGCATCCGGGTGCGCTCGATGCGGACCAAGTCCAACCGCCTGGAGGAACTGTTCGTGCGCCTCACCGCCAACCTGGAGACGCCGGCATGAGCGCGCAGCCGCAAGCTTCTGCACCGACCGACACCCAGCGCAACTGGACCGCCCTGGGCACGATCGTGCGCCGCGAGGTCAAGCGCATCCTGCGCATCTGGGGCCAGACCCTGGTGCCGCCGGCCATCACCATGACGCTGTACTTCCTGATCTTCGGCGGGCTCATCGGCTCGCGCGTGGGCTCGATGGGCGGCTACGACTACATGGCGTTCATCGTTCCCGGCCTAGTGATGATGAGCGTGATCCAGAACAGCTACGGCAACATTTCTTCTTCGTTCTTTGGCGCCAAGTTCGGCCGCCATGTCGAAGAATTGCTGGTCTCGCCGATGCCCAACTGGGTGATCCTCACCGGCTACGTCGCCGGCGCGGTGCTGCGCGGCTTGATGGTCGGCGTGATCGTGCTGATCATCGCGATGTTCTTCACCCCGGTGCGCATCCCGCATCCGCTGGTGACCTTGAGCACGGTATTGCTGGGCGCGACGATCTTCTCGCTGGCCGGCTTCATCAACGCGGTGTACGCGAAGAAGTTCGACGACGTGGCGATCGTGCCGACCTTCATCCTGACCCCCCTGACCTACCTCGGCGGCGTGTTCTATTCGGTAAAGCTGTTGCCGCCCTGGGCAGAAGCGGCCACCCACGCCAACCCGATCTTCTACATGGTCAACGCCTTCCGCTACGGCCTGCTGGGCAGCAGCGACGTGCCGTTGTGGGTGGCCTACGCGCTGATGCTGGGCTTCGTGGCGGTCCTGAGCGCACTGGCGCTGTGGCTGTTGCGGCGTGGCGTGGGTTTGCGTAGCTGAGGCAGAGTCCATGCGCATCCTCGTTCTCGGCGCCGGCGGTACCGGCGGTTATTTCGGCGGTCGCCTGGCCCAGGCAGGGCTGGACGTGACCTTTCTTGTTCGCGCGCCGCGCGGTCACCACCTGGACCAAAATGGACTGCGCATCCGCAGCCCGCTGGGTGATGCCGACCTCCCGGTGGCGCACGTCACCGCAGAATCGGTCGGCGCCGCGGCCGCGGTGCAGCCGTTCGACCTGGTGATCCTGAGCTGCAAGGCCTACGACCTGGATAGCGCGATCGAGGCGATCACGCCCGCGGTGGGCGCGCAGACCACGGTGCTGCCCATCCTCAACGGCCTGCTGCATTACGATGCGCTGGACGCTGCCTTCGGCCGCGAGCGCGTGCTCGGTGGGCTGTGCTTCATCAGTGCCGCGCAAGGACCGGCGGGCGAGATCCTGCACCTGGGCAAGCCGGCGTCGATTACCTTCGGCGAGCGCGACAGTGCCCACCTGAGCCCACGCGTGCGTGATTTCGCCGAGGCCTGCGCGCAGGCCGGCATCGACCACCTCGCCTCGCCGGCCATTGCCCAGGAGCAGTGGACCAAGTACACCTTCCTGTGCAGCCTGGCCGCGGCCACCTGCCTGACGCGCGCGCCCATCGGCCACATCGTGGCCACCGACGACGGCCGCGCGTTGATCAACGGCCTGTACAACGAAACCCTGATCGCCGCCGAAGCCGACGGCCAGCCCATCCCCATGGCTGCGCGCGAGAAAGCCCTGGCCACGCTGTTGCAGCCGGGCTCGGAGCTCAAGGCCTCGATGCTGCGTGACCTGGAGACCGGCCGCCAGGTGGAAGCCCGGCAGATTGTGGGCGACATGCTGGCGCGCGTGCGCGAGACCGGGCGCAACGCGCCATGGCTGATGGCCGCGTA
>DATLJF010000065.1:0-7528 GCA_035539015.1 Stenotrophomonas sp. | reverse complement strand
CGGGGCTTCGGCCGGGGCGGCGGCAGCCGGGGTTTCGGCGGCGGCGGGGGCAGCGGCTTGTTCGGCCGGCTTGTTGCAGGCGGCGATGGCCAGGGTAAGGGCCAGCGGCAGCAGGAGCTTGGTGGTCGTGTTCATCGGTGTGTCCTTTCGTTGGGTGGCGACGTAAAGAGAGTGGAGCGGTGTGACTACGGTTACTCGATCCGCGCGGCTTCGTCGAAGCTCAGGCGCGGCGAGCGCGGGAACACGCCAGCGGGGTCACCGTAGCCGAGGTTGACCAGGAAGTTGGACTTGATGGCAGTGCCAGCAAAGAAGGCTTCGTCGACCTTGGCATTGTCGAAGCCGGACATCGGGCCGGTATCCAGGCCAAGCGCGCGCGCGGCCAGGATCAGGTAGGCGCCCTGCAGCGAGCCGTTGCGGAACGCGGCTTCGTGGCGGCCTTCGCGCGGGCCTTCGAACCAGCTCTTGGCGTCGGCATGCGGGAACAGGTACGGCAGCTTCTCGTGGAAGTCCTGGTCGAAACCGACAATGGCGGTGACCGGCGCGGCCAGGGTCTTGGCCAGGTTACCTTCGGACAGCGCGGGGGCGAGCTTGGCCTTGGCCTCCTTCGACTTGACGAAGACGATGCGCGCCGGGGTCGCATTGGCGGCGGTCGGGCCCCACTTCAGCAGGTCGTACAGGGCGCGCAGTTGGCTGTCTTCGACCGGCTTGTCGAGAAAGGCGTTCTGGGTACGCGCGGTGCGGAACAGCTGGTCGAGCGCGGCATCGGAAAGGACTTCGGCCATGGAGACTCCTGGGGGTCGGCAAGCTGCCGATAGGGAAGGAACGCCCAGTGTAGAGTGGCGTCACCAGGGGAACACACGCCCAAATCTGCAACGAATCTATGTCTGACGCGCAACGATCGACCCGATTGTGGGCGATTCACGACGGTAATGCCGGTAATGCGCGCCAGGCGCTGGCGTTGGCGCGGGCGTTGGGATGGGCTGTTCCGTATGCGCCGGCATTACGGCCAGCGGCGCCCTGGCGTTGGATTGCGCCTAGATGGCTACCGGGTGCCGGGCACGCGTTGGGGGCAGATTTTTCGCAGTCCCTGCCCATGCCGCCACCGCTGGTGATGGGTTGTGGCCGGCAGGCGGCACTGGCGACGCGGGTGCTGCGCGCCCGCGGTGCTACCGCGGTGCAGATCCTCGATCCACGGATCGCGCCGCGCCATTGGGATGCGCTGGTGGTACCCGAGCACGACGGCCCGCGCGGGGCGAACGTGATCACATTGCTGGGCAGCCTGCATCCGGTGGACGACGCCTGGCTGGCAGCCGGACGCGTCGCCTTCCCTGCGCTGGCCGTGCTGCCGTCTCCGCGCATCGCGCTGTTGTTGGGCGGGCCGACGGCGCGCGTGCCTTGGGACGCGGCCGCCCTGGCGCGCGAGGTGGCCACGCTGGTGCAAGAGGTGACTGCGCTCGGCGGCAGCCTTATCGCCACGACCTCACGGCGCACGCCGGCGACGGCGACGCAGCAGCTGCGCGAGGCGTTGCGTGGGAGCCCGTCGTTGCTGTGGACCGGTGCAGACGATGGACCCAATCCCTATGCCGGGCTGCTGGGCTGGGCCGAGGCGATCGTGTGCACGGCCGATTCAAGCAATCTGCTTTCGGAAGCATGCGCCACCCGCGTGCCGGTGCGCGCCTTGTTCGAAGGCCAGGCCCAGGGACGGGCGGCGGCGCTGCTGGCGGGATTGCGTGGCCGGGGCAGGCTGCTGCCGCCAGGCACGCTGCAAGTAGGCGCGACGGTGACCCCGCTGCGCGAAACCGAGCGGGTGGCGGCGCTGTTGCGTGAGCGCATCGCGGTACCTGCACCGCCGGCCTGAACGCCATGGTTTGGACCGGGCCGGCGCCCCGGGCGATAATTGGCGACTTTTTCGCCACACCCCCATTGCCATGTCCCGCCCCGCTTCGATCGAGTTCGCTCCTTCCACGCCCCGCGCCCTGTTGTTGGCGGTGCTGGCGATGGGCGCGGTGGTGCTGATCTCCAATGTCCTGGTGCAATACCCGATCAACGATTGGCTGACCTGGGGTGCGTTCTCCTATCCGCTGGCGTTCCTGGTGAGCAACCTGGTCAACCGCCGCTTCGGCCCGCATGCGGCACGGCGGGTGGCGTGGTGCGGCTTCGCGCTGGCGGTGCTGGTGTCGGTGTGGGTGGCGACGCCACGGATCGCGCTGGCCTCGTGTTCGGCGTTCATCGCCGCACAGCTGCTGGACATCCAGGTGTTCGACCGGCTGCGGCGTGGCCATTGGTGGCGCGCGCCGTTCGTCTCCACGCTCTGCAGTGCGACGCTGGATACGGCGATCTTCTGGTCGGTGGCGTTTGCCGGTTCGACGTTGCCGTGGATCAGCTGGGGTACGGGCGACCTAGCGGTGAAGCTGGCGATGGGCTTGTGCTTGCTGGCGCCGTTCCGGGCGTTGTTGTGGCGGATGGGGCCGGTGCGCGGGTAAGGGTTGGCGGGTGCGGATGATTTGCGGTCGGGGCTGAAGCCCCTCCTACAAGGACCCTTGTAGGAGGGGCTTCAGCCCCGAAGCTTTTCATCGACCCTGCGCGAATACCAACGCCTTCTCGCGTGCGACATTGCCGATGGCAGCGCGTGCCTGCGCAATCGCCGGGGTCGGCGCGGTCAGGCGCGGACGCCGGTCCAACGTGCAGGCCAGGCCGGCTTCCAATAGCGCGGCGTGCGCTTCGTGCAGCGATTCGGCGGCCGCGGCGGTTAGCCAGCCAATGTCTGCCAGGGCATCGATCAGCCCCGGCGTATCGCGTGGTTCCAGTAGCGCGGGCTGCGCCGCCGCCTGCGCCAGCACGCCGTACTGCAGCAGGAATTCCAGATCCACCAGGCCGCCCTCGCCTTGCTTGAGGTCGAAACGCGTGGCGTCGCTGCGGTCCAGTTCGGTGCGCATGCGTGCGCGCATCTTCAGCACGTCGTCGCGCAGTTGCGCCGGGTCGCGCGTGCGCCCCAGGGTATCGCCACGCACGCGCTCGAAGGCGGCGCACAGGGAAGCATCGCCGGCCACGGCGCGAGCACGCACCAGGGCCTGGTGTTCCCAGGTCCAGGCGCGTTCGCGCTGGTATTCGTCGTAGCTGGCCAAGGAGGAGACCAGCGCGCCTTTGCCGCCATCCGGGCGCAGGCGTACGTCGGTGTCGAACAGGCGCCCGGCGCCGGTTTGCGCGCCGAGCAAGGCAATGAGCTTCTGTGCGATACGCGCGAACCAGCGGCCGCTATCGAGCGGTCGCGGGCCGTCGGACATCTCGGCCTGCGGCGGGTGGTCGTAGAGGAACACCAGGTCCAGGTCCGAACCAAAGCCGAGCTCGCAGCCGCCCAGGCTGCCGTAGCCGATGATGGCAAATGCGCCGCCGGGGACGTCGCCGTGGGCATCGCGCAGTTGCCGCCGCGCCATTGCCTCGACGGTCAGCACCACGGCTTGCGCCAGTTCGGCCAGTTGCCGGGTGCTGTCGCAGGCCGGCTGGCGTCCGTCGAGCGTGGCCAGGGCGATGCGGAAGCTCAATGCGAGACGGCGCTCGTTGAGTTCGCGCAGGGCCGCTTCGGGGTCGTCGATCTCCAGCGTGGCCTGGCAGGCGGCGTGCATCGCGGCGGCGTCGGGCAATGGCCCGCCGATGCGGGTATCGAGCAGCTCGTCCAGCAGCAACGGAAAGGCGACCAGGCGCTCCGCCAACAACGCGCTGCGCGAGAGCACGTTGACCAGCCGGGTGAGCGCGCTGGGCTGTTCGTCGAGCAGGGCGAGGTAGCTGGTGCGGCGCAGGATCGACTGCAGCAGCCCGAGCACGCGGCGCAAGGCGGCGTCGGGCTGGGCGGATTGGCTGGCGGCGTTGAGCAAGGCCGGCATCACCCGGTCCAGGCGCGCGCGCGTGGTATCGGACAAGGCGCGCACACCGGCGGTCTGGGCGAATTCTCGGAGGGATTGATCGGCGCTTTGGGCGTCGGCGAAGCCGAGCCCGCCGAGCACGCTGGCATCGCCGGCGTCGGGCAGCGCCCGCCAGTAGCTGGCGGCCGCGTCAGGAGCGAGATCGCGCCGGCGCGGCGCCAGCAGTTCGCCGAATTCGGTGGCGACGAGATCGCGCTGCTGCTGCAGCTCGGCGTAGAGGCTGGCCCAGTCGGCGTGGCCGAGGCCGCGGGCGATGCGTTCGCGATCCAGCGGATCTTCGGGCAGGGCGTGGGTCTGGGCGTCGCGCAGCATCTGCAGGCGGTTTTCCAGCCGCCGCAGGTAGCAATAGGCGTCGGCCAGGGCGGCACCGGCGTCGGCATCGATCTGGCCCAGCGAGATCAACGCCGCCAGCGCCGGCAACAGCCGGCGTTCGCGCAAGGCGTCTTCGCGGCCGCCACGGATAAGCTGCAGCGATTGCACCAGGAATTCGATTTCACGAATGCCGCCGGGGCCGCGCTTGATGTCGTCCAGGCGATCGTGGCGTGCGACTTCGGCGGTGATCGCCGCCTTCATTTCGCGCAGCCCATCGAGCGCGGTGTAGTCGAGGTAGCGGCGGTAGACGAACGGGCGCAGCGTCTGCAGCCAGGCTTCGCCGGCCTCGATATCGCCGGCAACGGTGCGCGCCTTGAGCCAGGCATAGCGCTCCCAATCGCGACCTTCGCGCTGGAAGTACTGGTCCATGGCAGCGAACGACAGCGCGACGCGGCCGGCGTTGCCGAACGGGCGCAGGCGCAGGTCGACGCGATGGCTGAAGCCATCGGCGGTGGTCTCGTCGAGCAGCCGCGCCAGTTGCTGGCCGAGCCGGGCGAAGTAGGTTTCGGCGGCGAGCGGGCGCGCGCCGTCGGATTCGCCGGCCTGCGGGTAGGCGTAGACCAGGTCGATGTCGGAAGAAAAATTCAGTTCGCCGCCGCCGAGCTTGCCGAGGCCGAACACCACCAGGCGCTGCACGGCGCCGTCGTCCGCGCGCACTTGGCCGTGGCGCTCGGCGAACTGTTGTTCGAGCGCGGCCAGGGCCAGGGCCAGGCAGCGCTCGGCCAGGGCGGTGCTGCCGGCGAGGGTGGCGGGCACGTCGTCGATGCCGAGTACAGCGCGCCAGACCAGGCGCGCGGATTCAGCGCTGCGGTAGCGGCGCAACTGCGCCGGCCATTCATCGGGCGCGCTCGCGAGCAAGGCAGGCTCAGGCAACGCGGCCGGATCGTCGGATTCAGCGAGGTGTCGCAGCAAGCCAGGCTGACGGGCGGCGGTATCGACGAAAAAGTCGCTGACCAAGGCCACGGCCGCCAGGCGGGCTTCGAAGGCGGTGCCGGGCCAGGGCGTTTCGGTGGGCCAGGCGCTGCGCAGGCGAGCCAGGGCGCGGTCGAGATGGGCCTGCAGAGGGGCGGAAGGCGCAGTGGAATTGGGCATGCGGGGATTGTGTCATCCCCCCCGCCACGGGCGCTGCCGGCAGGCAAGGGCAAACTCGGGACATAAAAAAGCCCGCTTGCAGCGAACTGCCAGCGGGCTTTGCTCCCTCCCCCACGTCGGGATGCAGGAGCATAGTGCTGACATATTTCCTGGCTTGCACGCTGCACTGCAAAACAGTACTTGGCAGTACAGAGAAGCGGTTTTTGGCCCGGCTATTCAGCCGGTGCGGCCGGGGTGGCGGTGGCCTGGCCGGGCAGCATGCCCGGTTGTTCGTCGTACCACTTGCGCGCGCCCAGCAGGTGCCATTGCCGCTGCCCGCCCTGCAGTTCGAGCGCGGCACTGAGCAGGCCCCACTTCGCATACAGGCTGCCGTCCTGGCGGCCCTTGCCCAGGCGCAGGCGTGCGAGCACATCGAAGCGCGCGTTGCTGGCCTGCAGGTTGTCGAGCACGAGCTCATCGTCGCGCCAGTGCACGCGCCCGGCCATGCGTGTCTCGCCGGCATCGACGACGTTGTCGATCCACTTGGGGAAATCGCGCTTCTGCGCGTACAGGGCCATCAGGAATCCGACATCGCGCATGTCCAGTTGCACATCGGCATCGAACAGCACCGGCGGTGTCCAGTCGGTGCGGCCGCGCTTGATCAGCGCGCGCGCCCACCAGCCGCCGCGCGCCTGGCCATCGGTACCGATGAAGCTGACGTTGCGCAACTGCACCACGCTGGTATCGAGACTGAAGTTGCGTGCTTTCAATTCGCCGCGCTTGAGCTGGATCGCGGCATCGACATCGCCGCTCAGGGCGAGGCCGGCGGCGCGCAGTTGCGCGCCCTGCGCCAGCAGTTGCACGTTGCCCTGGCCAATGTCGCCGCCGGGCAGCAGTTGCAGGTCGCCACTGACCCGGCCACTGCCACCTTCGAAGCGCAGCTGCTGCTGCGGCAGGTAGCGGTTGTAGGCGCGCAGGTCGGGCACGCGGGCGTCGTGGAAGACCAGGCGGCCGTAAGTGTCGTTGCGTACGACCGCAGCGTTGAGCGGGCCGGGCGGTGTGCGCAAGGTCAGTTGCAGCGCGTTGCCTTCGATGTAGGGCTTGCTCGGGGCGTCGTTGGCGGCGACGACGAAGCGCTGCATCTGCATCACCAGCGTGGGCACTTGCGCGCCTTTGTCGCCGGCCTCGACGTGGAGGTCGGCGCTGGCGCTGCCCTGGAAACGGGTGGCCATCACCTGCGCGCTGGCATCGACCCGCGGCACCTGCACGCGGCTGCCAGCAACGAGCTGACCGGCCTGCACGCGCACGTCGGCGTTGACCAGGCCATCGCCCCGCAGTTGCAGCCATTCGGTACGCGGGAACATCGCCGGGATCCAGTCGAGCGTGGCGAAACGCCAGCGGCCCTGCACGTGGCCGGAAGCGCGCGGAATCAAACTGGAAAAGTCGCGCAGCGGCACGCGCCGGCCCTGGAAGCGCAGGTCGGCATCGAGCCACAGGGCATCGGCCACGGCGCCGGGAACCTTGGCCTGCACGTGCAGGTCCTGGTCGACGTTGAGGCGCACGTCCAGCTCACCGGGTAGCGGCTGGCCGTCCGGGCCAATGCCCAGCAGCGGCGCCGTCCATTGGCCGCGGCTGCCGGTGGCCAGTTCGCCGCGTATCCAGCGCACGTCGAGGTCGGCCTTGCCGGTGCCGGCGGCGGCGCGGAATACCGGCCGGCCCTGGGCGTCGCGCTGCAATGCCACGCCCGTGGTCTGGCCGAGCAGGCGCAGGCGGATCACGCTCTTGTCGAGTTTCTGCAGGCCCTGGGCCTGGGCGCGGGTGTGGGTGTCCATGGCGAAGTCGGCGTCGAAGCGACCTTCGCGCAGCCATTCGTGGCCATCGACACTGATGCGTGCCTGGCCGTAGTGCGCCCACGAGGGCAGGATGCGCATCGGCCCGCTGCGCAGGCGCTTGTAAAAGCCGAATTGCGCACTGCCGCCGCCCTCGAGCTTCAGCGCACCGAACTGGCCGCCACGGGCGCTGTCGCTATGGATGTGGTCGAAGCGCAGCAGCCAGCCAGGGCGGCCGGGCACCGGCGGCTGCGGCAGCATCGGCGGGCCGTCGTCGCGGCTGGTGCCGCCGGTGACTTCGTCGGCTTCGATCCACGGCATGTGCACTTCGCGAGC
>DATLJF010000064.1:0-3611 GCA_035539015.1 Stenotrophomonas sp. | reverse complement strand
ACAAGAAGGTTGGTGGTGTCAGCACGAGCTTCTGGCTCATCCTGCTGGCCGTATCGCTGATCGTGTTCTCCGCCAACTTCGCCGTGTCGACCTGGCAGGGCAGTCGCCTGGCCGGCGCCAGCACCGGCGCGGCCGACCTGCAGGTGCTCTCGCAGCAGCTGGCCAACCAGGGCCGCGAAGCGGTTTCCGGTGACGCCAAGGCGTTCGCCGCGTTCAAGGACACCAAGGCCCAGATCGAGAAGACCGTTTCCGAGCTGGAAGGGCGCTACGGCCAGGAGACCGGTGTCTCGGCGCCGATCCGTCAGCTCAAGTCGACCTGGACCCCGCTGGGCAAGAGCGCCGAGCAGGTGATCGCCTCCGAGCCGGCCGTACTCGGCCTGGCAGGCAACGCCGACCGCTTTGCCGGTGCGGTGCCGCAGCTGCAGGCGCAGTTGAACGAAGTGGTGCGCGCGATGACCGTCAGCGGCGCGCCGTCCTCGCAGATCTACAACACCCTGCAGCAGGTCGTGGTCGCCGGCACCATGGCCCGCCGCGTCACTGAAATGCGCGCCGGCGGTACCGGTGCGGCTGCTTCCGGCGACGCGCTGGCGCGCGACTCGGTGGTGTTCAGCCAGATGCTCGAAGGCCTGCGCAACGGCAACGAGGAACTGGGCATCGCCGCGGTCAAGAACCCGGCCGCCCTGTCTGCCCTGGAGCAGTCGCAGGCGCAGTGGGCGACGATGAAGAAAGACGTCGACGCCATCCTGGCCAGCTCGCGCAACCTGTTTGGCGCGCAGTCCTCGGCGGCGGCCATCACCGGCGGCTCGGCCAAGATGCTCGACGACAGCAAGAAGCTGTTCGATGCCTTCTCGGCCTTCGGTTCGGTGCGCGACACCCGCCTGTTCCCCAACCTGTGGCTGGGCGTGCTGTCCGGCGCGCTGCTGGTGATCTCGATCATTGGCCTGGTCTGGTCGACGGTGCGCACCCGTTCGCGCGAGCAGGAGCTGCGCCTGCAAACCCAGGTGGAATTCAACAGCCGCAACCAGCAGGCGATCATGCGCTTGCTGGACGAAATCTCCTCGCTCGGTGAGGGCGACCTGACGGTAAAGGCCTCGGTCACCGAGGACATGACCGGCGCGATCGCCGACGCTATCAACTACGCCGTGGACGAGCTGCGCCACCTGGTGACCACGATCAACGACACCTCGGCCAAGGTCGCGGTGTCCTCGCAGGAAACCCAGGCCACCGCCATGCAGCTGGCCGAAGCGGCCGGCCACCAGGCCAGCCAAATCACCAGCGCCTCGGAGCGGATCAACGAAATCGCCGCGAGCATCGAACAGGTTTCGCGCAACTCGACCGAGTCGGCCGAAGTGGCGCAGCGCTCGGTGGTCATCGCCGCCGAGGGTGCCGGCGTGGTGCGCGAGACGATCCAGGGCATGGACCAGATCCGCGACCAGATACAGGAAACCTCCAAGCGCATCAAGCGCCTGGGCGAATCGTCCCAGGAAATCGGCTCGATCGTGGAACTGATCAACGACATTTCCGAGCAGACCAACATCCTGGCGCTCAACGCCGCGGTGCAGGCAGCCTCGGCGGGCGAGGCCGGTCGCGGTTTCGCGGTCGTGGCCGACGAAGTGCAACGCCTGGCAGAACGCACCTCCAGCGCTACCCGCCGGATCGAAAGCCTGGTGCAGACCATTCAGGCCGATACCAATGAGGCGGTCAGCTCGATGGAGCAGACGACCTCCGAAGTGGTGTCCGGTGCACGCCTGGCCGAGGACGCCGGCACCGCGCTGACCGAAATCGAGCGCGTGTCCAACGCCTTGAACAACCTCATCAAGAACATCTCCATCGCCGCGCACCAGCAGTCCGCGGCGGCGACGGACATCACCCAGACGATGGATGTCATCCGCAAGATCACCGGCCAGACCTCGCAAGGTGCGGGGCAGACGGCCGAGTCGATCGGCCACCTGGCCCAGCTGGCCGCCGACCTGCGTCGTTCGGTCGCCGACTTCAAGCTGCCGGCGTAAGCGGCGTACGGAACGGGAAAGGAATACGAGAATGACGCGTAGCAATACGCCAATGCAGGAAACCGCCGGATCGCGAGCGCTTGCGCGCGCGTCGGGCATGGCAGTGGAATGCTCGGGGGGGCGGCAATGAGTGCACTGCGCGATGCGATGAGCCACGCGGCGCTGGGCTGGGTAAAGCCCGAGCTCGACGAAACCCTGCGCCAGGCCCGCCACGAGATCGAGTTCTTCGTCGAAGAGCCGGCCGACACCAGCCGCATGCGTTTCTGCGCCGGTTACCTGCACCAGGTGCAGGGCACCTTGCGCATGGTCGAGCTGTACGCGCCGGCGATGGTGGCCGAGGAACTGGAACTGCTGGCCAAGGCCGTGCAGGAAGGCCAGGTCGGCGACGTCAACGAAGCCTGCGCGATGTTGATGCGCGGTACCGTGCTGCTGCCCGATTACCTGGAGCGCCTGCAGAACGGCCATCGCGATATTCCGATCGTGCTGCTGCCGCTGCTCAATGAAATCCGCTCCATGCGCGGCGAAGCGGTGCTCAACGAGAGCGTGCTGTTCGCTTTCGACCCGCAAGCCGGCAATGCCACCGAAGCCGAACTCGACCACGCCCGCGGCAGCCTCAGCGGCCGCAACCGCGAACTGCTCGACACCGTCGGCAACGCGGTCAAGGAAGAACTGCTGCGGGTCAAGGACGCGCTCGACCTGCACCTGCGCACCGGCGGCGATGTCGCCGAGCTGCAGGCCCAGGTCACCGACCTGGGCAGCGTCGCCGACACCCTGGGCATGATGGGCCTGGGCGTGGCGCGCAATGTCGTGGTGCAGCAGCGTGACGCGCTGCGCCGGATCGTCGAAGGCAAGCAACAGGTCGACGAAAGCCTGCTGCTGGATATCGCCGGTGCGCTGCTGTACGTCGACGCGTCGCTGGACGACCAGGTCGCCCGCCTCGGCGCCGACGCCAGCAATGATGACGATGTCAGCGTCAATGCCAACGCCGCTGAAGTGCGGCGCACGCTGGAAGTGCTGGCGCACGAGGCGATCGCCAACTTTGGTGCGGCCCGCGAGCATTTCGTCGCCTTCATCGAGACCAACTGGGATCACAGCCGCCTGACCGAAGTGCCGCACCTGCTGGGCGAAGTCGGCGGTGCGTTGCGCATCCTCGAACTGCCCGAGCCTGCGGATTACCTCGAAGGCGTGCGCCGCTACATCCAGCGCGAGCTGATCGATCGCCAGCGCGTGCCCAGCGGTCGCCAGCTCGACACGCTGGCCGATGCCATGGCCAGCCTGGAGTACTACCTCGAAGCCCTGCGCGAACGTCGCCCGGGCCGCGAGGAAATCCTCGACATCACCCGCAGCAGCCTGGAAACCCTGCGCTACTGGCCGCTGCCGTCCAAGGACGAAGCGGCGCTGCCGCCGAGCCCCGCCGTCACCTTCACCGCGCCTGACGCAGTCGAGCCGCCGGTCCTGCCGGTTGCGCAGGCGCCTGTCGCGCTGGAAGTGGTCGAGCCGGAGCCGGTGCAGATCGAACCCATCGCGCCGGAAGCCGTGGCCGTGGCCGAAACCGCGACCGCCGAGCCGCTCGCTGTCGAAGCCGAGGCCGGGCTGGTCGAA
>DATLJF010000063.1:0-116127 GCA_035539015.1 Stenotrophomonas sp. | reverse complement strand
AACACTGGCAGGCCCCACTTGTCCTTGCGGCCCGGGTCCAGGCTGATCGTATTGCGATGGTCAGGCAGCATCTCGCCGAAACCGGTCATGCCGATGCCCCAATTTCCCGGCACCGTCAGCGCGTCCTTCAGCTCAGCACCGATGTTCAACTCGGCCACCTCGCGCGACCAGCCCGAACGACTGGCGCCACCCTGGTAGCCGAAGCCGCGCAGGTAATTGCGTTTGTCGGCGGCAACGTTGCGGAAGCGCGGAATATAGAAGCCACAAGGACGGCGGCCGAAATAGTACTTGTCGTCGTAGCCCTCGACCCGCCCGGATGCGCCGGCGCCGAAGTGATGATCCATCACGTTGTGCCCGAGCTCCCCGGACGAAGACCCCAGCCCGCCATCCCACACATCGGTGGCCGAGTTCATCAACAGCCAGGTCGAATTGAAGGACGACGCATTGAGGAAGATCACGTTGGCCGTGTACTCATAGGTCTGCCCGTTCTCGGCGTCGATGATCTCCACGCCGCGCGCGCGCTTGCGGTCCTTGTCGTAGAGCACTTCCTTGACGATCGAGAACGGCCGCAAGGTCAGGTTGCCGGTCTTCATCGCTGCCGGCAGCGTCGCCGCCTGGGTCGAGAAGTACGCACCAAACGGACAGCCGAGGATGCACTTGTTGCGATACTGGCAATTGACCCGGCCCTGCTCGGGCTTGGGCTGGGTGATGTTGGCGGTGCGCGAGTGGATCAGGTGGCGAGTGCCGCCAAAGGCCTGCTTGATCCGCGCGGCCACATCCTTCTCGACGATGTTCAGCGGGATCGGCGGCAGAAACTCGCCATCCGGCAACACGTCCAGGCCCTCGCGGGTACCGGCGATGCCGGCGAACTTCTCCACGTAGTCATACCAGGGCGCGATATCGGCGTAACGGATCGGCCAATCGGTGGCGATGCCGTCCTTGAGATTGGCCTCGAAATCCAGGTTCGAGAGGCGATAACTCTGCCGACCCCACAGCAGCGAGCGGCCGCCCACGTGATAGCCGCGGAACCAGTCGAAACGCTTGGTCTCGACGTAGGGCGACTCCTGCTCGTTGGCCCACATCCCTTGCAGATTCTCCACCAGGCCGTAATCGCGCATCAGCACCGGATAGGCCGCCTTCATCGCCTGGGTGGGCTGGTTGTGATGCGGGAAATCCCAGGCCTCCTTCATGGCATTGACGTAATCCTTGACGTGCTCGATGTTGCGGCCGCGTTCCAGCATCAAGACCTTGAGGCCCTTCTCGGTCAGCTCCTTCGCCGCCCAGCCGCCACTGATTCCCGAGCCAACGACGATGGCGTCGTAGTGATTGTCTGCCATGGGTTCTACTTCACCTGGGTGGATATCGTTTCAGACATCGCAGAGGCGGATCGCCTCGCGCAGCGAACCGACGGGATCCGGCGCCGCAGGCATGAACTCCTGCGCCAGATAACCATCGAAACCGGTGTCGCGGAGCGCGCGACAAATGGCGGGATAGTGAAGCTCCTGATCGTCCCCGATCTCATGCCGGCCAGGCACCCCGGCCGTGTGGTAATGCTTGAAGAACGCATGATGCTTGCCGATGGTGGCGATGACGTCGCCCTCCATGATCTGCATGTGATAGATGTCGTAAAGCAGGCCGAAGTTCTCCGAGCCGATGCGCTGGCACAGCTCCACGCCCCAGGCCGAGTGGTCGCAAAGATAGTCGGGATGATCGACCTTTGAGTTCAGCAGCTCCATCACCAGCATTACGTTGCGCTTCTCGGCGTGGGCGAGGATGCGCTTGATTCCTGCCTCGGCATTGGTCAGGCCGACCTGCGGGTCCATACCATTGCGATTGCCGGAAAAGCAGATGAGATTGCGGTAGCCGGCATCGGCGACCAGGTCGATGTGGCGGGTGTAGCGCTCGACGAGTTCATCGTGGAATTCGGGGCCGGCGAAGCCTTTGGTCAGGCCCAGCTCGGCGCCGTTGCACATTGAGCTGTGGACGCCGTGGGACTTCAGGGTTGGCCAGTCTGAGGGGCCGACCAGGTCTATGGCTGAGAAGCCGATGTTCTTAACTGTCTGGCAGAGCTGGGCGACGGAAAGCTGGGGGAAGGTCCAGCGGGCGACGGAGTGTTTGAGGTTGCCTTTGAGTTGCGGCGCAGGGGGCGTGGCCGACATCGCTATTGGGGAGGTAGTGCCCAGGGCGAGGCCGACGCTGCCGGCTATTGCGGCGCGCAGGGCGTCTCGTCGGGTGAACGTGGGGGCCGGCGCCGGTCCGATCGAATGGATAGCCATCCCTCCCCCGGCCTCCCAACCGGGATGAAACTATAAGGATTCGCCGCAATGCAATCGATTGCACCATAAGGGAGTGGGGAGAATTTTTGCAAGACGCGGTGCACGAAATTTTATGTTGCGGGGCACAATGCACAGGTGGCGCCGCAGGGTAACTGTGGCCTGCTCGGGACGCTCAATGTGCCGGAATTGCCGCAGCGGCAACGGGAGTGAGCAGCGTCCAACCCAGCCTGGCATACAGCGCGCGGCCCTCCTCTGTTGCGACTAGCAGTTGTGGGGCTGCCTGCGATCTCCGCGCAGTGCCGAGCGCCGCCATTACAGCCAGGCCGAGTCCCCTCCGCCGATGATCCGGCGCCGTTTCAATGCGGTCGTAGACAAAGGCGTCCGGGGTTTCCGCCGCGCATCCGTTCGCGGCCAAATCGCCGTTGGGCGCAAGGATGCAGACCCGGCTGATGGCACCGGACCGATGGACCTGTAGCTCATAACCATCCGGCAGCGGCTTCGCGTCGTCGCAGGCTGTCGTCGCTATCATGAAATAGTTGCCCGGCTGGGGTTCCCAGCGATCAGGCAGTTCCGCGCGTAGCGTCTCATCGGAGCCACATAGCTTCAGGATATGCCGTGGCGCACTGATGCCATTCGCAATCTCACGCAAGCCATCGCATAGGCGCGGGAACACCCAGTTTTACTTCGCTTTCGGAACCGGTATCGACGCGAATGCCGCCACGATCATGTACCGGTGGCGACGAACCGCGGGCGATGGAATGTCCGGCCTGCCAGGCAAAAACGAGGTCTGGATCAACGTGCGAAGAAGTCATTGAACGACCGTAGCGTGATGCTGTCTCTGCGGCTGAGACGACGGGGAGGAGAGTAGCGGGAGATTGGAAGCGCGCCGAAAACGGCACGCCACTTCTTAGAACTCGATCGTGCCTCATCACATCTCCCTCGGCGATCTCGATCTTGCGCGGAAGTTCTACGACGCTGCGCTGGGCGCGCGCCGGTTTCCTCATGTATTCGAGGATGACACCGCGATCGGCTTTGGACTTATAGACGATCAAGATTGCTTCGCTTGAGGCTTCGCGAGGAGGCTGAGGGGCCAGGGCCTGGGTTCGTGCGGAATAAGGGGCGGACTATTACGCGGCATTCTTGATGGATCCGGATGGGCATCGGATTGAGGCGACGATCAATGAGGCCGAGCCGTAGTGATCGCCTGGGGCTGGGCTCCCGGCTGTGGCGGCCCGCCAACCTCTTTGGCGGCTTGCAACACGTAACGACCGTCAGCTTCCACAGTCGAAAAAGCCTTTTTCCGCTGGTCGCTCTACGCAACCTTCGTTGCGGGTGTGCTCGAGCCCGGATGAGCAGTAACGGGAATCTTTGGTGTCCCAACGCACACGCATCGAGATACAGTTTCGAGACTCCTTATTTGAAAGGAGATCGAACCCCATGGATCAACACAAACAATGGGCTGGTCAGTGTTGCAACAGCGTGGCAGGCCAGTGCCCGCAGACGATGTCCCTGGCGCGCCTGCATCCTTGCGTAGAATCGAAGCCCCCAAGGCAAACCCCGTCGATAGGCCTTGAGATACCACCGACCGGCGGCAACCGGATCATCAAATCCGAATTCGTAAAGCTTACCCAGCACCATCATCGCCTCGGTGTTGGCGTCCATCTCGATCGCTTGCGTGAGGAGCCCGGCCGCTTCCTTCCTGTTGGCCTTCGGGTCCCGGTCAACTAGCACGCGTGCATAGCCGAGCATGCCGTCACTCCCGAACAGATCTGCATGCTCGATGAGCACTTGATAATCCATCAAGGCCTTGGCGGGATCCTTGCCGCCAAACCTGCCATCCTCATTGGCCCTTGCGCGCAGGTAAAGCGCGCAAAGACCTTGGGGAGACGTCGGATCGAAAGCAATGAGTTCATCCATCAACACTTTGGCCCTGGCGAACTCCCCTTTGGAATAGGCTTGTTGAAGCATCCCCAGCTTTGGTGTCGTGTCGGCCATATCAAGGAATTCGAAGAGGCGGCGGTGGTGCTGGCTGAGGCACTGGCGATGGTGGCAAAGGAAGTGGGGAGCGAGGGGAAGAGGGCGGCACAGTGGACGGGATCTTCGGCTTGGGAAAAGTCGTCTTCTCCTTGCTCAATTTCTCCAATAACTTTTCACAAACTTACGAAGCAAACCGTGCTCGCCCGCTGGCCGGCGCGCTCTCGAACCTTGTTACCCAACTCGGGGTCACCGTCGAAGAACTGCTTGGGACATCAAGCGCAAAGCGCGCCGCCGGCAAGCCAGGGCCGCGGCCCGATTTCGATGCAGCTACAGCATATCGAAGCCTCGCCCATGCAGGGGGCCATCTCGCAGGCGCTGGATTCGGTCATCGCCGCGCACCGGTAGCCTCACACCACAGCACCGCAAACAACAAGGCCTGCAGCGATGTGGGTTTTGTGCGCTATACGACGAATAATCGACTTCCTCCGCCGCAGCCTTTTCCGATTAATTACCTCCGGCCGTTCTGATTCCGATATTCGGACGCACGATTAGCCAAAACGTAGCAGCTGTGATCATACCGAAGAACGCACAAATGACTGCGATGGCGATAGACGAGGATGTCGTCGCGCCACTGGCAGCAGCTTGTAGCGTCGGGAATACACAGTAAGCTACGGCCGCGCCCGCAATCGCGCCAGTGACGAGATATGGCCACACGCTTGTCCAGCCTGTGCGCCGAAAAAGTAAGTGTAAGGGCAGGCCAATAATGAGCATTGCGGGATAAGCGATCATCGCAGTCAGTTTCAGTGCCCATATCCCCTCGCTGGGATTCCCGAGCATAGACAAGGCCAGCATGAGCACACCTGGCACCAAAGGCGCCAGTGCAAGTCCAAGAGCTAGCCGCTTGAGGTTAGTTATTGCAGACACTGTCTCTCCCGGAAGCGCAGCCAGTAGGGTTGGGTGTTTCTAGTTTCTTGTCGGTCCAAACACTGTTGATGGGTCCGGAGGTCCAAGTGCCTGGTGCCTGGTGCCTGGTGCCTGGTGCCTGGCGCCTGCAGCTTGGACGTGCCTTCGCCCCGCCCAGAATTGAGTGTGGTCAGCGAATCTCTGTCTGCGCGCAAGGGCTGCCAGTAGCCATTCGGACGCGCGGCACAAGGCTGTCGTCATAAGTTGTCCGTTCCAGCTAACTTATGCTTTCAAGACAATCTTCCACCAGAGGAGTCTGGTGGGCCCACCACCTACCAAATACTATCCACCACGCATTGCTCCGGCTGAGGTTTCGGCTCCAGCGTCAGCCAAGTTGCCCCCAGAGTTGCCTCCCGTCAGAGGCCGGCTAGCCTCTATTGTTCGTGGACAACTTCAGGGCGAGGCGCGCGCTTTCGTTGTTGGGCCACGCTGAACCTCTCATACGGTGAGAACCGCCGGTGTCATCTAGTCGGAGGCTGCCGCCACTGCCCGCTTGGGGTCCGTCGGCGCCGGGCCTAGATCTTTCGTCGGGATTGGTGGAACATCCAGGGACCAATGCTTCCCTGCCCGCCCCCAACGGCGATCAGGCATCGGCCTGGACCTTTCTCTCGGACTGTTGGAAGATCAGGCCCCGGAATTGAAATGCAATTAATAGAGCCGTCATGAGCCCGAAGCGTAATGCTCTTCCAGCTGCACCCACTGCCCATGTCGTCAAGGCCAAGGAGGCGCTCAAGACCGTTGCCGACCTGGATCACGCGATTTGGCATGGCGATGCAGAAGCTCTGCTCTCTGCCCTCCCAGCTCAACCCATTTTCGATCTCGTTGTCTCGTCGCCGCCCTACAATATTGGCAAGTCTTACGAAAAGAAAGGCGCGCTGGAGGACTACCTCAAATGGCAGGAGCGAATCCTCGATTTGATCATTCCGCGCTTGAAAGAGACTGGCTCAATCTGCTGGCAAGTGGGGAACTTCGTCGATAACGGGATGATTGTGCCGCTCGATATCGAAATGGCTTACATCTTCAAGAAGCACGGCCTTAAGTTGCGCAACCGCATTATTTGGCACTTTGGGCACGGCTTGCACAACAAGCGCCGGTTCTCTGGGCGCTACGAAGTGATCATGTGGTACTCGAAATCCGATGACTATCAGTTTGACCTAGACGCTGTGCGCATTCCCGCCAAGTATCCGGGCAAGCGTCATTTCAAGGGCCCGAAGAGGGGCAAGCTTTCTGGCAATCCGTTGGGGAAAAATCCCGAGGATGTATGGGGAATTCCGAACGTCAAAGCCAACCATATCGAAAAGACCGATCACCCGTGCCAGTTCCCGGTGGGCTTGATTGAGCGGCTTGTCCTGTCCATGACAAAGCCCGGTCAGCTGGTCTTCGATCCGTTTGCTGGCGTGGGATCCTCTGGCGTTGCCGCCGCGTTGCACGGTCGTAATTTTCTGGGATGCGAGCTGATTGCGAACTACGCGAGACAAGCCAAGGAGCGAATCGACGCGGCGTTAGCTGGCACCGCAAAGTACCGTCCGCACGACAAAGAACTCTATGACCACACCAAGAGCAAATTGTCGCAGGTCGTGCTGTCTGAGGATGAAGAGGCCGAAGCCGCGTGAACTTCACTGTCTATGACCACTGCGGCGGATTGGCCGCGGTGCCAACAGCGTCGCGCCATGAGATCGAGCGCGCAATTCATTCCTGCTCCATCACTCCCGCGCGCGGCAAGGCGCGCGAGATAGGAAGCACCATTGTGGCCGGGCTGGTGAAGCACGGCTGGTCGGGCAAGGTGAAACTTGCTCGGGACTCTAAGATCACGATCACCAGCTCCAAGAACAGTATCGGTCTGTGCCTTCAAACAGGAAATATGGCTCGCTTGTATGCCGACCTGCTAAAGCTGCAACAGATGTTCCTCAACAAGGCAATCAAGGCGGGGGTGATGGTTGTGCCTACGCGCGCTGCAGCCAAGTGCCTGGGAGATAACATTGCCCACGCAAACCGATTGCAAAGCGAATTGGAAATTTTCCGCGCCGTAATCCACATGCCGCTAATTGTGCTGGCTATTGACTAATCCTGAGGCCGTATGAAGAACCGATGCTTTGGCTTTCCGTTTGAAATGCGACTCAAGGAGCTCGCTTCGTCGAAGCCTGCTGTTCCGGCCGCCACGTTTGCGATGGAGGTCAAGGGCGAGAAGATGGAACTCGTCAAATTTAAGGTTCCGATCGAGCTGCCCAAGTATCGGCTTGCCAATGGCCGCACCGCTTCGCTTCAAGAGCAGTGGCTGGCAGATCACTCGGGCCAGGAAAGCACCTACTTCGAATCGGATCCCGAACTGGACGTAGTTCAGGAGACGCAGCACGAGCTGCTGCTGAAGCTCGTAAAAGAAGCCGGTCTACTCGCGTTCTTTAAGGACAAGACCAATAAGCAGGTGGAGCCGATCATCCTCGATGAGAACGGCTTCGTGGTGAACGGAAACCGGCGCTTGTCTTGCTGGCGGAGCTTGTACTACAACGAACCCGGCGACTATCCGCACTTCTCGCACATTGATGTCGTGGTGCTGCCCCACTGCGATGACAAGGAAATTGACAAGATTGAGGCCAATCTCCAGATCAAGAAGGACATTCGCGCCGGATATAGCTGGGAAGCGCGGGCCATCATGATGCAGCACCGGCAGAAGCTGCATGGCTTTACTGATCCCGAGTTGGCCGATTTGTATGGCATGACAAAGGCCGAAGTCGAGCAGGCGCGCTCGATGTTGGAAATGGCTGATGCCTATCTCAAAAGCCGTGGTCGCCAACACCAATGGTCCGACGTTCAAGCCGCCGAAGAAGCGTTCAAGCAGCTCTACAAGGCCGCGCGCAAGAGCACGTCGGTGGGCGAGCAGACGCTGTTGAAGAATACGGCGTTTACGTTGATTGACCAGCCCGGCAAGGCCGGCGAGCGGTTGTATAGCGCCATCCCAAAGATTCAGGAGCATTTGGCCAAGGTTAAGACCAAACTGGCCGCTGCGTTCCCCGTTTCCCCAACAACACCCGATCCGCTGACGCAAGAGTTGTTCGGTGGAGACGTGCCGGGGTCCGTGCCAGACGTGTCATTTGCACTGGCCGCTGAGATTGTGAAGCCCGAAAACTCAGACAAGGTTCGCGAGCTCGTTGTCGACGTTATCGAAACCGAGAACGAGCTTCAGAAGGAACGCAATAACGCGGGGTACCTTCTCAAACAGCTGACCGATGCAAACACCAAGCTCCAAGCAGCGGTGTCCGATGGAATGAGGGACGACTCTACGACCACTGGCGCCGAAGAGCAGATTAAGAGCATCGAGGCGGCGCTCCAAATTATCCGCAATTGGTTGGCGGTCCGGAATGCTTAGGATCGGATATCGCGCGGCTGATCAACGTGCAGTCATCTCATGGGATGACGCCGATGTAGATCGGGCTTGGCTGCCGTTGGCTCGAGCGCTGTTCGCGACCGCCTCCGCGGATTCGCAGGGAGAGGGGGGGAACGCGGTCAGCTTGCCCTGGTGGAGTTTCGTTGGGTTGCGGGCTCAAGTTGGCCAACTAATGCAGTCCTTTCAAATGCGGGCTGATCAAGACTTTCTGATCGATGCACCGGCGGCCGAACTGCTTCGCCAGTCCGCCCGAAACACAAATTTCTACAAGGACGCCATTGCTGGCCAGCAGGTGGACGAGCAGGGCCTACTGGCTCGACTCCAGGCCGCTGGATTTGGGCGCACCCTCAAATCACACCAAGTCCGAAATGTGCGAGTACTGGCAGCGCTGCCGGCCGGCGCAACGTTCTCAGTGCCTGGAGCGGGCAAAACCACCGAAGCTTTGGCCACTTTTGCCTACAGGCGGCAGCCCGGCGACCGCTTGCTAGTCATTGCGCCCAAGAACGCGTTTGCCGCCTGGGACGAGCAGTTGCAGGAGTGCTTCCCGAGTACCAGCGATGCATTTGTCCGCCTGCGGGGCAGCAACATCGCGAAAGCATTGAACGAAGATCCGCCGTTCATGCTGATGTCGTATCAGCAGGTCGCCATATCGCGCGATCTCATTACCCCGCACCTTGCGCGCCACCGTGTTCATGTTTTCCTGGATGAGAGTCACAGGATTAAAGCCGGGCCGTCGCGGAAGACAGCTCAGGCCGTCCTGAGTGTGTCCCAGTTTCCGGTGGGCAAGTTGGTTATGTCGGGCACGCCCATGCCGCAATCTCGCGATGACCTTTTGCCCCAGTTCTCATTTTTGTACCCCGAGATTCCGGCGAATGCCGATAACGTCGTGGAACGGATGCGGCCGATCTATGTTCGTACAAACAAGCGCGAATTAGGCCTGCCCCCTGTCACGCATTTGCGCAAAACCGTGCCGATGAGTCCCCTGCAGTTGGAGCTCTATCGGTACATGAAGAGCGAAGTGGCGCGGCAAGCCACAGCTTACTTGAGCGATCGCGGGCGCCAGGCATTTCGATCTCTCGGTCGTTCGGTCACACGTTTGTTGATGTTCGTGTCCCATCCGGCTTTGTTGTCCCGCGAGATCGATTTCGCCAAGCCTGGACTGCTGTCCGCTGTGTTGGCGGAAGGCAAGGGCCCCAAGATGAACTATCTCCTCCACCGGGCGCGCGAGCTTGCGCGCAAGGGGGAGAAGGTGCTGATTTGGTCGTCGTTCCGGCACAACGTGGAATACATCGCCGATTCACTTCAAGACCTGGGCGCTGTGTACATCCATGGCGGTGTCGACGCCGGCGATGAAGACGACGATGGCACGCGCGAAGGCAAGATCAAGCTGTTTCACGACGATGAGAATGTCCGAGTGATGGTGGCCAACCCTGCTGCGGCTAGCGAAGGCGTGAGCCTCCACACCGTCTGCCACCACGCGCTTTACTTGGATCGGACATTCAACGCGGCCCACTTCCTACAATCAATGGATCGAATTCATCGTTTGGGCCTTCCGCCGGATCAGGCCACAACAATTGAGATTGTGGAATGCAGCGGAAGCGTGGACGAAACCGTACAGATGCGCCTCAAAGCCAAGATCGACGCGATGGCGGCCGTCCTCAATGACACCAGCCTGCAGATTGATCCTATTCCTATGGATCCCGAAGCTGTCGATGAAGATGACGATTGGTCTGGGGGCGGAATGGACGCCGACGACGTACAGGCGCTTCTTCGCGATTTGAGCGGGGCACCCAGTGAGTGAGTCGCTCTCGCCTGGTGTAGCCTACGGCTGCTTCGAGCTTCTCCGCTTGCTTGGCGAGACGCCTATGCCGGTGACCGCCGCTCGGACGCTCGGCAAGCTCGGCGTGGTCAGTGCAAAGAGGGTAACGGATTGCTCAGTGTTGTTGGGGTGGACCGAGGTCAACGACGTAGGGTTGCTCGCTCCCACTTTGCGCGGGCTGGCGGTCAGCACCATGCCACGCACCGAAGAGCGCCTTCGCGAAGCATTGGTGGATCTCGTTGCGGCCACCGACCCTCCTTGGGTTCAGAACGCCAGGTTTGGCCGGCGTCGAGTACTACAGTACGCGCCCCCTGAAATCGCTCAGATTTGTCAGGAAGCCGGTCTAGCACATGCGTCTACCCCCGAAGTAGTAGCCTTCTGGGACTCTCTCGCTGCACGTGCGCGCGGCCTTTACGACGTTCGACTGAACGAAATCGGTCGCGCCGGAGAACGCTTGACTCTTGGATTTGAGGTGACGCGAACCGGGCGCACCCCGCGATGGGTTGCCTTAGACAGCAACGAAGACGGATACGACGTGCTGTCCAGTCTCACCGCAGAGAATCGCGCGCCGGTCTGCATCGAGGTCAAGGCTAGTCGACTTGGGCTCCGGGGATCGTTTTACCTGACGCGTAACGAGTGGGAATCAGCTGCGTCGTTCTTGCACTTTCGTATGCACCTGTGGGACCTAAGTTTTGCGGCTCCTCGATTGGCCGTTTTGGACCTGGAGAGCGTGGCTGCGCACGTGCCAACAGACCACGGCAGTGGCCGATGGGAAAACGCCTGCGTTCCGTTCAGCGCGTTCGCCGACCACTTCGCAGAACTGACTTGAACCACGTTGCATCTTGGCGATTAAAGTGATCTGTGAGGACGGCTGATGGCGACTCGGGAGGATATGAAGGAGTGGGTGCTGGTTGCCCTTCGATCGCTAGGAGGCAAGGCTTGGCCTAGCGACGTCGCGAAGTACATCTGGCACAACTACGAGTCAGACCTTAGGGGCTCGGGAACGTTGCTATACACGTGGCAATACGACGCCCGTTGGGCCGCGACCGTACTTCGCAAGACTGGCAAGCTTAAGGCAGTGCATGGAAGGCGCGACCTTCCATGGGAGCTTGCGTGAGAGGACGGGAGCAGCGCGATAGGCGCATTGATGGAGAAGCCGCCGCGGAGCCCTCATCCAGATCATGTTTGCAGAATTCGTTTCCAATGAGCACCCCTGGTCAAATGAGCCTGTTCCTATCGAGCGCACCACTTGTTCGCTTGGGCGAAGACTCCTTACCCAATGGAGTTGCTTCAGCCTGCCTTGTGGACTATCGCGGCAAGCGCTTTTTGCTCACCGTTTCCCATGCGACTGGAGATCAATGGAACTGGGCGCTACAGCTCCGTTATGTGCCCCAAAAGGGCACCCAGCTACGCCAGCTAGGCGCCATTTACTTTCTCGCGAAGGCGACGCTTTCGTCACCGAAGCTGAAGGATGTCGATTTCTCGTACGTTGAGTTGCCGCAAGGCCCCGTTGCGTACAGACAAGAGGTCGAAGTTCCAACCAAGGAGGGGCCGAAGCTCCGATTCCGGTCCACTCGGTGAGCCTCACCGAGATGCCCGACCCTAAAGATAGATTCGGCTTCTGTGGCATGGTCCTTTCAGCCCAAGAGGAGCACTTTGGCCAAACGTACCTCTCCGGCGAGATCCGACTTTATGAAGGGCTATCGTTCCTTCGGTTCAGTGGCGACCACATCGTCTTCAAACTAACGTTTAAGCATCCAGGCCATAAGGATTTCAAAGGATGTAGCGGTGCTCCCATCATCAACAGCGACGGTGTCCCAGTCGCGCTAGTTTGCGAGGGGGAGCGAAGAGAAAGATGAGATTTGGGGGATAATTTGGCTGCTTACAAAGTTGCCATCGACATCATGATTGATTTTGGTTGGGGGATCACGACTAATTCAAGCCAAGAAATGTTCATGGCTCGGCTCAATTCAGGACTTCGATACGCATGGACAATGGCGACATCGCGGCGACAATTTTGGCTTCGCTAGCTCTGCCGGTTTCGATTGCCACTCTTTATTTGACGTTCTTGCGAAAGAGGTCCTCTCTCATTGGATGCATTGCTGCTGTTTCAACTCCAGAACCAGGCTCCTTGGACGACTGCATGTTTGATTTCGCATTGTCCAACACTGGAACGCTGGAGCTGCTCATACGCGAGGTGTCCCTCGACATCGAGAGGCCCAGCCTTAATTCCCGAGATTTCGACGCCTGACGTGCCGGTAGTGCTAAAGCCGGGACAAGTTAAACTACTCAGGATTGGCATCCCAAATGTACTCTTCGAAAATGTCGCTGACCGGGCAGAGAGCTTGCTGGTCCAATTCCATGTGTTCTCGTCGCGTGGCGCTCAATTCCTTCCGCATAAATCGATATCGCCACTAGGAAAGGAGCGCGATCTGCCTGCTGACACATGGGCTCCATTTTCGCTCGGAGCGATGGAGCAGTAATTTAGCGCCCCTGCCGCACCGATTGTTCCGTCCGCGAAAACTCGCTCACGACCGCACATTTGACGACCATGCCCCTCGGACCGGTACCCGACTATCTCAAGCTTGCAATGCGTCAGCACTTTCTTGCTGGGCTAAAGAACAGTCATTCGCTTGAGACTTACGAGCTCGATCTGTTTCGATGGTTCAAGGCCGAGACTGAAGGCACTTGGGCGTTGATGGATGGGGAAGAGCAACGCTACGTGCAGCAACAGGTGGCACTAGGCTCTAAAGATATCAATGACTCTGGCATTCTCGCGACGGACTATTACCGCAAGCGAATGCGCTCGTCGCATGTCATTTTTGTTGCTTCTCTCCTTGAGGGAGCCATGAAACGTGAGTGCGATAGGCTTAGCCATGTCTTGGGGGAGCAAGCAATTTTTAGGCCTTCCGATCTCAAAGGCGATCCTTGGAGCGCTCGTAGAATCTTCCTGGAAAGATACGCAGGTTTCGAGATTCCAGCTGACTTGTGGCGCCCAATCAAGGACCTTTTGGCTGTACGCAATGCCCTGGTGCATCACGGCGGAGATGTGCTTCTGCTAACACAAGAACAAGTCTCAGCACTCGGCAAAATACATGGGGTCTACTTGAGTGGATCAGAGGTTGTGATTGATGAGACCTACGTTGATCGCGCGATCGACTCAGTTCGCGACATCATGGAGTTGTTGCATAGCGAGACGAACGCTCTGATTGATCGCGCTGTTAGCCAATCTCCTGACGCCACCTAGCGCTTCATTCGACCGGACCGCTTCCTGGGGATTTGGCAATTGACTGCCTGCCCTCGTTCGCGTGCGGGCATTTTTGGCGATAGGCGGCCGACGAATTGAGCACCTGCCCAGAATAATTCGTTCGCACTTATCTGATTCGATTCTCGAACTGAATCGCAAAGCGGCCCAGGGCGTTGTGCCAATTTCGGACTGGCTGTGCCCATCGTTTGCTGATATTGCGCAACGACAAATAGAGAACTTTAAAAAGGGCGTCGTCGTTCTGAAACGTGCCTCGATACCGCATGGCCCGACGCAAGCTCATGTTGACCGACTCAATTGCATTCGTCGTATAGATGAACTTGCGGATCTCGTTGGCTGATCGAACGGAATTATGTTGGCCCAATTGCGACGCCAGGACTGATCAATCGTCGGATACTCGCCGGACCCGGTCAGACGCCATCAGCCATCGAACGGCTTGTTTTTTGGAATTCGCATTAGCCCACTGGATGTCGCTGGCCTGCTCGGAAGTCTGATTTGGTGGGCCCACCAGGATTCGAACCTGGAACCAAGGGATTATGAGTCCCCTGCTCTAACCGTTGAGCTATAGGCCCGCGACACACAGCGGCCTTGCACCGCAGCCCGCCAAGTTTACCGTCTCCCGCGCCCCAAACTCACCGACCACGAAGCATCCGCATCACCACCTCATCTCGCGCCCAAAAAAGAAGCCCCGCTTCCGCGGGGCTTCTCTCGTTTCAATCTTCCAGCAAGTCGCCCGGAATCAATCGATGTCCAGGAACGAGCGCAACTGCTCCGACCGACTAGGATGCCGCAGCTTACGCAGCGCCTTGGCTTCTATCTGGCGGATCCGCTCGCGCGTCACGTCGAACTGCTTGCCCACTTCCTCAAGGGTGTGGTCGGTGTTCATATCGATACCGAACCGCATGCGCAGCACCTTGGCTTCCCTCGGGGTCAGGCCGGCCAACACGTCCCGCACCGTCTCGGAGAGATTGATGTTGGTGGTGTTGTCGATCGGGGACTCCACGTTGGTGTCCTCGATGAAGTCGCCCAGGTGGGAGTCTTCGTCGTCGCCGATCGGGGTCTCCATGGAGATGGGCTCCTTGGCGATCTTCATGACCTTGCGGATCTTGTCCTCGGGCATGTCCATTTCCTTGGCCAGCTCCTCCGGCGTGGCCTCGCGGCCGAACTGCTGGAGCATCTGGCGGGAAATGCGGTTGAGCTTGTTGATCGTCTCGATCATGTGCACCGGAATACGAATGGTGCGGGCCTGGTCGGCGATCGAACGGGTGATCGCCTGGCGAATCCACCAGGTGGCATAGGTCGAGAACTTGTAGCCGCGGCGGTATTCGAACTTGTCCACGGCCTTCATCAGGCCGATGTTGCCTTCCTGGATCAGGTCGAGGAACTGCAGGCCGCGGTTGGTGTACTTCTTGGCGATGGAGATCACCAGGCGCAGGTTGGCCTCCACCATTTCCTTCTTGGCCTTGCGGGCCTTGGCCTCGCCATAGGCCATGGCGCGGCTGATTTCCTTGATCTCGCCCAGGGTCAGGTACTGCGCCTTCTCCAGGTCGAGAGTGGCCTGCTGCTCGGCGATGATCTGGTCCTTGACGTCGCGCAGGGCCGAAGACCACTTCTGCTTGCGCTTGAGCGCGTCTTCCACCCACTCCAGGTTGGTCTGGTTGCCTTCCCAGGAACGGATGAAGTCCTTGCGCGGCATCTTCGCCACGTTGGTGGCCAGGTGCAGCACGCGGCGCTCGTGGTCCTTGATGCTGTTCTGCACGTCGCGTAGCTGCTTCACCAGCACGTCGGTCAGCGGCAGCGGCAGCTTCAGGGTGACGAAGATCGCAGCCACGTCTTCGCGCAGCTTGGTGACGTTCTTGTGCTCGGCGCCGTACTTGGCGTGGGCCTTCTTGAACTTGGCCAGTTCGTTGGCCAGGTTCTCCATGCGCGTGGCCACTTCGACTGGGTCCGGGCCCACCGGGCCGGTGTCCTCGTCGGCGTCGGCGACGTCGTCGGCCTCATCCTCGTCTTCGGTCTCGCCGTCGCTCTCGGCTTCGGCGGCCGCGGCCAGTTCGGCAGCGGCGTCGGCTTCTTCGATCAGGTCGTTGAAGCCGACCACGACCTCGGCCAGGCGCTTCTTGCCTTCCTTGTGCAGTTCGTAGTCGCCGAGCAGGTGCTCGATCGACGCCGGGAAGGTGCCCAGGGCGGCCTGGACCTGGCCCAGGCCTTCCTCGATGCGCTTGGCAATGGCGATTTCGCCTTCGCGGGTCAGCAGCTCGACCGTGCCCATTTCGCGCATGTACATGCGCACCGGGTCGGTGGTGCGACCACCTTCGGTGTCGAGTGCGGTCAGCGCAGCGGCGGCTTCTTCGGCCGCGGTGTCGTCGACTTCGCGGTTACCGGTATTGCCGTCGTTGAGCAGCAGGGTTTCGGCATCGGGCGCCACTTCATGGACATCGATGCCCATGCCGTTGATCATGCCGATGATGTCTTCGATCTGCTCCGGGTCGACCAGGTCGTCGGGCAGGTGGTCATTGACCTCTGCGTACGTCAGATAGCCCTGTTCCAGGCCCTTGCTGATCAGTTGCTTGATATCGGATTGCTGGGCAGGACGTTCGTTGGCCATGAGTGCTCGCGCCACCGGCTGGGAAGGATTGAGAGAACCTAGCATTATACCAGCGTGCCACCCCGTCTGCCGGGATGAGGCGAGGGGACGCTGTGCCAGTCAGGCTGATCCGGGGAACGCGCGGGTCAGGGCCTGAGCAGGAAGGTGACCGGGCCGTCGTTGACCAGGCTGACGACCATATGGGCACCGAAACGTCCTGTTTCCACCCTGCTTACGTGTTTTTCGCGACAGATGGTCACCAGTTGGTTGAACCCGCGTTCAGCCTCGGCCGGCGGTGCCGCGGTGGTGAAGCTGGGGCGCATGCCCGAACCCGTGTCCGCGGCCAGGGTGAACTGGCTGACCAACAGCAGGCCGCCGGCAGTGTCGGCCAGGGAGCGATTCATGCGCCCGGCCGCGTCGGCGAACACCCGGTAGCCGAGCAGGCGCTCGGCCATGCGCCGGATCATCGCTTCGGTATCGCCGGGCTCCATGCCAACCAGGGCCAGCAAGCCGGGGCCGATCTGGCCCACCACTTCACCCTCGACCTCCACTCTGGCTTCGGTAACACGCTGGATCAGGGCGAGCATGGGATTCCTCAAGGGGCGGGCGCGGCAGCATCCCGCACGTCGCCGCCCGTGTCATCCAGAGCCCCGCACCTGTAGGAGGGGCTTCAGCCCCGACCGAGCGGTTTCGGACCCACGGTCGGCTCCGGAGGCATCGGGGCTGAAGCCCCTCCTACAGCCAGCCCGCCCCCTGCCGGCGTGCACGCGCCATCAGCCGTGCCCCTGGCCCAGCCGTTTAGAATTCCCAGGATGAATGCTGATCTCCGAGCCGGAGCCCTGTTCCGCACCGCCGCCTTCGTCGGCCGCCTGCCCTGGCCTGTCCTCAAGACCCTGGCCGATGCGATCGCCTGGCTCTGGCTGCGGCTGGATGCGCGCGAGAGCCGGGTGGTCCGCCGCAACCTGGAACTGGCCTACCCGGAACTGTCCGGCGCCGAGCGCGCTGCCCTGCACCCGAAGGTCCTGCGCTCCACCGCGCGCCAGACCTTCGAGATGCTGCGC
Source organism: Stenotrophomonas sp. (assembly GCA_035539015.1). GTDB lineage: Bacteria > Pseudomonadota > Gammaproteobacteria > Xanthomonadales > Xanthomonadaceae > Stenotrophomonas_A. The sequence continues at coordinate 98,800 of DATLJF010000063.1, read as the reverse complement.
ACCTGGACCCGCCCGCCCGCCGAGAACCTTGCCTTGCTGCGCGAGCGCGACGGCCAGGCGCTGTACGACGCCGCGCTGGCGTCCGGCCGCGGGGTCATCGTGGCGGCGCCGCATTTTGGCAACTGGGAGTTGTTGAACCAGTGGCTGGCCGAGCGCGGGCCGATCGCGATCGTGTATCGGGCACCGGATTCGCCCGTGGTCGATGGCTTCCTGCAGCGCGCACGCGGCGCCCACAACGTGCGCCAGGTGCGCGCCGAAGGCCCGGCCGTGCGGCAGTTGTTCAAGACGCTCAAGGAAGGCGGCGCGGTCGGCATCCTGCCGGACCAGCAGCCGAAGGTGGGCGACGGCGTGTTCGCGCCGTTCTTCGGTCGCCCTGCCCTGACCATGACGCTGGTCAACCGGCTGGCCGAGCGCACCGGGGCGATCGTGTTGTACGGCTGGGTCGAGCGGCTCAGCGACGACCTCGACTTCGCCCTGCACGTGCAGCCGGCCGAGCCGGCGCTGGCCGACCCGGACCCGGTGGTCGCCGCCACCGCGCTCAACGCCGGGGTCGAACGTATCGCCCGCCGCGACCCCACCCAGTACCAGTGGACCTACAAGCGCTACACCCTGCGCCCACCCGGCGCTGGCGAATCCAATCCTTATGCGACCGCGCGCCACCCGCACTAGCGCGCGATTGCTTCCATCACCGCGACGACCCGTTGCAGGGCAAGGCCTTTGAGCGGCCGCTGCCCGCCCCCATCCGAGAACCACGATGGATATCCAGCCCCCCGCTTCCGCCCCCCGCCTCGACCCGCGCCCGGACCCGTTCGGCGACCCCGCCGCGATCCGCTGCGAGCGCGCGGCCTCCGAATTGCGCGCCGGCCGCCCGGTGGTGCTGCGCAGTAGTGCTGGCCAGGCGCGCGCGGTACTGGCGCTGGACAGCAGCACGGCGCACTCATATGCCGCCTTCGCCGAGGCCGCGCGGCAACGCCACTATTTGTTCCTGACCCCGACCCGCGCCAACGTCCTCGGCCTGCAGGCCGAGGACGGCGCGCGGGTGGCGCTGGCGGGCGTGTCCTACGACGACCTCGCGGCGATGGCCTACCTGCGCCAGGACACCGCGCCGTCGCACTGGACGCCGGGTGACGCCGTGGACGCCGGCGCGGCGGAGATCGCCCGCCTTGGCCTGCTGTTGCCGGCGGTGCTGGCGGTGGAACTCGATGCCGATGATGGCAGCGCCTTCGAAGGCTGCCAGTGGATCGCGCTGGAAGACCTGGACGCCGGCTGCTCGCGGGCGGCGGCACGCGCCTATGAACTGGTCACGCGTACGCCGGTGCCGTTGCGCGATGTCGGCATGAGCGAGTTCGCGGTGTTTCGTGGTGGCGTGGCGCAGCGCGACCAGGTGGCGATCATCGTCGGCCAGCCGGACCTGTCGCATCCGGTGCCGGTGCGCGTGCATTCTTCCTGCCTCACCGGCGACCTGTTCGGCTCGCTCAAGTGCGATTGCGGCGACCAGCTGCGACGCGGCCTGGCCAAGCTCAAGGCGCTGGGCGGCGGCGTGCTGCTGTACCTGGACCAGGAAGGCCGCGGTACCGGCATCGCGGCAAAGATGCGCGCCTACGGTTACCAGCACGCCGGCCTGGATACGATCGACGCCGACGCGCAGCTGGGCTTCGGCGCCGATGAGCGCCGCTACGGCAGCGCGGTGGCGATGCTGCGCGGCCTGGGCATCGCCCAGGTACGGCTGCTCACCAACAACCCGACCAAGGTCGAGCGCCTGCGCGCAGCCGGCATCGAGGTGGTCGAGCGCATTCCGGTCACCGGCGAGATCACCGCCGACAACGAGCAGTACCTGCGCACCAAGGCGGCGCGTGCCGGCCATGCGCTGGACGTGGACGCGTTGATCCTGGCCTCGCAGTAACGCCGGTCCGGAAAATCGCAGTAGCGGCCACCGCGCCGCTATGCTGGCGCCTCCCCACCCAGGCGCCGAGTGACGTGTCCGAGCCTTCGCCGTCGTTGTCCGATTCCATTTCGCCTCCCTCGCCCACCCTCAGCTGGCAGGCGCTGCCACCGCGCGGCGCGGTGCTGGCCGGGGCGATGGCCGGGCTGTCACTACTGGTGCCCTGCCTGGTGGTCGGCGTCTCGATCCGCCTCGGTGGCCGGCTGTCACTGCCGTGGCCGGCGATGCTGGCGGGCGTGGCCGCGCTGGTCCTGCTGCTGGCCTACTTCGCCTACCGGCGCCGCCGCCGCGTACGCTGGCTGCTGGACGCGCAGGGCCTGGCGGTGCGGCGCGGCAACTTGTGGCAATCCGAAACCCGGGTGCCGGCCAGCCGGGTGCAGCACCTGGACCTGCGCCGTGGCCCGCTGGAACGTCTGTTCGGGTTGTCCACCCTGGTGGTGCATACGGCTGGTAGCCGCTTCGGTGCGGTGGGTTTGGCCGGCTTGGCCGCCGCAGACGCCGAGCGCCTGCGCGAGCGCTTGTCGCGGCAGCTGGACCAGGACGATGACGCGCTGTGAGCGTCCCGGACGACGGCACCCTCGACGGCAGCACTGGCCAGATCCAGCTGCGCCTGCATCCGGGCTCGTCGCTGTTCGTGCTGCTGCAGCAGGCGCGACAGTTCTTCATCCCGTTGGTGGCGTTGGTGGTGTTCGGCCAGCGCGGCGACCGTGACGACCACTACGGCCTGCTGATCAGCTTGGCGGTGATCGCGGTGTTGGTGGCGGTCTCGATGATGCAATACCTGACCTACCGCTACCGCCTCGGCACCGACGCGATCCATATTCGCAGTGGCTTGCTCGAGCGCAGCTGGCGCGATATTCCCTACGCGCGCATCCACAACGTGGTGCTGCACCAGAGCGTGTTGCACCGGATGTTCGGGGTTGCCGAGGTACGGCTGGAATCGGCCGGCGGGGCGCGCCCGGAGGCACAGATGCGGGTGCTGCGGCTGGATCGCGCGCTGGCGCTGGAGCAACGCGTGCGCCATGGCGCGCATGCGCCTTCGGCCGCAGTGACGGAGATGGCGCAAAGCGCAACCGCACCGGCACAACGGTTGTTATCGCTGTCCACGGCCGAGGTCATCCGCCTGGGGTTGATCTCCAACCGCGGCATGGTCGTGGTTGCAGCGGCGTTCGGCGTGCTCTACCAGGCGTTTCCGCAGCGCGCGGTCAACCAGTTCATCGCCGACAATGGCGAGCAGGCCTACCGCTACGTGCATGGCCTGCACCCGGGCCTGGCCGCGACCGCCGCGGTGGCGCTACTGCTAGCGCTGGCGCTGCTGTTGGCGATGCGGTTGCTGTCGGTGGTGTTGGCGCTGGTGCAGTACCACGGTTTCACCCTGAGCGAGATCGAGCGCCGGCTCACCATTGAACGCGGCCTGCTCACGCGCGTGCGAACCAGCACCACGCAACGGCGCATCCAGGCCTGGACATTGCGCGAAGGCTTCCTGCACCGGGTACTGCGGCGGCGCCGGTTGCAGGTGGATATCGCCGCCTCGCAGCAGCGTGACGAGCATGGCCGCGCCTTTCGCGACCTCGCCCCGATCGCCACGCCGCAGGCGTGCGATGACTTGATCGACGGGCTGCTGCCGCACGCGGCCTGGCCGCCGGCGCAGTGGCTGCCGGTACCGCAGCGCAATGGCTGGCGCCTGGCGCTGCCGTCACTGTGGTTGTTGCCGCTGGCTGCGGTGATGGCGGCTTATCTGGGGCCGTGGAGCTGGTTGCTGCTGGCATGGTGGCCGTGGTCGCTGTTCGCCGCTTACCGGCAGGTGGCGCGGATGGGCTATGCGGTGGACGGCGAACGCATCGTGGTGCGTGGCGGCTGGTGGGATCGCTGGTGGCGGCTCGCCGAGCTGGACAAGTTGCAGGCGCTGCAGCTTTCGCGCTCGCCGTTGGACCGCCTGTGCGGCACCGCCTCGCTGTGGCTGGATACCGCCGGTGCCCACGGTGGCGGGCCGGCGTTGCGCCTGCGGTTGTTGCCGCTGGCCGAGGCCGAAGCGCTGCATGCGCAGCTGGCCGCGCGCCTGGCACGGCGCCGGCTGCAGTGGTGACGCCTCAGCGCTGCGCGCGGCCCCAGTAGCCAAGCTCCTTGCGAATCTGCAGCCCGCGCCACAGCGCGCCGAGCGGCTTGCGCTTGAGCACGCCCATCTCGCCGTCGATGAAGTCCTCGGTGGCGGCGATGACCCGTTCGGAAGACAAACCGTCACGGTACGGATGGATGGCGTCGGCGTAGCGCTCGATCGCCTGGCGCAGCGCCGGTTCCGGGGCCAGCGCGCGCTGCAGCATCGCCGGCAGCTGCGCCGGGTCGTCGAAGTCGATCATGTGCGGCTTGGGCGCGCGGTTACGCAGCGTCACCACGGGTTTGTGCTGGACCACGAATTCGGAAACGATCGAGGAGGTATCGGACACCAGCACGTCGGCGGCGCGCTGCGCGGCCATCACCTGCTCGGGCTCGACAAAGCGCGCGTTGGTCCCGGCCAGCGCGCGGTAGCGCTCGAACAGGGCTGGCGGGCACTTGGGATGCAGGGTCAGCAGCCAATAGCGCTCGCCGCGGGCGATATCGGCGGCGATGGCGTCGTGCAGTACCGGCGCGGCGCTCAGGCGCTCGGTGAAGGTGGAGCCGAACAGGATCACCGGGCGGCCGGCGGCCGGCGCACGCAGGCTGGCGCTCTCGCCGCCGTCGTCGCGGAACAGCGGGTCGAGCTTGGGCCAGCCGGTCTCGGCCACGGCGAAGTGGCCCTCGCGCGCGGCCAGCTCGCGGAACGGCGCGGTGGTGGCCGGGCCCTGGGTGCAATAGAGGTCGAACAGGCCGCGCACGCGGAAGTGGCCGCGGGTGTCTTCGCGCTTCTCGACATTGAAGCCATGGAACAGCTGCACCTTGGCCCCGGACAGGAACGTGGGCACCCAGTTGGCGGCGCTGAACACCGCGCGTGGGCGCAGCGCCAGGGCCTGACGCAGGCCTACCGTGGGCACGCCAGGCAGGGCCGCGCCGCGGGCGCCGTCCTCGAACCAGGCACACACCGACTGCCCGCTGGCCTGTAATGCCCGCGCCAGAGGCGCCAGAATAGGCAGCGCGTAACGCTCCGTTGCGAACAGCAGGTAATCGGCCATCTCATGTCCTCATCGACCGCTCCACTTGAACGGCCTCGCATTTCCGCCTGCATTATCGCGTTCAACGAGGCCGACCGCATAAGCGACTGCCTGGCCTCGCTGGCGTTCTGCGACGAGGTGGTGCTGGTGGACTCTCTGTCCAGCGACGACACCGTGGCGCTGGCGCAGGCCGCAGGTGCGCGCGTGCTGCAACGGCCGTTCGAGGGCTTCCGCAGCCAGAAGGATTTCGCCGTGCAGCAGGCAAGCCACGATTGGGTGCTGTGCCTGGATGCGGACGAGCGCATCAGCCCGGCGCTGCGGGCGTCGATCGAAGCAGCGCGCGATGGCGGTTTTGCCGGCCAGGCCGGTTACCGCTTCGCCCGGCTGTCGGACTACTTCGGCCGCTTCCTGCGCCATGGCAATGCCTATCCGGACCGGGTGCTGCGGCTGTTCGATCGCCGCCGCGGCGGCTGGCGCGGCAAGCGCGAGATCCACGAAGCGGCCAGCGTCGATGGCCCGGTGGCGACCCTGCGCGGCGACCTCATCCACTTCCCCTATCGCTCGCTGGAGCAACAGCTGGCCAAGACCCAGCGCTATGCCCGGATGATGGCCGAGCATGAGTTCGCGCGCGGCAAGCGGGCGTCGTGGTCGAAGTTGGTGTTGGCCCCGGCGTGGCGATTCTGGCGCGGCTACGTGCTGCGCGCCGGTTTCCTGGATGGCTGGCGCGGGCTGGTCTACGCCTATGTGCGGGCCAACTACGTGCGGCAGAAGGCGATCATGCTGTGGCTGCTGCAGCATGGCCAGGCGGTGGCCGACCCGCCGCGGCCTCAGACCCGGCGTTCGGGCTGAACCACTTCGGTCTCGCGCACCGCCAGGCCGATCAACACGCCGACCAGCGAGACATAGAAGCCTGCGGTCACCTGGTGCGCGAACATCGACTGGGTCAGGCCGCACAGCACGTAGCTGATGACCACCATGATCCCGGCCGCGGCCGGGCCGCGGAAGCGCTCATGGCCGCTGCGCCGGTACAGCCGCACGAACAACCACAGCGGCACGCCGTACACCGCCAGCAACAACACGATGCCAAGCACGCCCTGGGTGGCGGCCCACTCGGCCAGGTCGTTGTGCGCATGGCCAAGGTGGCAGTACTGGACCCATTGGCCGGTGCTGCATTGGGGCAGGCGCGTCATCGCATCGTCGAAGTGGCCCACACCAATGCCGGTGAGCGGATGCTCGCGGAAGGTGTCGAAGGCCACGTGCAGGCGCTGGATGCGCGCGCCGGCCGAGGAATCGGCATCGCCTACTTCGTAGCGCTGCATGTCGCGGCGCAGTTCGCCGATGCGCATCTGGTCGGTCAGCGCCGGCACCGTGAGCACGACGGTGGCGGCAATGGCGGCCACGCCGGCCAGGATCAGCAGGCGGGTGCGGCCGTCGCGCCAGCGCGCGCCCATGGCCACGATCACCAGCAGGCATAGCAGCGCCGGCCACACGCCGCGGCTGCCGCTGAGCACGATGGTGGCGCAGCCGGCCATCAGCGCCGGCACCACCCAGATCCAGCGCCCACGCGGGCGGCAGAATACCGCCAGCACCATCAGCACCAGCACCACGTCGGCCAGCACGATCGCGTTGGTCCAGCCTTCGGCACGCGGGTCGCCGCGCGCCACCTGCACGCAGGCCAGCACCAGCGCGGCGAAGATGCCGGCGATGCTGCCGCGCCACAGCCACAACATGCGCGGCTGCATGGCGTACACCCATAGCGCCGCCCACGGCAGCACCACGAAGCGCGAGCGGTTGTCCACGTCTTTCAGGCCATGCTCGAACAACAGCACCGACCACAGCGACATCGCCAGCACCGCGGCGGTGAGCCAGACCAGCGCACGCAGGTTCAAGCCCATCGGCGCCACAGCCGCGCGCACGCCCGCAAAGCCGAGCGCGGTGGTGGCCAGCAGGCACAGCCCGAACGGAAACAGACCGCTGGGCAGGGTGATCACGCACGCCGCCAGGGCGAACAGCGCGAATTCCGCCACACCGGCAAAGCGGGCGCGGCCGACATCGGCCAGCGCAGGCAGTTCCGGACGGGTGGGATGCAAAAGCGTCATCGCGCGGTGGGGAGATTTTTGGGAGCGGCCATGATCGTGAGGCGATCACGAACGCCAGCTAAGTCGCCGGCGAATTGGCGGAGCGAAAACGAGCGCTCCTTCACAAGTTTGCGCAGCCGATCCCCGCAAACGGTTACAGCGGACAACGCAGTCCCCGCGCCGGCCCGGTCGGCCACGCCGCTGCGGCATGCCTCATTCTGCATCGATGACACCCTGCTCCTTGCGCTCGCGCGCCAGTTCCTCGGCGGTGGGGTTGCACGGCGCGACGATCGCCGAGGCCGGCACCAGCCACCAACGCCGGCGGTTGGCCACGCCCAGCAGTTCACTGCGGCTGCGGTCGATGCAGGCCTGCAGCGCCGGCTCCTGTACGAACAGCCAACGTTGCTCGGGGCGCTCGGCCTGCCAGGCAACGCCTCGGCGCAGCTGCTCGTCCCAGGGCACCTTGAAGCCGAAATTCTGTGCCGGGCGGTCGGCCATGAGCAGGTTCTGTTCCTTCCAGGCGACCAGGCCGAGCTCCCCGTGCGGTCCGATGCGCTGCCCGACTCGCGCCATGACCCCGCGCGCCGAACTGGTGTCGTTGAGGATCGGATAGGCGAACAGCCCGTACAGCACCCACAAGACGCCCAGCCAGGCCACTACCGCGAACGCCGCCCCGCGCACCCGCAACCAGGCCAGCAGCGCCAGGCCCCACGCACCGCCGGCGATCATCACCCAGGCGATGGCGGTGGCGACCTCGCCCTGGGCGCCGCGGCTGTCGATCAACTTGCGCTCGAACGCCGGCTCGCCGAACAGCATGGCCAGGCCGGCCCCCAGGGAGATCGCCGTGGCCATGGCGGTGAAGGTCCACAGCAGCCACTGCACGCTGCGCTTGCGCAGCAGGCCCGGCAGCAGCGGCGCCAGCGCCAGGCAGAACATCGGCAAGGCCGGCAGGATGTAGACATCGCGCTTGCCGGTGGGGATGGAGAAGAAGATCACCACCAGCACCCACCAGGCCAGCGGCAACAGGTAGCGCGGGTCGCGACGGCGCAAGCGCCGGCGCCAGGCCGGCAGCGCCCAGGGCAGTGCCAGGATCACCGGCATCCACATGGTCGCCATGGTGGCCAGGTGGTACCAGAACGGCTGGGCGTGGTCCCAGGAGCGGGCATAACGCTTGGCGGTCTGCCGGAACAGGATGTCGTTGAGGTAAGCGTGGTATTCCGGCGCGCCGGTGCCCAGCGCGGCGATCACCACCGGTGCCAGCCACAAGGTGATGGCCGCCAGCAGCGCCAGCGGGCCGAGCCAGAAGCGTGGATTGCGGGCGTGCAGGCGCACCCGCGGCCAGCCGGCGAGCACCGCACCGGCGGCGGGCAGCAGCATCAGCAAGGCGATGATTCCCACGCCCTTGGTGATGACGCCGATGCCGGCGAAGAACCAGCCGGCGATCCACCAACCCCAGTTTGGCCCGAGCAGCATGTGCCTCAGCAGGCCGTAGTTGGCCAGGGTGATGAAGAACACCACCAGGGGGTCGATCTGCGCTTTCTTCGCCTGGAAGGTGAACTGCAACGCGAACAACACCGCCCACGCCGCGTACAAGCCCACGCGGCGCGTCCACAGCCGGCGGCCGAGGTCGTAGACGCAGGCCAGGGTGCCGAGCGCGGCCAGCAGCGAAGGCAGCAGGAACGCCACCCGCCAGTCGCGCACCAGGGCGTAGAAGGCCGCCTGCAGCCACATCAGCATCGGCGGCTTGTCCGAGTACAGCTCGATGCCGCGGTGCGGGAACAGCCAGTCGCCGGTTTCGAACATCTGCTTGGCGACCAGCGCAAACCGCGGCTCGTCCGACGGCCACGGGTCGCGCAGGCCCAGGCCGGCGCCCAGCACCAGCAGGGCGGTAAAGGCCAGCAACCAGAATTCTCGGGTGTTCGTCTTGCGCATGGGCGGCAATGATATCCGCGCCGATCAGGAAGTCTTCAGTAGGCGCGCGTAGAAGAACCCATCGAAACCCTGCTCGCCGGGCAGGCGCTGGCGGCCGCCGCCGGCGGCGTGGCCAAAGGCCTCGGGCAGCGCTTCGACCTGCGCACCGGGGGTCCGGTCGATGAAGTGCGCCACCTGCAATTCATTCTCGCGGCGCAGGACCGAGCAGGTGGTGTAGAGCAGGCGGCCGCCGGGGCGCAGCACGTGCCAGGCGGCATCGAGCAGGCGCGCCTGCACCGCCAGCAGCGCATCGATGTCCTCGGGGCGACGATGCAGCAGTACGTCGGGCTGGCGCCGGACCACGCCGGTGGCCGAACAGGGTGCGTCCAGCAGCACCGCATCGAACGCCACGCCGTCCCACCAGGCCGCCGGCTCGGCGGCGTCGGCCACCAGGACGCGGGTGTCGCCGGCCAGCCCGGTGCGGGCCAGGGTCTCGGCGATACGACGCGAACGGCGCTGGTCTATATCCAGCGCCGTCAGTGCCAAGGCGGGCTCGCGTTCCAGCAGATGCGCGGCCTTGCCGCCGGGGGCGGCGCAGCTGTCGAGCACGCGCAGACCGGGCGCCAGCGGCAAGGCATCGGCCACCTGTTGCGCCGAGCCGTCCTGGATCGAGACCGCGCCGCTGGCGAAACCGGGCAGTTGCGCGACCGGCAGCGCTTCCTCCAGGCGGAGGGCGTCGGCCAGCAGCGGGTCGGCGGTGGCGGCGATGCCGGCCGCTGCCAGCGTATCGAGATAGGCCTGGCGGCTGCCCTGGCGGCGGTTGACCCGCAACCACATCGGCGCGGCACGGGCGCTGTCTTCGAACAAGGCGTGTGCCAGTACGCCCCAATCATTGCGGATCTCTTCGCGCAGCCAATGCGGCCAGGCGGCGTCGGCGGCAACGGCCGGCAGGCCTTCGCGCTGGGCCCGGCGCAACAAGGCGTTGACCATGCCGGCCTGGCGCGGGCGGCCGAGCGCGCGGCAGGCCTCGACCGTCGCCGAGAGCGCGGCATGTGCCGGCAGGCCCATCGCATCGAGCTGGGCGAAGCCGGCCAGGATCAAGCCGCGCAAGTCGGCGTCGCGGCGCCCGGGTGGACGTTCGAGCCATTGCGCCAGCGCGGTCTCGTAGGCCGGGCGGCGGCGCAGGGCGGCAAAGCAGATCGCCTCGACCAACGCGCGGTCGCGCGGTTCCGGCAGCGCTGGCAGGCGCGCCGCGAACTCGGCCTTGAGCGAGCGGCCGTCGCCAAGCACCGCGCCAAGCACGCGCGCGGCCACGACACGCGCGGCAACACCGGCCTGTGCGTTGTCGATGCTCATTGCGCGAACGCCGCCAGGTCGCGGCGGGCGTTGAGGTAGTCGGCCGCCGTCACCGGCTTGCCGCCTTCGCGCTGGACCACGCGCAGGCGCAGCACGCCTTCACCGCAGGCCACGTCCAGTCCCTCGCGCGAGCCGCGCAGCAGGCTGCCCGGCGGACGGTCGTGCGCCTGTTCCAGCGCCACGGCGCCATGGATGCGCAAGCGCTCGCCGGCGAGCATGGCCTCGGCCACCGGCCACGGCACGAAGGCGCGCACCTTGCGCGCGAGCACGGCGGCAGGCTGCGTCCAGTCCAGCCGGGCCTCGGCCTTGTCGAGCTTGTGCGCGTAGGTCACACCCTCGGCCGGCTGCGGATGCGGCACCGGGCTCAGGCCCACGCGCAGCAGGCCCAGGCCATCGGCCAGCACCTGGGCGCCGAGTTCGGCCAGCCGGTCGTGCAGTTGCCCGCCGGTGTCCTGCGGGCCGATCTGGGTGGCCTGCGAGAGCAGCACCGGGCCGGTGTCCAGGCCGGCCTCCATCTGCATCAGGCACACGCCGGTCTCGCTGTCGCCCGCTTCGATCGCGCGCTGGATCGGCGCGGCACCGCGCCAACGCGGCAGCAGCGAGGCATGCACGTTCCAGCAGCCGTAGGTCGGAATGGCCAGCACCTTTTTCGGCAGGATCAGGCCGTAGGCCACCACGACCAGCAAGTCCGGCTGCAACGCGGCCAACTGCGCCTGCGCCTCGGGGCTGCGCAGGGTGTCCGGCTGGTACACCGGGATGCCGCGTGCGACCGCTTCAAGCTTGACCGGCGATGGCGTCAGGCCACGGCCACGGCCGGCAGGGCGGTCGGGCTGGGTGTAGACCGCTTCCACTTCATTGTGGCGCGCGGCCGCGCGCAGCGCGGGCACGGCGAATTCCGGCGTACCGGCGAAGACAATTCTCATGGGTCGGCGGGGGCTCCGAAGACGGGTAAGGGGAAGCGACCGGTCAGGGCGCCGATGCGACGAGGCCGCGCGCCCCCGCCCGGGCGCCGCACTCAGGCGGCGTTGCGGCGCTGCTTGGCCAGCTTCTTGCGCACCATCTCGCGCTTGAGCGGCGAGAGGTAGTCGATGAACAGCTTACCGTCGAGGTGGTCCATCTCGTGCTGCACGCACACCGCCAGCAGGCCGTCGGTGGTCAGCGCCTGGGCCTGGCCCTGGCGGTCGAGGTAGCGCACGGTGATGCGGTCGGCGCGGGTGACGTCGGCGAAGATCCCGGGCACCGACAGGCAACCTTCCTGGTAGACCTGGCCACCGTCGTGGGTGGTGATCTCCGGGTTGATGAACACCTGCGGGGCGTTCTTCTCCTCGCTGATGTCGATGACCATGAAACGCTTGTGGACGTCCACCTGGCTGGCTGCCAGGCCGATGCCGGGGGCCTCGTACATGGTCTCGAACATATCGTCGAGCAGGGTCTGGAAGCCGGGCGTGGTGACCTCGGCCGGGTCGACCGCCACGGCCTTGGTACGCAGCCGGGGGTCGGGGAATTCAAGGATGGGGAGCAGGGCCATAGCGATACCCAGGGTGGGGAACACCGGGACAATCCGGCAGCAAGTCGCAATTCTACCGCCAACGCTTGCGCTTCGCCCCGGTATCTGAACTATAGTGGCCGAACCTGTTGGGGAATCAGGCAGAACGCAATCATGTTGAACCGAATTCGTACGGTCGTCGCCGTGGCGATGCTGACCGTCGCGACCTACGCCGCTGCCGTGGAAATGGCCGGCGATCATCCGGACACCTACGTGGTCCGCAAGGGCGATACCTTGTGGGACATCGCGGGCAAGTTCCTGAAAAAGCCTTGGCTGTGGCCGGAAATCTGGCAGGCCAATCCGCAGGTGCAGAATCCGCACCTGATCTACCCGGGCGATGTGCTGAGCCTGGCCTACCTGGACCGTGTCGGCGTCAAGCCGGGCCCGCGCCAGGAAGCGCCGATCAACGCGATCCCGTTGGCGGACATCGAGCCGTTCCTGAAGAACCTGCGCATCACCGACGAGTTCAAGAGCCTGCCCTACGTGGTCAGTCTCGAAGACAGCCGTCTGCGCGCCAGTGCCGGCCAGGTCGCCTACGTGGTGAACCTGCCGGGTGCGGCGGTCGGCCAGCGCTATGCGGTGGTTCGCCCGACGGTGGAGTACGCACTGCCGCGCCACAACGAGGACCTGCAGCCCAACGGCGACACGATCCCCGGCTCGGGCAACCTGTGGAAGACCTACATCGCACCGAGCAGCCGCAACGAGTTCCTCGGCTACGAACTGGCCCAGGTCAACATCGGCACGATCACCCGGGTTCCGACCAACACCGGCGAGGCCGCCTCGCTGTTGCTGCAGGACACCGGCCGTGAAGTGCGCCCCGGCGATCGCCTGATCGCGGTTGAAGCACACCCGTACGATTTGCAGTTCATTCCGCATCCGCCGGCCGCCCAGGCCGCCGAAGCCGAACTGCGCGTGCTGGCCGTGGCCGACACCTTCACTTCCGGCGGCCCGCGCGATGTCATCGCCATCTCCGGCGGCAGCCGCGAAGGCATCGACAACGGCACGGTGTTCTCGCTCTGGCGCAATGGCCGCCGCGTCAACGACCGCATTGCGAATTCGCTGACCTCGCGTGCCGACGACGGCTTCACCGGCGGTGGCTCCACCGTTGGCGTGCCGGACGAGTACGCCGCCCATGCGATGGTGTTCCGCACCTTCGACAAGGTCAGCTACGCGCTGGTGATGGAAGGCGTCAAGCCGGTCAAGGTGGGCTACAACGTGCGTCATCCCGACGCGCAGTAACGGCTTGCCCCGATGTGTTTAGACAACGGCGCCCGAGGGCGCCGTTGTTGTTTGCGCGCCATGCTGTCGCGATGGCCGGCCCCGTCCCGCTACCCGCAGACGAGCGCACCGCGCTTTTGATGATGCTGCTGGCGCATGGCCCGGCCAGCGCGCGGCGCGAGCTGCTCGGGAAATTCGGCAGTGCGCGTGCGGCGCTGCGGGCAGGCCTGTCGGCCTGGCGCGCGGCTGGATGCACGCCGGAGCAATGCCAGGCCCTGGCCCACCCGCCGCGCGCGGCGTTGGCGCACGCCTCGCGCTGGCTGGATGCGCCTGGCCATCACCTGCTCGGCCTCGGCGACCCCGCCTATCCGCCGCTGCTGCGCGAGATCGCCCTGCCGCCGCTGGCCCTGTTCGTCGACGGCGAACCGGCACTGCTGCGCCATCCAGGCGTGGCCATCGTCGGTAGCCGCCGCCCCAGCGCCGGCGGCGCCGATCTGGCCAGAGAGTTCGCCAGTTCCCTGGCCGGCGCGGGCCTGGTGGTGGTCAGTGGCATGGCCGCGGGGATCGACGCTGCCGCCCACCAGGCGGCGCTCGGCGGCAGCGGCCTCAGCGTCGCCGTGCTCGGCAGCGGCCCCGACGTGGCCTACCCGGCGCGCCATGCCGCGCTTCGTTCTGCGCTGGCCGAGCGCGGCGCGGTGGTCAGCGAGTACCTGCCCGGCACCGGACCGGCCACGGTGCATTTCCCGGCGCGCAACCGCATCGTCGCCGGCCTGGCCCTGGGCACGCTGGTGGTCGAGGCCGCGTTCCGCTCTGGTGCCCTGATCACCGCACGGCTGGCCGGCGAGAGCGGGCGCGAGGTGTTCGCCATCCCGGGTTCGGTCCGCAACCCGCTGGCGCGCGGTTGCCACCGCCTGATCCGCGATGGCGCGGTGCTGGTCGAAGCGCCCGAAGACGTCCTGGCCGTCCTCGGCCCCCTGGCCCTGGCGCAAGGCCGGGGCTTGCCCAAGGCCGACTCCGTCCCCATTGAGCACCCCGGCCCCGGGCGCGCAACCGGGGCCGGACCGAGCCCTCCCTTCACCGACCCGCACTACCAGTCCTTGTGGCAGGCGTTGGGACATGACCCAACCCCTATGGATTCATTGGTTCATCGCACCGGATTGACGGCCGCCACGCTGTCCTCCATGCTGCTGGCCATGGAACTGGAAGGCAGGGTGGTAGCCGAGCACGGCCGCTACACGCGCAACCCCTAGTTTCTTCACCTCCACAGCGTCTCGCGACGCAGGCCGAGGGGCAATGAAAGAGAGCATTCTCGATGTACTGCTGTACCTGTTCGAACACTATTTCAGCGAGGACGCCGACCTCGTCCGCGACCGCGATTCGCTACAGAACGGCCTGATCCAGGCCGGCTTCAGCCCCTCTGAAATCAGCAAGGCCTTCGACTGGCTGGATGCGCTTGCCGACCAACGTCCAAGCGTGGCCGAGCCGCGCGTGGACGGCCCGGTGCGCATCTACCACGGCCCGGAGCTGGACAAGCTCGACATCGAATGCCGCGGCTTCCTGATGTTCCTGGAGCAGCACGGCATTCTCGACGCCGACCAGCGCGAGCTGGTGCTCGACCGCGCCATGGCGCTGGACCAGGACGAGCTGGACCTGGACGACCTGAAGTGGGTCATCCTGATGGTGCTGTTCAACCAGCCGGGCGCCGAAGCGGCCTACGCCTGGATGGAAACCCAGATGTTCGTGGACGAGCCCGAACCCGTACACTGATTGCTTCCACGCAACGGAAGCACACAGGGGAACGGGATCATGAGCGAGTGGTATTACGCCGAAGGCAGCCGCCAGCGGGTCGGACCGCTGGCCGATGACAGCCTGCTCGAACTGTATCGCTCGGGCCGCATCGGCCTGGATACGCTGGTCTGGCGCGAAGGACTGCCGCAGTGGCAACCGTTGGGCGATTTCGCGCTCGAACTGGGCCTGCCACCGCCGGCCGATGGCGCCCCGCCGCCGCTGCCGTTCGGCACCGCTTCCACCGCCGCCAGCCCCGCCGCCGCTGCACCAGTGGCCGCGCCGCCGCGCAAGGGCCTGTCCGGCTGCGCCATTGCTGCGATCGTGGCCGTTGTCGTCGGTGTGCTCGGCGTCTTCGTGATCGGCATCCTCGCCGCCATTGCGCTGCCCGCCTACCAGGACTACACGCTGCGCGCCAAGGTCGCCATGGGTTACGCCTCGGTGACGCCACTGCGCGCTGGCGTGGTCCAGTTCCACGCCAGTGAAGGCCGCTGCCCGGTCAATGGCGAGGGCGAATTCGGCGCCGCGGACAGCTATGCCCAGGACAACCTGGGCAGCGTCCGCATCGGCCGTTTCGACAACGGCCACTGCGGCATCGAGGCGGTGTTCGCCCTCCCCGGCCAGGCCAAGATCGACGGCAAGGCACTGTGGCTGGACCTGGACCCGCAATCGGGCCAGTGGCACTGCAGCTCCGAGGTCGAAGACCGTTACCTGCCCCAGGAATGCCGCGGCTGAGCCGGGCAATAAAGAAGAATGGAAGCAATGACGCAGTGGTACTACGCCGACGCCGACGGCGTGCGGCAGGGGCCGGTCGAGGCCGAGGCGCTGCTGGCGCAGTACGCCGCCGGCGCGGTGCAGGCGCAGACGCTGGTCTGGCGCGAGGGCTTGTCCGGCTGGCAGCCGCTGGCCAGCGTGGCGGGCGAGGTGGGGCTCGCACATGGGGCCTTGCCGGAGATGCCCACCGCCGGGATTGACCCGGCCGTCGCCGCGGCGCCCGCGCCAAGCGCCCACATCCAGTACGCCGGCTTCTGGCGGCGCATGGCGGCCAGCATCATCGACGGCTTCGCAGTCGGCTTGCTGGCCATGCCCATCACGCTGCCGATCGCGATCGGGTTTGGCGCCGCCATGGCCCACGGCGAGGAAAGCGGCGCAGCGGCCATGGGGCCGATCCTGCTGCAGGTCCTGTTGCAGCTCATCTCGGTCGGGCTGACGGTGGTTTACTTCAGCTGCTTCCACGCCTCGCGCCTGATGGCCACGCCCGGCAAGCTGGCCGTGGGCATCAAGGTGGTGCGCGCCGACGGCCAGCGCCTGGGCTTCGGCCACAGCCTGGGTCGGGCCTTCGCCTATTACTTGAGCGTGCTGACGCTTTATATAGGCTTCCTGGCCGCCGCCTTTACCCAGCGCAAGCAGGGCCTGCACGACCTGGTCTGCGACACCCTGGTGGTCGATCGCTGGGCCTTCACCGACAGCCCGCAGCGGCAGCAAGCCGGTCTGGACACGGTCACCATCGTCATCCTGGCCGTCTACGGCGGGCTGATGCTGCTGGTCCTGCTGGCAGTGCTCGCGGTGGTGGCGGTGCTGATCGCCACCGGCCTTCACTGAGCCTTCCGGGCTTGACACGACCCTGCCTGTCGTGACTTCACTATGGCCGGCGCCCGGGGACCGTTCCCCGGGCGTCGCCGTCTGGGCAGGCGCTCCGCGCTTCCCTCCACCGGCCAATTAGGCCACCCTAGCCGCCCCCGGGCTCTCCGGCCCAAGATATCGCCCACATGCCCAAGCACCTGCTCATCGTCGAATCGCCGGCCAAGGCCAAGACGATCAACAAATACCTCGGCAAGGACTACACCGTCCTGGCCTCGTATGGGCACGTGCGCGATCTGGTCCCCAAGGAAGGCGCGGTCGACCCGGACAACGGGTTCGCGATGCGCTACGACCTGATCGAGAAGAACGAGAAGCACGTCGAGGCGATCGCCAAGGCCGCCAAGGGCGCCGACGACATCTTCCTGGCAACCGACCCGGACCGCGAGGGCGAGGCGATCAGCTGGCACATCGCCGAGATCCTGAAGGAACGCGGGCTGCTCAAGGACAAGCCGATGCAGCGCGTGGTCTTCACCGAGATCACCCCGCGCGCGATCAAGGAAGCGATGCTGCAGCCGCGCGCCATCGCCTCGGACCTGGTCGATGCCCAGCAGGCGCGCCGCGCGCTGGACTACCTGGTCGGCTTCAACCTCTCGCCGGTGCTGTGGCGCAAGGTGCAGCGCGGGTTGTCGGCCGGCCGCGTGCAGTCGCCGGCGCTGCGCATGATCGTCGAGCGCGAAGAAGAGATCGAAGCCTTCATCGCGCGCGAGTACTGGAGCATCGAGGCCGAGTGCGCGCACCCGACCCAGCGCTTCAACGCGCGCCTGATCAAGCTGGACGGCGAGAAGTTCGAGCAGTTCACCATTACCGATGGCGACAGCGCCGAGGCCGCGCGGGCGCGGATCCAGCGCGACGCCCAGGGCCGGCTGCACGTTACCGATGTCGTCAGCAAGGAGCGCAAGCGCCGCCCGGCGCCGCCGTTCACCACCTCCACGTTGCAGCAGGAAGCCTCGCGCAAGCTTGGCTTCACCACGCGCAAGACCATGCAGGTGGCGCAGAAGCTCTATGAAGGCGTGGCCATCGGCGATGAAGGCACGGTCGGCCTGATCAGCTACATGCGTACCGACTCGGTGAACCT
Organism: Stenotrophomonas sp.; assembly: GCA_035539015.1. Classification (GTDB taxonomy): domain Bacteria; phylum Pseudomonadota; class Gammaproteobacteria; order Xanthomonadales; family Xanthomonadaceae; genus Stenotrophomonas_A. Next base: position 81,123 of record DATLJF010000063.1, on the reverse strand, counting down.
GTCGCAGGACGCGCTGGCCGAGATTCGCGACGTGATCGCGCGCGACTTCGGCATCGCCTCGGTGCCGGACAAGCCGAACACCTACACCACCAAATCCAAGAACGCCCAGGAAGCGCACGAAGCCGTGCGCCCGACCTCGGCGTTGCGCACCCCGGCGCAGGTCTCGCGTTACCTCACCGACGACGAGCGCCGCCTGTACGAACTGATCTGGAAGCGCGCGGTGGCCTGCCAGATGATCCCGGCCACGCTCAACACCGTCAGCGTGGACCTGAGCGCCGGCAACCAGCACGTGTTCCGCGCCAGCGGCACCACCGTGGTGGTGCCCGGCTTCCTGGCCGTCTACGAAGAAGGCAAGGACACCAAGAGCGCCGAAGACGACGATGAAGGCCGCAAGCTGCCGGCGATGAAGCCGGGCGACAGCCTGCCGCTGGAACGCGTGCTCACCGACCAGCACTTCACCCAGCCGCCGCCGCGCTTCACCGAAGCGGCGCTGGTCAAGGCGCTGGAGGAATACGGCATCGGCCGGCCTTCGACCTATGCCTCGATCATCCAGACCCTGCTGTTCCGCAAGTACGTGGAGATGGAGGGCCGCAGCTTCCGCCCGACCGACGTCGGCCGCGCCGTGTCCAAGTTCCTCTCCGGGCATTTTGCCCGCTACGTGGACTACGACTTCACCGCGCGCCTCGAAGACGAGCTCGATGCGGTCTCGCGCGGCGAGGAAGAGTGGATCCCGTTGATGGAGAAGTTCTGGGGCCCGTTCAAGGAACTGGTCGAGGACAAGAAGGATTCGCTGGACAAGACCGACGCCGGCAGCGTGCGGGTGCTCGGCCCCGACCCGGTCAGCGGCAAGGAAGTGAGCGCGCGCATCGGCCGCTTCGGTCCGATGGTGCAGATCGGCACGGTCGAGGACGAGGAAAAGCCCAAGTTCGCCTCGCTGCGACCGGGCCAGAGCATCTACTCGATCTCGCTGGAAGACGCGCTGGACCTGTTCCAGATGCCGCGCACGCTCGGTGAAGACCAGGGCGAGCCGGTCAGCGTCGGTATCGGCCGCTTCGGCCCGTTCGCGCGGCGCGGCAGCGTCTATGCCTCGCTGAAGAAGGAAGACGACCCGTACACCATCGACCTGGCGCGCGCGGTGTTCCTGATCGAAGAGAAGGAAGAGATCGCGCGCAACCGCGTCATCAAGGAATTCGAAGGCAGCGACGTGCAGGTGCTCAACGGCCGCTTCGGCCCGTACCTGAGCGACGGCAAGCTCAACGGCAAGATCCCCAAGGACCGCGAGCCGGCGTCGTTGACGCTGGAAGAAGTCATCAAGCTCATGGAAGAGACCGGCAAGCCGGTGCGCAAGGGCTTTGGCGCCAAGAAGGCGGTGCTGAAGAAGAACACGGTAAAGAAGAGCGCCGATCCCAAGCCGGCCAAGGCCCCGGCCAAGAAAGCCGTAGCCAAGAAGACCGCTGCCAAGAAGACTGCGACCAAGCAGGCCACGAAGAAGGCGCCGGCCAAGAAAGCCGTGAAGAAGACGGTGGTGAAGAAGGCCGGTTGAACCGGGCGGCGTGGCCGCCCTCCAAGCGGGGAGTGCGATGAAGGAACTTTCGCTGGCAGGCGCAGTGTCCACCCTGCAGCAAGGCGGCGTGATCGCCTACCCGACCGAAGCGGTCTGGGGCCTGGGCTGCGACCCGCGCCAACAGGGCGCGGTGATGCGCCTGCTCGAACTCAAGCGCCGCCCTGCCGCCAAGGGCGTGATCGTGGTGGCGGCCAGCCTGGAGCCGCTGCGGCCCTGGCTGGACCTGACCGCCCTGCCGGCCGAGCGCCTGGCCGAAGTCCTCGGCACCTGGCCCGGCCCGCATACCTGGGTCTTGCCTGCCAGCCAGCATGCGCCGCCCTGGGTGACCGGCGACCACGCCAGCCTGGCGGTGCGCATCAGCGCGCATCCCCTGGTCGCACGCTTGTGCCAGGCCTGGGAGGCGCCCCTGGTCTCGACCAGCGCCAACCTCGCCGGCCAACCGCCGGCACGCACGCGCGAGGATCTGGACCCGGCCTTGCTGCAGGCCATCGACGGCGTGCTGGATGGCGACACTGGCGGCCTGGCCCAGCCCACCCCCATCCGCATTGCGCTCAGCGGCGACATCCTGCGCGACTGAAGGCGCCGCTCGAATCTTGCGAGGCGTAGCATCCAACCGCCGGCAGCCAGCCGGCAGCCAAGGAGCCTGCCATGAAGGTGCGATACGCCACATTCGCGGTCCTGTTGATTGCCTTGTCGCCACTTGCGTCCGTGCGCGCCGCCGATCCGCCCAAGCCCACCGCCGAGCAGCAGGCGATGATGGAAGCCTGGGACAGGGCCGGCCGCGTCGGCCCCGAGCACGCCCGCCTGGCCAAGCATCTGGTCGGTAACTGGACGACCAAGCAAAGCATGTGGATGGATGAGAAAAGCCCACCGCAAGTCTCGACCGGCCACGCCGTACAGACCGCGATCCTCGGCGGCCGCCAGATCCGCATCGACTTCAAGGGCGACTTCGGTGGCACGCCATTCGAGGGCACCGGCCTCATGGGCTACGACAACGCCGCCAAGCGCTATGTCTCGACCTGGGCCGACACCATGGTCACCGGGATTGTCGTTGGCCAGGGCGAGTACGACGCGGCCAGCAACAGCTACACCCTGCACAACCGCATGAGCGACCCAATGCACCCGGGCCAGGAAAGCAAGATGCGCGAAGTGCTGAAGGTCGTCGATGCCGACCACCTGGTGCAGGAGATGTTCGAGATGCACGGTGGCAAGGAAGTGCGCACGTTGCGCATCGAGTTCACCCGGGAGCGCTGATGTTGCTACCTCGCACGCTGGGTTTGACGCTGCTGTGGGGCGTGGCCGCGCTGGCGGGCGCGGTGACGCCACCGCCGGCGTCCAACGTGCGGGTATATCGCTGCGTCGGCAGCAATGGCGCGGTGTCGCTGCAGGACGCACCCTGCGCGCAGGGCCGCCAGCAACAGGTGATCGAGATGCAGCGGCCGCAGGATCCACCGCCGCGGCAGGCCAGCACGCTGGTCGAACCGGCGACGCCTGCGCCGGCGTCGCAGCTGGCACCGCGCGAGGTCCGCGTCATCGCCACGCCGGCGCCACAGCCAATGTACGAATGCATCACCGAAGAAGGTGAGCGCTATACCAGCGACACGCCCGAGGGCAATCCGCGCTGGGTGCCGACCTGGGCCTACGCCTACGCCGGTGGCGGGCGCCCACGACCCCCTGGGCCCCGCCCGCCCTCCGGCCCCCGCCCTCCTGGCCCTGGCCCTGGCCCTGGTCCCGATCATGGCCATGGTCATGGCCCGCGTCCCGGCGGCGCGGTGATCGTGCCCTATGGCAGCGTGCAGATTCGCGATGAGTGCCATGCCCTGCCGCAACAGGAAGTGTGCGCGCGCCTGGCCGACCGGCGCTGGGAATTGATCCGCCGCTACAACAGCGCGCTGCAGAGCGAACGCGAGCAGTTGAGCCGAGAGCAACGCGGCATCGACGCGCGGCTGGACCAGGATTGCGGCGGCACATGACCCTGCGTGGGCTATTACTGCTGCCGTGCCTGTTGGCCGCGCCCGCGGCGGCGCAGGACATCGCCATCTACCGTTGCACCGCCGCCGACGGCGCGCTGACCGTGCAGAACCAGCCTTGCCCCAAGGGTATGCGCCAGGAAAAGAAAATGATGCAGACCCCGCGCGCGCAGCCATTGCCGGCCGCGCTGGCCGCGCCCGTCGCCGCACCGCAGCCCGCGCCTGCCGCGGCCGTGCGCCAGGAGGAAGCAGCGCCGCCCGCACTGGCGCCGCCCGCACCGCCGGAAGACAAGCCCGCGCCGCCGCCGCTCTACGATTGCAAGCGCCGCGATCAAACCCGTTACTTCACCGAAGACCTGGAGACGGCGCGCTACTGTGTGCCGCTGCAGGTCACCGGGCTGGACGGCAATCCGCGCACCGGCGCCGGTGAAGCCTGCGAGGTCATTACCGACACCTGCACGCCGGTCGCCGACGACCAGCTCTGCGCCGCCTGGCGGCAGCAGGTGCAGGAAGCCGAGAACCATTGGCGCTTCGCCACCCCTGAGCATGCGGGCGAACGCCAGCAGGCCTATGCGCGGGTGCGCGAGCGGGTAGCCGCTAGCCGCTGTGGCGATGGCGCCACGCAGGACACCGATCAGAAGCCGTAGCGCAGGAAGCCGCCGTCGACCGCGATGCATTCGCCGGTGATGTAGCTGGCCGCCGGCAGGCACAGGAAGGCCACCGCCGCGGCCACTTCTTCCGGTTCGCCGATGCGCCCCATCGGCGTGCGCTCGATCACCTGCTCGTAGTAGTCCGGGTCCGACAGCGGCCCCGACGTGCGGCGCGTGCGGATGTACCACGGCGCCACCGAGTTCACCCGCACCCCATCCTCGGCCCACTCGGCGGCCAGGTTGCGGGTCATCTGGTGCATGGCCGCCTTGCTCATGCCGTACGGCGCGCCGCTGCGCACGTGGGTCAGGCCGGAGACGCTGCCGACATTGACGATCGAGGAGGTCGCATGCCGGGTCAGCAGCGGATGCGCGTAGCGCGACAGCTCGAACGCGGAATACAGGTTGGTCTCGAAGATGCCGCGCCACTCGTCCTCGGTGTAGTCGATGGCGGCGCGGCTGACGTTGCCACCGGCGTTGTTGACCAGCACGTTGAGGCCATCGACATGGTCTTCGACCCAGTCGAGCACCGCGCGGCGGTCCTCTTCGTCGCTGACATCGGCCGACAGGCCATGCAGCACCCGCTCGGGGTACTCGTCCTGGAGTTCGTCGCGCACCGCCTCCAGGGCATCGGCATCGCGCGCCACCATCAGCACGTCGGCGCCCAGCATGAGCAACTCGCGGGTGATGGCCAGGCCGATCCCGGCACTGGCGCCGGTGACCAGCGCACTTTGCCCGTCGAGCCGCCAACGTTGCTGGGTCACGCCTTGTCTCCCTTGCGATGCGGCGCGCGGATGCGCCGCTTCAACGGGGTTAGGATACCCGCACGCACCCGGGAGGCCATTCCATGAAGCCACGCACCCTGCTCCTGCCTTGCCTGGCCCTGCTCGCCCTGGCGGCCTGCCAGCGGCCGCCGCCGGCGCCGACCGAGCAACGCCCCGAACCGCAGGCCACTGCCCTGCGTGACGCGGTGCAGGCGCCATTGGCGAAGGCGCACGAGGTCCAGGCGACGGTCGACGATGCGGCTGAAAAGCAGCGCGCGGAGATTGATGCGGCAACGCAGTAGGCGTCCCCGCCCACTGAAAGCATTCGCGCAAATAAAAACGCCGGCCCGAAGGCCGGCGTTTGATCAATCACTGCAACTCACAGACCGCAGAAGCAATACGCCAGGGTCTTGACCGGGGTGCCGCCGGCCTGGCCCTGCTGCACCGCCTCCTCGACGAAGCGCAGCTGGGTATCGACCTCCGGCAGCGTCCGCGCCAGCAGCACGCGGCCCAACCCGGACTCGCCCAGTGCCCAGGCACCGGCGCGGCTGGCGGCAAACCCGCTCATGAACTGCGCGAACGGTGTCGCCTGCTTCTCGATGTAGCGCACGCGGTACTTGCCCTTGCCCAGCTTGGCGCGCGTAGCCGCATCGGCCACGGCCGCCTTCATCCCGCCGAGTTCATCGACCAGGCCGCGCTCCTTGGCCTGCGCACCGCTCCACACCCGGCCACGGGCGACCTTGTCGATCGCCTCCACCGGCTGCTTGCGCGCCTGCGCGACCTTGCCGGTGAAATCGGCATAGCCCTTGTTGATGACCGACTGGATCAACTGGCCCACCGCCGGGTCCATCGGCTTGGAAATGTCGAACGCACCGGCGAAGCGCGTGGTGCCGACGCCATCGGTATGCACGCCGATCTTGTCCAGGGTCCGGGTCAGGTTCGGGATCATGCCGAAGATGCCGATCGAGCCGCTGATGGTCGACGGGTCGGCGTAGATCCGGTCAGCGTTCATGCTGATCCAGTAGCCACCGGAGGCAGCCAGGTCGCCCATCGACACCACCACCGGCTTGCCCGCGGCCTGCAGGCCCACCACTTCGCGGCGGATCTGCTCGGAGGCGAACACTTCGCCGCCCGGCGAATCCACGCGCAGCACCACCGCCTTGACCTCCTTGTCCTCGCGCGCGGCACGCAGCAGCGCGGCGGTCGATTCGCCGCCGATGCGGCCGGCCGGCTGGTCGCCGCCGCTGATCTCGCCGGCGGCCACCACCACCGCCACCTGCGCGCGGCTATCCAGCGGCGAACGGCGCGCATCGAGCTGGGCCAGGTAGGTATCCAGGTCGACGTTGCGGAAGCCCTCGTTGCTGTCGTCATCGGCCATGCCGCGCTCGGTGAGCAAGCGGTCGACCTCCTCGCGCGTCTTCAGTGCGTCCACCAGCTTCTGCTGCAGCGCGAACTTGGCCAGGTCGCCACCGGCCGCAGCCACGCCTTCCGGCAAGGTGTCGATACCCGCGGCCAACTGCTGCGGCGTGAGCTTGCGCGCAACCGCGATATCGCTGAGGTAGCGCTGCCACACATCATTCATCCAGAACAGGTCCGCTTCCTTGGACTCAGGCGAAGCCGCATCAAGGATGTAGGGTTCGGCGGCCGACTTGAACTCGCCGACGCGGAACAGGTGCACGTCCACGCCCAGCTTGTCCTGCAGGCCGGTGCGGAAATACTGCCGATAACGGCCCAGGCCCTCGAGCACGAGGCTGCCCATCGGATCGAGATAGACCTCGTTGGCCTGCGCCGCGAGCAGGTACTGCCACTGGCTCAAGTTCTCGCCGAAGGCCACCACCTGCTTGCCGGAAGCACGCAGCTCCTGCAGCGCGCCGGCAATCTCGCGCGTGGAAGCGAAACCACCCGGCTGCAGCTTGTCCAGGTCGAGCAACACGCGCTCGATGTGCTTGTCCTCGCGCGCGGCATCGATCGCCCGCACCAGATCGCGCAGCTGGTATTCATCGGCGCCCTTGTCGCCGACAGCACGCGCCAGCGCCCGGCTCACCGGATCGGCGCTGAACTGCTCCACCACCTTGCCCTCCGGGGCGATCACCAGCGTGGTGCGGTCGAGCAACGGCTTGACGCCATTACCGCGCGCCATCACCGCCACGAAGATCATCACGAAGAGCAGCAACAACCCGAAGAACACCAAGTTGAGGATCAGCCGGCGGGTGAAATTCATCACGTCCCACAACCCCACGAAAAACTGGGTTACCGGACCGCGACGCACAGGTTGGTTCATGGAAAGCTCCAGAAAGGGCAAACGCCTTTTGCCACGGATACCAGCATAACCGCAGCCCAGCAGCGCGGCATGCGCAGAAAGTCAGGGTGACTAACGCAACCGCTTTTTCTTCTCCCCCCACCCCGCGCGCGATCTTTCGGGCGTTCGGGGCCGTGCCCTTGCCCGGGGGCGTTGGGCGACAGGGACGTCGCCCAACGAGACACGCAGGGATGCAGTCTGTGGCGTCCCCCGGGCAAGGGCACGGCCCCGAATGCCGCACGGAAGAAGAAAGGGTCTGCTCTTCAGCTAGCGCAACGCCCGCCGACTACTGACCCGAAAGCGCAACCCCATCAGCACCGCAGCCGCCGTCAGCCCCACGATCAACCCGATCCACATCCCCTGCGGCCCCCAACCCAGCCCCAGCCCAAGCCCGGCCCCAAGCGGCATGCCCAAGCCCCAATACGAGAACATCGCCAGGAACATCGGCACCCGGGTGTCTTTCAAACCGCGCAGCGCACCCGCCGACAGCACCTGGATGCCGTCCGGGAACTGGAACGTCGCCGCGAACAGCAGCAGCGTCGAGGCCAGCGCCGCCACTGCCAAGTCATCGGTATAGACACCGACGATAGCGTCGTGGCCCAACAACAAGGTGCTGGCCGACAGCGTCTGCGTACCCAGCACGATGGCATAGCCGGCCCAGGCGGCGCGGCGTACCGCATGCGGGTCGCCACGACCCACCGCATGGCCGACCCGCACCGTGGTGGCCTCGGCCACGCCCATCGGGATCATGAAGCACAGCTGCGAAACGTTGATGGCGATCTGGTGCGCGGCCGCTTCGGTGGCGCCGAGGCGGCCGATGAGCAGCGCCGTGACGATGAACAGCCCGCCTTCCATCAGCACCGTGATGCCGATCGGCAGGCCGGTGCGCAGCAGGTCGGCGATGGCTCGCCAGCGCGGCCCTTCCAGGTGCGCAAACAGCTGCAGCCGGGCAAAGCGCCTGGAACGCCACAAGTACAGCCCGAATGCGCTGGCCTGCAACCACATCATGATCGCCGAGGCGATGCCCAGCCCTTGCGCGCCATGCTCGGCGAAGCCCAGCCGCCCGTACGTCAACACGTAGCCCAGCGGCGCCAGCACCAGCAGGCCACCGAAACCGAGCAACATGGTCGGCAGGGTCCAGTGCATGCCCTCGCTGAGGTAACGCATGCAGAAGAACAGGGTCAGCGCCGGCCCACCCCAGCGCACCGCGTGCAGGAAGGCAGTCGCGCCGGGGACGATATCCGGGGCGATGCCGAAGGCCGGCAGCAGCGGCGGCACCACGCTGAGGAAGGCGAACATCACCACCCCCAGCCCCAGCGCCAACCACAGCGCCTGCCGGAACAGGGGGCCGATCTCGCTATCGCGGCCGGCGCCATGCAGCTGCGAGACCGAGGCGGTGAGCGATATCAAGGTGCCGATCGGGATCAGCATCGGCAGCCACAGCAGCGCCGTACCAATGGTGACCGCGGCCAGGGTGTCGGTGTGGTGGTGGCCGGCGATGACGTTGTCGACAAAGCCAATGAGGCCGGTCGAGACGTGGCCCAGCACCAGCGGCAGGGCGAGCAGGAAGGTGGCGCGCACTTCGGCGCCGAAGCGCGGCGGCATGGGGGAGGCAGACATGGATTGCGGCAGGGCACTTACTGCGGCCGCGCCAGGAAGGGGCGTCTGGTACCGGGCAGTGCAGGACCGGTATCTTACCCGCGCCTTCCCTGACCGCCCATGACGATGAGTGCACCCCACGCAGTCCCCAGCGCTTGCGAGAACTGCGAGACCCCCTTGCAGGGCCATTACTGCCACCTCTGCGGGCAAAGCGCGCACAACCCGGTGCGCAGCTTCGCCCACGCCGTGGAGGAAGTGTTCGAATCGTTCTGGCACCTGGACGGGCGCATCTTCCGCACCTTGCGCGACCTGTTGGTGCCGGGCCGCCTGGCCAACGCCTACCTGCAAGGCAAGCGCGTGCGCTACATCCCGCCGCTGCGCTTGTTCGTGGTGCTGAGCCTGATCACCTTCTTCGTCGCCAAGCTGGCCGTGCACATCGACGCGGGCGACAAAGACGACGGCGCGCCGCGCCAGGCCAACGCCCAAGTGCGCGGCAACTTCGAGCAGGCGCGCACCCCGGCCGAGGTGGAGGCCCTGCGCACGCGCCTGATCGATGCGATGAAGCAGGGCCGGGCGCAGATGCCCGAGCATATTCCCGGTGCACGCGCCGGTTTCGATGCCGGCATTGCCAACATCGACAAACAGGCGCAACGGCGGCTCAAGGAGCTCGGCGCGCCGGTCACCGTCGCCCCGGAGGCGGCGTTTGCGGCCGACGAATCGGATACCGAGCCGTCCACCCCCTTCGAAAGCCCGATGCCGGGTTTCGCCAACCGCTGGGTCGACAAGCAGGTCAAGCGCATCAACGACAACGTGCCGCGCCTGGAGGAAGACCCGCAGCGCGCGGTCAACGCGTTCTTCGCCGCGGTGCCTTCGACCCTGTTCGTGCTGGTGCCGTTGTTCGCGCTGATGCTGCGGGTGTTCTACCTGCTCAGCGGCCGCGGCTATCTCGAACACCTGGTGGTGGCCTTGTACAGCCACGCCTTCCTGCTGCTGGACCTGCTGGTGGTGCTGCTGCTGAGCCTGCTCAGCGGTGCGCTGGCATCGTGGGGCACGTGGCCGGCAGTGCTCATCGGCCTGCTGCAGTTCGGCCTGGTGCTGTGGATGCCGATCTACCTGCTGGTGATGCAGCAACGCGTGTACCGGCAGTTCTGGCTGCTGACGCTGATCAAGTACAGCGTGGTCGGCGGGATCTACTTCACCGGGGTGATCGTCGCGGCGGCCGTGCTGGCGATTGCCAGCGTCGCGCGGATCTGAAGCTGCGTCAGCGTCCCACGCGCGCGCGCAGCCACGCGGCGCGTGCGGACGGCGCCAGCGCCAACAACTCATCGCGCAGGGCCGGCCGATCCTGCGGCGCGCTGCGCTGGGAAATCACCGCCAGCTGTGCAAGCTGCTGTTCATCGAGTGACTGCAGCAGCGCCAATGCACGCGCGCGTTGTTCGGGTGCAACGTAGCCGAACAGCGGCTGCAGTGCCGGGTATTGCCGTCCCAACTGCGGCCCGAGCCGCCAGCCGGTACGGTGCAGGCGGTCCATCGCATCGAAACGCGTCCGCAGCGCGCGCTGCTGGTCCAGCGGCAAGGTCGCCAGCCGGGTACGTGCCTGGCGAATGCGCTCGCGCGCCGCTGGGTCCAGTGCCTGCCAGGCGGCATAGCGGGCACGCACATCTTCGCGCGCCGCAGCGTCCAGTTCGGCCCAGGGACGTGGCGCCTCCAGGGTTGGCGTGCTCAGCGCCGGCGCGGCCAGCTCGGACGGCAAGGCGCCCGTGGTTTCATCCAGCGGCGCAGGCAACGGCTGCGCCACGGCTGCGCCGGCGCACAGGCACAGCAGCCACATCGGCATGCGGCCCCGGCGCACGTCATTCGTCATCGGTGGTGGTCTCCAGGCCGGCGGCCGCCAGGTCCGGCGCCGTCGGCCGCGGCTCGGACTCGTCCGGCGGTATCGGGCCGCCAGCGGCGAACCAGGCATAGAAGTCGGCTTGCCGGGCCAGCGCCAGGTCCGGGTCGGCCAGCATCGCCGCATCGGCCGGGTCACCGGGGGGTACCGGCGCGGCGGCCTCGAGATCGTCGGCAGGCAGTTCTTCCACCACCACGGGGGCGGCGTCGGTGACGTGCAGCACGCCTTCCGGCGCCTGGCTCACGGGTTCGGGTGGCAAACGCGTGGCCTGGCGGTGGGTGGCCCACCAGCTGGTCGCGGCGGCCAGCGCCAACAGGACGATCGCCGGCAGTGCCCAACGCGGCAGCCGGCGCGCGGGCCCAGCCCGACGCTCTCGCCTGCGGCCGTTGTCGCGATCTACGGGCACCGGCGCGGCAGCCACTGCCACGGTGCGCACGGCTTGGTCGCGGAGCTCGGCCAGGTGGGCCAGGCGGTCCGGGGCAACCTCGCGAAGCTCGCGCTGCGCAGCTTCGGCCAGGGCGCGCCATTCCTGGGCGTCCGGGTGGCCGGCGGCGTCGCGTGGGCAGGCGCGGGCCAGGGCCTGGCGATAGGCCGTTTCCTCGACGCCGAGCACGTCTGCCGCCACGGTCTCGTCCAGGCCGACCACGATGCGCAACAGCAAGGCCAGGCGGTCTTCGGCGGCCAGCGGCGCCAGCGCGGCCAGGCCGGTGGGCCAGTGCGGCGTGCGACTGGGTTCGCGCAGGGCGGGGGTAGCGGCCAGCAGCGCCCAGAAGCGGGTCGGCCAGACCGCCATCGGCCATTCGCCGGCGCGGGTCTGGAACGCACGGAAGGTAGCTGCCAGCGCCCGGTTCGCCAGATCCGGGTCACCGCACTGCAGGCTCGCCAGTACGTCGGCCCGGCGCTCCACCCCCTTCAGGAAGGCGGTCAGTGCGGGGGCGGAAGCCGTGAACTCGGTCACAGCCTTGGCAATCTTGCGAATGGCGTCATCGCGGCATGATAGCGAGCGCCCATCGCTTAGGCGCGCTTGACAGCCAGCGTGGCTTGCGTTCCGCCGGACGTGCTCCGGATATCGGTTGTGCACAGCACTAGAAACCAAGCGCGCCGACAGCTGCCGCGTCTTGCAATTGGCATATTTCAGGCGTGTTTCACGATCAACTGCATGATTTTAAATACTATTTTGCATGTGGCGATTTTTTGTCCAAGGTGCCCGAGTACCCTGTGAATCCGCCTTCACGGCGTGGAGCAAGGGGGAAATTCACAGGTTTATCCACAGGCGATGTGGATAAGGCCGAATCTCCAATTGCGGCGCTGGTTTACGTGTTGTTTATCTGGGCTGACCACAGCTATACGGGGCAAGTACCGACACCGGCTGTGCGGCACGCGAGATAGACTGAATGGACATGTCCGCGCTCTCCCCCACCCCGCGCCCCGCCACTCTGCGTGTCGCGCTGCCCGTGCCATTGCCGCAGTTGTTCGACTATCTGCCGCCGGGCCCAACAGGGCCGACGCCCGCCGACATCGGCCGCCGGGTCCGGGTGCCGTTTGGTAACCGCGAACTGGTGGGGGTGGTCGCCGGGTTGGGCGACGCCGAGGCCGGGGCGGGCGCACTGCGTGAGATCCACGAATGGCTCGACGAGGCGCCGCTATTGCACGGCGAGCTGGCGCAGTCCTTGCAATGGCTGGCCCGCTATACCCATGCGCCGCTCGGCGAAGTCCTGGCCACGGCCCTGCCAGGCCCCCTTCGGCGCGGCGAGCCGCTGGCCGATACCCACGCATGGGGCTGGGCGCTTACCGAAGCGGGACACACGGCGCTGCCGCGCCTGCGAGCCGGCACGCGCCCCGCCCGGCTCGCCGCGCTGCTGGCGCAAGGCACAGTGGCCGAAGATCGCCTGGACCAGGACATGGAAGAATGGCGCAGCGCCGCCCGAGCCATGGCCAAGCGCGGCCACATCGAGCGCATGGTGCTGGCCGGGCTGCCCGACACCCCGACGGCCGCCGCGCCGGGGCCTGCGCTCAACCCGGCGCAGCAGGCCGCAGTCGATGCCGTACGCGACAGCACTGGGTTCGCGCCCTTCCTGTTGGACGGGGTCACCGGCAGCGGCAAGACCGAGGTCTACCTGCAGGCGATCGCCCATTGCCTCGCCCAGGGCCGGCAGGCGCTGGTGCTGGTACCGGAGATCGGGCTGACGCCGCAGACGCTGGCGCGCTTCCGCGCGCGGCTCAAGGTGCCGGTGCACGCGTTGCATTCGGGCTTGTCCGATGGCGAGCGCGCGCGGGTATGGGCGGCCGCCCAGCGCGGCCAGGCGCAGCTGCTGGTCGGTACGCGTTCGGCGGTGTTCACGCCGTTGCCCAACGCTGGCCTGATCGTGGTCGATGAAGAGCATGACGGCAGCTACAAGCAGCAGGACGGCATCCGCTATCACGCCCGTGATTTCGCCCTGGTCCGGGCCAAGGCGCTGGGGGTGCCGGTGATCCTTGGCAGCGCCACGCCTTCGCTGGAATCGCTGCACAACGCACAGGCCGGCCGCTATCGGCAGCTCCGCCTGCCGCACCGTGCCGGCGAAGCGCGGCCACCGCGCGTGCGCATCCTCGATGTCCGCAAGCGCCTGTTGCAGGACGGCCTGTCGCCCGAGGTGCTGGCCGGTATCGGCCAGGCCCTGGCCGCGGGTGGCCAGGTACTGGTGTTCAAGAACCGCCGCGGCTACGCACCGGCATTGCTGTGCCACGACTGCGGCTGGACCGCGGCGTGCAAGCGCTGCAGCACGCCGGAACACCGCACGCCGATGACCGTGCACGGCGGCGGCCGCCGCCTGCAGTGCCATCACTGTGGCGCGCGCCAGCCAGTGCCTTTGGCCTGCCCGGATTGCGCCAGCCTTGCCTTGCAGCCGCAGGGCGTGGGCACCGAACGCCTGGAAGAGCGCCTGAGCGAAGCCTTCGCCGGCTACCCGGTGCTGCGCATCGACCGCGGCACCACCCAGCGCCGTGACGCGCTGGAAACGCAATTGGCGCGGCTGGGCGAGCAACCCGGGATCCTGGTCGGCACGCAGATCCTGGCCAAGGGCCATGACCTGCCGCAGCTGAGCCTGGTCGTGGTGGTAGGGATCGACGAGGGATTGTTCTCGGCCGATTTCCGCGCCAGCGAGAAGTTGGCGCAGTTGTTGATCCAGGTGGCCGGACGTGCCGGCCGGGCGACCCGCGCCGGCGAGGTCTGGCTGCAGACCCACCATCCCGAACATCCGCTGCTGCAGACCTTGGTCAACGGCGGCTACCACGCCTTCGCGCATGCGGAGTTGCAGCAGCGCGAGGCGGCCGGGTTTCCGCCGTTCGCGCACATGGCGCTGCTGCGCGCTGAGGCCAAGGATGCGCAAGTGGCCTATCAGTTCCTGGATGCGGTGCGCGGGCTGGCGCCAAGCGGCGAAGCCGGCGGCACCGATGCGGTCGAACGCTTTGGGCCGATGCCGGCGCCGATGCCGCGCCGCGCCGGCTTCCTGCGCAGCCAGTTGCTGTTATCGGCCGCGCAGCGCGCGCCCCTGCATCACTTGCTCGATGCGTGGGTGCCGGCGATCCACGCATTACCCTTGGCGCGGCGCGTGCGCTGGTCGCTGGATGTGGATCCGATGGATCTGTACTGAGCGCTCGAACCGGTCGCTACGCTGCAGGCATCTTTTTCCCGGGTTTGGCCGACGTTGGTTGCGCCTTGCCCTTGGGCTTGTCGCGCACCCAGATCACCTGGTCGGCCTGGCGGAATTCGAACAGGTCGGTGGCGCGAATCAGATCGCTGAGCTTGCGATAGCCGTAGTTGCGCGAGTCGAACGAGGCCTGGTTGGCCACCTGCTTGCCGACCGCACCCAGGTGCGCCCAGCCGTCATCGTCGGTGGCCGAATCCACCGCACTGCGCAGCAGCTGTACCAGGCGCGCGTCGCCGCGCAATTCCTTGGCGTCCTTGCGCGCGGTGGTGCCGGCGCCTTCGCTGACGGTAGCCGCGCCCAGCGCTTCGAGATAAGTGAACTTCGAGCAGGCGTTGGCGAATGCTTCCGGCGTCTTCTTCTCGCCGAAGCCATACACCTTCATGCCGTCGGTGAGCAGGCGCATCACCAGTGGCGTGAAGTCGGCATCGCTGGAGACGATGGCGAAGCCGTCGAGGTTGCGTGCGTAGAGCAAGTCCATGGCATCGATGACCATCGCCATGTCCGAGGCATTCTTGCCGCTGCTGTAGGCAAACTGCTGCATCGGCCGGATCGCATAGGTGTGCAGCACCGCTTCCCAGCTTTTCAAGTGCGGGCTCTTCCAGTTGCCGTAGGCGCGGCGCACGTTGGCTACGCCGTAACGCGCGACCTCGGGCAGGATCAGCTCGATCTTGGAAGCCGGCGCGTTGTCGGCGTCGATCAACAGTGCGATGCGTTTTTCCGGATGTTCGATCACGCGTCCTCCAGAGTTTCGTCGGCGGCCGGGTCGCTGCAAGCGTCGTCGGCGCATTCTTCGGTGTCGGTACTGGATTGGTCTTCCAGTTCCAGCCGGGTTCCATTGGCGAGCGTGAGTACGCCGTAGGTGATGATTTCCTGCGAGGTGCCGAGCGAGACGAAGTTGGCACTCACCCGGCCATCGCTGCGATCGCCCTGCAGGCGGAAGACGAATTCCTCGGCCCCAGGGGCCGCGCCGGTGGCGACCAGGTCCACATGCATCTCGCGGATGGTGCCGATGTGCTCGCGCACTGCCGGCTGCGCCTGTAGCGCCTGCTGTGCCTGTGCAGCGAACAGGTTCCAGCCGCTGCTGACACCCCAGGCGATCAGTCCGACCAGCACGGCGAACATCAGCGCACAGGCCAGGATCAGGGCGATTAGCCAGCCGGGCAGGCCCAGGCGCCTGCGTGGCACGGCGACCGGAGGCGGCGCCTGCGGCCGCGGCGGCAATGGTGGGGGTCCAACAGTGGCGTTCATCGCGATCCCTGGCTTGCGCACGGCCGCCATCATGCCCGATCCCATGGCGCCCGCCGTGCGGGCGAGACACGCGCTGCGATGACGACGGCTTGCCGTTGCAACCGTTACGCTGCGGTTTCCCGCCCCGCGCGCCGCCCGGCAAGGCCTCCATGCATCCATGTCTCCCGGCAGGTTTTCGATGAGTGCCGAACAGCCGCACCTGCTCGTGGTCGGTGGTGGTTTCGCCGGCCTGTGGGCCACGCGCGCGCTGGCCGACGCGCCGATCCGCATCACCCTGGTCGACCGCCACAACCACCATTTGTTCCAGCCGCTGCTGTACCAGGTCGCCACCGCGGGCCTGTCGGCACCGGACATCGCCGCGCCACTGCGCCATATCCTGCGCAAGCAGGCCAACGTGGAAGTGCGCCTGGGCGCGGTGGTCGCGCTGGAACCGGATACGCGCCGGGTCCGCCTGGGCGACGGCACCGTCCTCGACTATGACTACCTGCTGCTGGCCAGCGGTGCCACGCATGCGTATTTCGGCAACGGCCAATGGGCGCGCCACGCCCCCGGGCTGAAGACGCTGGACGATGCGGTGTATCTGCGGCGCAAGCTGCTGATGGCGTTCGAACGCGCCGAGGCCGAGACCGATCCGCAATCGCGCGCGGCCTGGTTGAGCTTCGCCATCGTCGGAGGCGGCCCTACCGGCGTGGAACTGGCCGGCACCCTGGCCGAGATTGCCCGGCACACGCTGAAGAATGAGTTCCGCCACATCGACCCGCGATTGGCTCGGGTGCGCTTGATCGAGGCCGGTCCGCGGGTCTTGCCTTCGTTCCCGCCCGACCTGACCGCCAAGGCCCAGCAGCAACTCGAGCGCCTCGGCGTGGAAGTCCTCACCGGCACCCCGGTCACGCATATCGACGAGGGCGGCTTCCAGCTCGGTGATCAGTGGGTACCCGCCCGCACCGTGGCGTGGGCCGCCGGTGTCGCCGCCTCGCCCCTGGGCGCCGCCTTGGGCGTGCCATGCGACCGCGCGGGACGGGTGTTGGTCGCGCCGGACCTCAGCGTGCCCGGGCGGCCGGAGATTTTCGTCGGCGGCGACCTGGCCGCGGTCCTGCGGGCCGACGGCCGGCCGGTGCCCGGCGTTGCCCCGGCGGCCAAGCAGATGGGCCGGCACATCGCCAGGGCGTTACGCGGTCGCCTGCGTGGGCAGCCCGCGCCCGCCTTTGCCTATCGCGACCAGGGCAACCTGGCCACCATCGGTCGCATGGCCGCCATCGTCCACCTCGGCCGGCTGAAGATTTCCGGGGTGCTGGCGTGGTGGTTCTGGTTGGCCGCGCACGTGTGGTTCTTGATCGGCTTCCGCAACCGCGTGGTGGTGCTGGTGGATTGGGCGATGGCGTACTGGGGGTACCAACGCTCGGCGCGCATCATCTTCGGCGAGCCGGACGCCAGCCCGCCGAACGAGCAAGCACCACCGGAGTCCTGAAAAGCAGAAGCCGCCCGAAGGCGGCTTCCGTAGTCACGCGAACCGAAGCAGATCAGGCGACGAACAGCGCCTTCATCTTCTTCAGCGCATTCGCCTCGATCTGGCGGATGCGTTCGGCCGACACGCCGTACTCGTCGGCCAATTCCTGCAACGTCACCTTCGATTCCGAATCCAGCCAACGGCGGCGAATGATGTCGCGCGAGCGACCATCCAGGTTGGCCAGGCCTTCGCGCAGCAACTGCAGCTGGTTGTCTTCGCTGTCGTTGCGTTCGTAGGCCTGCGACGGGTCCTCGTCGTTGGCGACCAGGTAATTGGCCGGCGACGGCGGAGCGTGATCGTCGTCTTCGTCGGACGGCGCATCGAAACCGATGTCACGGCCGGACAAGCGCGACTCCATCTCCATCACCTCGCGCTCGGACACGTTGAGGTCCTTGGCGACAGCGCTGACCTCGGCCGCATTGAGCCAGCCCAGGCGGGTCTTGGACTTGCGCAGGTTGAAGAACAGCTTGCGCTGCGCCTTGGTCGTGGCGACCTTGACGATGCGCCAATTCTTCAGGATGAACTCGTGCATCTCGGCACGGATCCAGTGAACGGCGAAGCTCACCAGGCGCACGCCCATGTCCGGGTCGAAGCGTTTGACCGCCTTCATCAGGCCGATGTTGCCTTCCTGGATCAGGTCGCCCAGCGGCAGGCCGTAGCCGTTGTAGCCGCGGGCCACGTGCACCACGAAGCGCAGGTGCGAATGCACCAGCTCGCGCGCGGCGTCGAGATCCTCGCCATCACGAAAGCGGCGTGCCAACGCCTGCTCGTTCTCGACCGACAGCACCGGGATCTGGTGCACGGCACCGATATAGGCTTCCAGCGAGCCGAGCGCGCTGGGGATCGGGAGATTGTTTGCCACAAGGGCAGTAGAGGTGTTCTGGCTCATAGGACCTCATCTTAGCAGTCGCATGGTTGGACTGCTAAAGGGATGGAAAGTTCTCAGTGTTTCACCCGCGGAACAATGCTAACTGGATCGCCGCGATTGTTCCAACCTCTATGTCATTCAAAATCAATGACATACCTCACCTGGAGGGCATGGAGAACGTTTTCAAGGGCCGCTAGTGTACGGATGGGGCGTTCAACCCACGTGAGGCGCGCGTGTCGCTGTTGCGACGGGGTTTGGACGCCTATTCAGACCGCTTCGGAGGCCGAAAGTTCAAGCCTCCGGCAGGGCCCGGGAGAAGGTCGACAGCGGCGGCAGACGCCAGTCGACCTCACCCAGGCCGCGGCGGCGCAGGTATTCGTTGGTGGCGGAAAAGTGCCGGCAACCGAGGAACCCCCGATGCGCCGACAGTGGCGACGGATGCGGCGCCTTCAACACCCGGTGCCGGCGTGGGTCGATGACCTTGCCCTTGGCCTGGGCGTAACTGCCCCACAGCAGGAACACCAGGCCTTCGCGCTCGCGGTTGAGCACGTCGACGACGTGGTCGGTGAAACCCTCCCAACCCCTGCCCTGATGCGAGCCAGGCTTGCCTTCCTCGACCGTCAGCACCGCGTTGAGCAGCAGCACGCCGCGCTGCGCCCACGGCAGCAGGCAACCATGGTCCGGTCGCGGCAGGCCGAGGTCGGCTTCGATTTCCTTGTAGATGTTCAGCAGCGACGGCGGCACCGGCACGCCCGGCTGCACCGAGAAGCACAGCCCATGCGCCTGGCCGAAGCCGTGGTAAGGGTCCTGGCCGAGGATCACGACCTTGACCTGGTCGAACGGGGTGGCATCGAACGCGGCGAAGATGTCGTGCCCGGGCGGGAAGATCTGCGCGCCGGCCGCCTTGCGCTGGCGCAGGAACGCCGACAACTCGCGCATCTCCGGGCGCAACAACCATTCCCCTACCCGCTGCCGCCAGGACGGCTCCAGTTGGATCCGCGCCTGTCCTTCGTGACCGGCTTGCGTCACAACATGACGACCTGGTCGTCGAGCCGGGCCAGGCGCAACTGGAACAACACCTTGGTCACCAGCAGCCGCTCTTCGATCGGCTTTTGCACCAGGTCGTTGGCGCCGGCGCGCAGCAATTCGGACTGGTTGTAGGGATTGCTGTCACCGGTCATCACCAGCACCGGCAGGCGACGCTTGCCGTAGTCGAAATCGACGCGGATGCGCTCGACCACGTCGCCGCCGTCCAGTTCGCCCTTCAAGGTGACGTCGGTGAGCACCAGGTCGATCCGGCGCTCGGTGCGGCCCAGCGATTCGGCAGTGAGCAGCGAAAACGCATCCTCGGCGGTGAGCACATGCACCACCTTCAATTGATGGCGTTCGAGCATCCGCTTGGTGGCCTCGGCCACCACCCGGCTGTCTTCGATGTACAGCACGGTGGCACCGGGTACCGGCTCGGGCTGCACGTAGCCGCGAATGAAGGTCGCCAGCGCCTCGTGGCCCAGCGACTTGTCGAAGTAGTCAGTGACGTATTCGGTGAAACGGCGCTCGACCAGGTGCTGCTGCGCATCGCCGGACACGACGATCACCGGCACGTAAGCCTGCCCCGCCGCTTCGCGCACGCTGCGCGCCAGTGCCAGGCCATCGCCATCGGGCAAGGACAGCGACGTGGTGACCAGGTTCACCGCACCCGCCGCCAGCGCATCGCGCGCTTCGGCAATGCTCGAACAGCCGACCACCTCCACCGCCGGCAGCTCGCGCTGCAGGACGTCGGCGATCAACCGGCGGACCAGCTTGGAACCGTCGACCACCATCACCCGGGGCGCGGCGCTGATCAGATGCTTGAGCTCGTGGTTGCGCATGCCGCCCTCAGGTCTCGGTCGGGCGAGTCTGACGCAGGAAGTGTCCGGTCACCAGCCAGGCACCGAGCCAGCCGATCAACACGGTGCCCACCAGCACCATGCCAGCGTGCAGCAGGTCCAGCCCGTGCAGGCTGAAGGCGCTGCCGTAGCTGTCGGCCAGCGCGGCCAGCGGCATGCGCAGCGCGACGCCAGCGCCGGCCAGCAGTGCCAGGGCAACCGCGCCCGCGCCCAGGCCGTACCAGGCGCCCATGTACAGGAACGGCCGGCGGATGAAACCGTCGCTGGCCCCCAGCACCTGCAGTACGCCGATCTCCTCGCGCCGCCCCTGGATGTCCAGCCGCACGGTATTGCCCACCACCAAGACCGCGCCAAGCCCCAATAGCACCGAAAGCACCTGGACCAAGCGCGTACCGAAGCGCAGCCAGTTGTCCAGGCGCGTGCGCCAGACCGCATCGTGCTGCACCAGGTCAACCTGCGGCGTGCCTTGCAGCGATTCGGCCAGGCGGGTGTCGTCGCTGCCGGCGGAGGGCGTCACCACCAGCAAGGTCGGCAAGGGGTTTTCGCCCAGCGCATCGATCGCCTCGTCCAGCTGCGCGCTCTGGCGCAGCTCGGCCAGGCCCTGGGCCGGGGTGCGCACGGCCACGCCGGCCACATCGGCGCGCCCGCGCCATTGCCCGGCCAGCGCCTCGGCGGCGGCCGCGTCGATCTCGTGCTTGAGGAAGACCTTGATGTCGCGCGTCTGTTGCACGCTGCCAGCCAGGTGCCGCAGGTTGTCCAGGGCGATCGACAACCCGAGCGGCAAGGCCAGCGCCAGCGCCATCACCATGATCGTCAGCAGCGTCGCCCACGGCTTGCGCAGCGCGCGGCCGAGGCTGAAGGCGATGCTGTGGACGTGGTGGTCGATCCACACCGACAAGCGGGACGGCGCGGCGGTCTGCGTCGCGTTGTTCATTCGGCCAGGTCCTGCGGCGAGATGTCATCTACCAGGCGCCCGTGGTCGAGCACCAGCACGCGCTTGCGCATCTGCTTGAGCAGCGCCAGGTCATGGCTGACCACCAGCACGCTGGTGCCACGCTCGGGCAACTCGGCGAACAGCTGCATGATTTCCGCCGCCAAGGTGGGATCGAGGTTGCCGGTAGGCTCGTCGGCCACCAGCAGGCGCGGCTCGGCCACGATCGCGCGGGCGATGCCCACGCGTTGTTGCTCGCCGGCGGACAATTGCGAAGGCAGGGCCTTCTCGCGATGCGCCAGGCCGATGCGTTCCAGCGCCGAGCGCACCCGCTTGCCGATCTCGGCACGCCGGGTGCCGCGCAGGATCAGCGGCAGCGCGACGTTCTCGGCGATGCTGCGGTCATGCAGCAGGCGGTGGTCCTGGTGGACCGCGCCGACTTCGCGCCGATGCAGCGGGATGCGGCCGCCGCGCACCTTCAACAGGTTGCGCTCGCCGAAGATCACGGCGCCGCGGCTGGGGCGTTCGCTGAGATGGATGAGCTTGAGCAGCGTGCTCTTGCCCGCGCCCGAATGGCCGGTGACGAACAACATCTCACC
Source organism: Stenotrophomonas sp. (assembly GCA_035539015.1). Taxonomy (GTDB): domain Bacteria; phylum Pseudomonadota; class Gammaproteobacteria; order Xanthomonadales; family Xanthomonadaceae; genus Stenotrophomonas_A. The sequence goes on along the minus strand of DATLJF010000063.1, from coordinate 59,661 downwards.
GGCGCCGACTTCGAAACTGACATCGACAAGGGCCTGGTGGCCCCCGGCGTATTGCTTGCTGACGTTGTCGAAGCGCAGGACGGTCATTCAGCAATTATGCCGGAGCGATCACCGATTGCACCGCCGGCAATCGCCCCAACTGCTGCGTCCGTCCCCGGCCGGCTCAGTCGCTGGAGACCAGCGAACGCAGCTTGCGACCCAGGCGGGTCAGGAACGAATTGGTCGGCGGCAGCACCGGCTTGTTGGCCATCACCTGGATCGGCTTGCGCGGTGCGGGCGGCGCGGCGGTTGCCGTTGCGGCCTCGGCGGCGGCAGCGTCGACCGGCTTGCCATGGCGACGGCGGCGGCGCTTGCGCGTGCGGTTGCCCTCGCCATCGGCCGCGGTTTCCGGCGCCGCCTGGCGCGCGGCGGCTACTGGCGCCACCACCGGCTTGGCGGCCACGTCGCTGGCCGCGGCGGCCACTTCGCCTTCTGGACGCGGCGTGCGCGGACGCCGCGGCTTGCCATCGGCACCGCCGGCACCGCCTTCGCGACGCTCGCCGCGGCCACGGCCGCCGGCTCCGGCGCCGCCGGAACGGCCACCCGGACCCGAACGACCACCCCCGCGACGCTCCTCCTCGGCGGCACGCGCTTCGCGGGCCTCGCGGAAGATCGAACCGACGCTCTCGTTCTCGCCCTCTTCCTCACCGGCCACCGGCGCACGCGCGGCCCGCGGCAGCGCGGTCAGCACTTCGGCGGTGACGGCCTCGACCGGGATCTTCTGCTCGATGTAGGCCTCGATGTCCGGCAGGCTCATCGCATAGCGCTCGCAGGCGAAGCTGATCGCGTCGCCCTCGGCGCCCAGGCGCGCGGTACGGCCGATGCGGTGGACGTAGTCCTCGGCATCGAACGGCAGGTCGTAGTTGTAGACGTAGTTGACGCCGTCGATGTGCAGGCCGCGCGCGGCCACGTCGGTGGCGACCAGGATCTCGAGCTGGCCCTTCTGGAAGCGGTTGAGCAAGGTCTCGCGCTTCTTCTGCGGCACATCGCCGGACAGCACGCCGACCCGGTAGCCGGCCCGCTCCAGCGAGCGCGCCACGCGCTCGACGAATGCCTTGGTGTTGACGAACACCATGGTCCGCGAGCCCTCGCTGCGCGACAGCAGGCCGAGCAGCAGCGGGATCTTCTCCTCGTCGGAGGGGAAGTAGATGCGCTGGCGCACGCGCGCGGCGGTGATGCTCTCGGTCTCGACCACGAGCTTTTCCGGCTCGTTCATGTATTCGTAGGCCAGCTCCAGCACGCGGTGGCTGAGGGTGGCGCTGAACAGCAGCGTCTGCCGGGTGCCGCGCTCGGGCATGCGCCGCAGCAGGAAGCGGATGTCCTTGATGAAGCCCAGGTCGAACATGCGGTCGGCTTCGTCCAGCACGCAGACTTCGCAGGCATGCAGCGAAACCACCTTGTGCTGCTTGACGTAGTCGATCAGGCGGCCGGGGGTGGCGATGATCACGTCCACGCCCTGCTGCAGCAGTTCGCGCTGCTTGTCGTAGTCGACGCCGCCGTAGACCAGCGCAAAGCGCAGGCCGAGGTCGGAGCCGAACTTCACCGCGTCCTTGTGGATCTGGATCGCCAGTTCACGGGTCGGGGCCAGGATCAGGGCGCGCGGGTCTTCCGGCTTGCGGTCGGCCAGCGCCGGGCGGGTCAGCAGGCGGTTGATCACCGCGACCAGGAAGGCCAGGGTCTTGCCGGTGCCGGTCTGGGCCTGGCCGGCGACATCGCCGCCGGGAAGGGCCACCGGCAGGGTCAGCGCCTGGATGGGAGTGCAACGTGTGAACCCTGCGCCTTCGAGGCCGGCGAGCAGCGCCGGGTGCAGGTCAAACGTGGAAAAAGTCAAATCAGTCAGCGGTTTATCGCTCATCATTCCATCTTCTTGAGGCACCCGGAGGGGCCCGGACGCGGCTTGCATCGATACCGGCAGCGTCGCAAACTGCGGCCCTTGCACCGGACAGCGCGGCTTCAGAAAGTGGCTTGAATCGGCCGCGCAATACCCCAGTTTACCGCAATGTAGCGGCTGGCCCGGTTTCCGGGTCCGCCCGGGTTCCCAGGAGACCAAAGTGAGCGACAAGGTTCTACACGTCGGCGAAGCCGATTTCGAAAACGCGGTCCTGCAGTCGGGCGAGCCCGTACTGGTGGATTTCTGGGCCGAATGGTGTGGCCCGTGCAAGATGATCGCCCCGGTGCTGGACGAGCTGGCCAGCACCTATGACGGCAAGTTGAAGGTGGCCAAGGTCAACGTGGACGAGAACCGCGCCCTGGCCGTGAAGTACCACGTGCGCTCGATCCCGATGCTGCTGCTGTTCAAGGACGGCCAGGTCCAGGCGTCGCAGATCGGGGCGGTTGGCAAGGGCCAGCTGACCCAGATGATCGACAAGACCCTGGGCGGCGCCGTCGCCTGAGGTCCACCGACTTCGCCCGTCCAGGCGGGCGAAGTCCGCCGGCACCCTGCCGGCACTTGAATCACTTCAATCAAGTGGCACCGCGCCGCTTGCGCGCCTTGACGGGGCGGTGTTAACGTCAGTCCATCCGGCCGCCACGAGCGCGCCGCACCCGCTGGAAACTCTTCTCCAGACTCCCCGACCACCCACAGTTCGCCCCCGCCGGGCGCTCGCATCCTTAGCGAGGAATCAAGCACTTGTCCGAGAATACTTCTTCCGAAACCGGGAGCGTCGACGCCCCCGTCGAAAAGCGCGTGCGCAAGACGCGCGTCAGCAAGGCCGCCGCCGAAGGCGCCAGCGACACTGCCGCGTCCACGCCCCAGTCCGCTCTACCGTTGCCGCCCAGCCCCCCCGCCGACGCCCCGCGCGCCGCGCCGGAGGCGCCGTCCGCGGCCGAGGCACCTGCGCCCGCCGCCGCCGATTCGTCCGGCGAGCCGCGCGAGGGTGGCCAAGGTCAGCGTGGCAACGGCCCGAACAACCAGAACAACCAGAACAACCAGAACCAGAACGCGCAGGGGCAGGGCCAAGGCCAGGGCAACCGCCGCGACCGCTTCCGCAATCGCCGCGATCGCCAGCGCGACCGCTACCGCGATGAGAACGGCGGTGGCCTGCCCAGCGACGGCGGCGACAACTTCCAGAACCAGCCGCCGCGTCCGGCCGCCAACGTGCCGGAAGGCTTCCCGATCTACTCGCTGAGCGACCTCAAGCAGATGCCGGCGCAGAAGCTGCTGGATATCGCCGAGCAGCTGAGCATCCAGGACGGCGTCGCCCGCGCCCGCAAGCAGGACGTGATCTTCGCCCTGCTCAAGGTGCTGACCCGCCACGGTGACGGCGTCGCCGCCGACGGCGTGCTGGAGATCCTGCCCGACGGCTTTGGCTTCCTGCGCGCGGCCGAGGCCAGCTACCTGGCCGGCCCGGACGATACCTATATCTCGCCCAGCCAGATCCGCCGCTTCAACCTGCGCACCGGCGACTACCTGTCCGGCCGCATCCGCTTCCCCAAGGACGGCGAGCGCTACTTCGCGCTGTCCACGATCGACACGATCAATGGCGAGCCGCTGGAAGCGTCCAAGAACAAGGTGCTGTTCGAGAACCTGACCCCGCTGTTCCCGCGCAAGCGCTTCACCCTGGAACGCGGCAACGGTTCGTCGGAAGACATTTCCGGCCGCATCCTGGATTTGATGGCGCCACAGGGCAAAGGCCAGCGTGCCTTGATCGTGTCGCCGCCCAAGGCCGGCAAGACGATCCTGATGCAGCAGGTCGCCACGGCGATCACCACCAACCATCCCGACGTGCACCTGATCGTGCTGCTGATCGACGAGCGTCCGGAAGAAGTGACGGAAATGCAGCGCACCGTGCGCGGCGAGGTCATCAGTTCGACCTTCGACGAGCCGGCCGCGCGCCACGTGCAGGTCGCCGAAATGGTGATCGAGCGGGCCAAGCGCCTGGTCGAGCACAAGAAGGACGTGGTGATCCTGCTCGATTCGATCACCCGCCTGGCCCGTGCGTACAACAACGTGGTCCCCAGCTCGGGCAAGGTGCTCAGCGGCGGCGTCGACGCCAACGCGCTGCATCGTCCGAAGCGCTTCTTCGGTGCTGCGCGCAACGTTGAAGAAGGCGGCTCGCTGACCATCATCGCCACGGCGCTGGTCGAGACCGGCAGCAAGATGGACGAGGTGATCTACGAAGAGTTCAAGGGCACCGGCAACAGCGAAGTGCATTTGAACCGCCGTATCGCCGAAAAGCGCGTGTACCCGGCCATCGACATCAACCGTTCGGGCACCCGCCGCGAAGACCTGCTCATCGAGCCGGAGCTGCTGCAGAAGATCTGGATCCTGCGCAAGCTGCTGCACCCGATGGACGAGACCGCGGCGATGGAATTCCTGCTCGACAAGATGAAGAGCACCAAGTCCAACGACGAGTTCTTCAATTCGATGAAGCGCTGAGCCTCTGGGCTTCGCTGGATAGCAAACGCCCCGCTTGTGCGGGGCGTTTTGCTGTGTGGCGGTGGAACGCTCAGCCGCCTTGCAGGGGTGTCAGCAATCGCGGGGCTTGGCTGTCGGCGAGGTAGACGCCGCCCTCTGCCAGGGTATCGGGCAGGAAACTGGCGCCATTCTTCCCGGCCTGCGACCAGGGTGCCGGCTGGCGTGGGCCGGGGACGTAGGCGACCCACTTTCCATAGGGCTGCGGATCGTCCCGGCTGAGCGCGTAGCTCACCGGCACGCGCACATTCCAGAACGGCTTGTCGGCCTCTGCACCTTGCGTGGGAACGCGGAATCTCCACTGACGCGCAGCGTCGATGGCGCTGTCGGCAAAAGCCTTGCGTAGCCGCTGCATATCACCCTCCGCGGCGATGATGCGAAGGTTCACCTGCTCGGCCACGGCGTCCTCGACTCGTCCGTCGCCGCCCACCTTCACTGCCAGATACACCGTCCCGCCGGCGCCAGCACGGAACGCGGAGGTGGGATAGCGCGGTGGCCCCATGTTGATAGTGCCCAGGCCCGTCGGGTCCTTGGCGTCGTAGCGCTCGAAGCTCACCCCGCGCAAGGCAACCTGGTAGTCGCCGTTGTCCAGCTTCTTGGCCACCACGCGCAGGTTCATGGGCGCGCGCGCCTTGACCAGGTGACCATCACGTTCCACCGGCTCGAATTTCCACTGCATGGCGTTGCCGCGGACGAGCTTGATCACGCCATCCGGTAATTGGTCTTCGTGATCCAGGTCCAGCCTGGAGACCGAGCCATCGGGCTCGATATCAATCCGGCCCGACACCACCATGCTGGACTCGATTTGCTTGCGCACGCTCGCCGGGCTGGCACCGGAACCGGCCGCCGCGTAGGTCGGCACGAAGACAACACCCAGTGCGGCTGCAAGCGCCAGCGTACGAACTCCCTTCGTCATGACCATGCTCCTTGAGGTAGATGCAGCGCCGATTACAGCGCAGCGCGAGCGGCGGCGCAATCACGCCAACCGCAACCGCTCCGCATAGGGCGGCGTATCGGGGTAATCGTCCTCACGCAGCCGCGCCTGCAGCGCGCGCCACCACTGCGGGTCGAACAGTTCGCCATGGACCTGCCGCACCGCCTCCAGCTGCGAGGCCGGCAAGCCCATGAACAGAGGGAACCGCTCCGGGAAGACGTCGTTGGGTCCGACGTGGAACCAGGGCTCGGCTGCCATCTGCTCCTCATAGCTGCTGGCCTGTGGCCAGTCGCGGAAGTGGCAGTCGGTGATCAGGCACAACTCGTCGTAGTCGTAGAACACGGCGCGCTGGTGGCGGGTGATGCCGAAGTTCTTCAGCAGCATGTCGCCGGGAAAGATGTTGTTGCGCGCCATGTCCTTGATCGCCTGCGCGTAGTCCAATGCGGCGGCACGCCCGGCCTCGGGCAGTTGCTCGCGCAGGTACAGGTTGAGCGGGCGCAGGCGACGCTGGATGTAGCACAGGTCGAAGATGAGGTCCTCGCCCTCTTCGCTCATGCTCAAGGCACAGGTTTCGCGCAGCTCCTGCAACAGCGCAGGCGAGAAGCGCGCGCGCGGAAACCGCAGGAACCGGTAAGGCTGCGCGTCGAGCAGGCGGCCGATCCGGTCGAGCTGGAACACCAGTTCGTACTTGCCCTCCACGTCCTCGCGGCTCATCTTCTTCGGATACGCGAAGCGGTCCCGGATGAGCTTGAACACCAGCGGATAGCTCGGCAGGGTGAACACGGCCATCACCATGCCGGGCGTGCCTTCGGCCTGCACCATTTGCTCGCTTGGCAGCGTGTCGAAGTGGCGGAAGAAGGTGCGGTAGCGCTCGGTCTTGCCCTGCTTGGCACGGCCAAGCATGGTGTAGAGCTCGTCGATCGGCTTGTGCGTGAGCAGGCTGCGCAGGAACACCACCGCATCACCCACGGTATCCAGGTCGGCCTGGAAATAACTGCGCGAATTGCTGAAAAGTTGCGCTACATCGCTGCGACGGGTCAGTACCGCCTCCGCGCGCAGCCCGGCATCGTCGTTGACCAGCGCGATCACGCAGGGCGAGAAGCGATGTTCGCCGAACACCCGCCCGACCAGATAGGCGCGGCGCTCGCGGTAGAACACGGTGTCCAGCAGTTCGATGCCGCGCACCGGATGTTCGCCCCAGTGCGCCAGGTCATCGTGCAGGCGTACCGCGATGGCGGCTGCGCAGCGCGTGCGGTGCGCATAGGGCACGACGAAGGGATAGTCGCCCAATACCCGCATCAGCACTTCGGTCAGCCGCCCCGCCGAGACCGCGTAGCTGTGGTGGGCGACAGGATGGGTAATCGCATCGGTCGGCTCGATGTCCAGGGCGACGAATTCGATTCGTGCGTCCACACCCTGGGTACGGAAGTAACGCCGGGTCAGGGTGTTGTAGAAGGTCTTGTAGAGCTCCTGGTCGATCAGGCCTTCGAGCAGCGCGGCGTAGTGCTCGCGCGCACGGATCCACAACGCCCGGTCATGCGCCTGCCCCAGCAGCACCGCGCGCAGGCGCAGCATGCATTCACCAATGCACTGGTCGTACAGCGCGATGCGCTCCACCGCATCCTCGCGCGCGCCGCTCCAGTCACGCTGCTCGAAGCGGTCCTTGGCACGACAGGTGATCTCCGAGAAGCGCGCGTGGTAGTCCTCGAACGCCTCGAAGATGGTCCTGCCGATGGCTTCGGCACGGCGTTCGGCTTGCGGTGGCTGCAGGGCGGGGGGCATGGCCGGCAGTGTACTCAGCGCCGTGCGGGCGGCGCAGTCGTCCGGCGCTTGCGCCCTGCCGCAGGCGCGGCGGCCGGCGGTTGCAGCGCGACCTGCATGTGCCGCACATGCTCCTGTGCCTGGCTCGCGAGCCAGCGCCGGAAGTCGATGAAACCGCGATGGCGCGCGGTGCGCTCCGGGTACACCAGGTAGTGCGAGTAGCGGGTCTGCAGGCGGTGCGGCGACAGCGGCGACAGCTGCCCGGAGTCGATCAGCAAGCGCGCACGGGTCAGCCGCCCGAGCGCAACGCCAACACCATCCAGGGCGGCACGGTGGTGGGCCTCCGAATCATCGAACACCGCGACGAAGCGCGCCGGCGGCTCGCCTCCGGCCAGTGCGAACCAGCGCTCCCACTCGCCGTCGGGGTCCCCCAACAACGGCCATTGCGACAGCGGCCGTTGGCCGATACCGCCCATGCGCGCGATCAGGGCCGGACTGGCCATCGGCACCAGCCATTCGTCGAACAAGGCTTCGGAGGTCACGCCCGGCCACTGGCCTTTGCCTACCCGCAAGGCCGCATCCACCTGAAACTCGCGCTCGAAATCGACCACCCGCGTGCTCGAAAGCAAGCTGATTTCCACCTGCGGATGGGCGGCGAAGAACTGGCCCAGCCGCGGCACCAGCCACGCCGAGGCCATCGACGGGGTAACGCTCAGGGTCAGGACGTCGTCGCGACGCGCGGCAAACGGTTGCACCTCGCGCGCGATCGCCTCCAGGTGCGGCCCGATACGCTCCAGCAAGCGCTGCCCTTCAGGCGTGGGGCGCACGCCGCGCGGATGCCGCTGCAGCAGCGGATAGCCCAGGCGCTGTTCCAGCGTGCGCATCTGGTGGCTGAGCGCGCTCACTGTCAGGTGCATCGACTCGGCCGCACGCGAAAGATTGCCCATTCGCGCCGCGGTGACGAAGCTTTGCAGGGCATGCAACGGCGCTCTCGACATGGCTTGGCCTTGAATTCAATTCAAACCTGGCTTGCGAAAAGCTCGCTTTTCGCACCTCCAGAGTGCGCTCAATATCAAATCCACTCAAGTGGAGGCACGGACATGCGCATCTTCAACGACCTGATGTTCCACCACGGCTTCGTGACCAACGAGGAGTTGGCGCGCAAGTTGGCGCCGGGCCACCCGTTCGAGGCCGAGCCGGAAAAGAAGAAAGGCGCGACCCATCCGCACCTGCATCCACGCGACCGGGTGCGGGCGCGCCAGGCACGCATGGCACGAGTGCTTACGGCGCTGTCGCCGTTCCGTTGAGTGGTTGCCGGCCGGGCCCGGCGGCGCGCACTGCGCACGCGCGAAAATCCAGCAGCACTTCCGTGTGCCCGCTGGAGCCAATCGCATGCGTCCCTGCCGATCGCGCAGGCGCCGGCGCGCCGGGATCAATCCCTTGGCGTCGCGTGTTTGGCACACGCCCGGTGTCCGTCCATGGGGCATCGTTCGATGCCCCGCCCCTGCTCGATTCGTCGGTCGTTCCTGACCGGTCCTGCCGGCGTATCCCTCGCCCGGCGCCTCCTGGCACCTTCTCCCGCGGCAGCCTTCCTGGCTACCGCTGTAGTCCTGCGCCGGTTACCTGGCGCCAACCTTGAGGAGGTTACGGGACGTCGGCGCGCATTGGCAGTGATTCGAACCACAGCAGCGGTGTTTTTGCCGAATTTGCATATGGATAGTGAGGCGGCCAAAAAGAAAGCCCCGTGTCCGGAGACACGGGGCGTGCTGATTGCCTGTCGCCGCGAGGCCGCGGCGCGTTCACTCAGGCCTTCAAGGTCGCCAGGGCCTGGTTGAAGGTCGGGCTGGGGCGCATTGCCGCGGCCACCTTGCTCAGGTCGGGACGATAGTAGCCGCCGATGTCCACCGGCTTGCCCTGCGCACCGTTGAGTTCAGCGACGATCTTCTGCTCGTTCTCCGCCAGCAACTTGGCCAACGGCGCGAACTTGGCCTTCAGCGAGGCATCCTCGTCCTGTGCCGCCAGCGCCTGCGCCCAGTACAGCGCCAGGTAGAAGTGGCTGCCGCGGTTGTCGATCTCGCCGACCTTGCGCGCCGGCGACTTGTTGTTGTCCAGGATCTGCCCGTTGGCTGCGTCCAGCGCCTTGGCCAGCACCTTCGCCGCGGCGTTGTCATAGCGGTTGCCGAGGTGTTCGAGCGAAGCGGCCAGGGCCAGGAATTCGCCGAGCGAGTCCCAGCGCAGGTAATCCTCTTCGGTGAACTGCTGCACATGCTTGGGCGCCGAGCCACCGGCACCGGTCTCGAACAGACCGCCGCCCGCCATCAGCGGCACGATCGAGAGCATCTTGGCGCTGGTGCCCAGCTCCATGATCGGGAACAGGTCGGTGAGGTAGTCACGCAGCACGTTGCCGGTCACCGAAATGGTGTCCTGGCCCTTGCGGATGCGCTCCAGCGACACCCGGGTCGCTTCCACCGGCGGCAGGATGCGGATATCCAGGCCGCTGGTGTCGTGCTGCTTGAGGTACTGCTCGACCTTGGCGATGACCTGCGCGTCGTGCGCGCGTGCCTTGTCCAGCCAGAACACCGCCGGCGTGTTGCTCAAGCGCGCGCGCTCGACCGCCAGCTTCACCCAGTCCTGGATCGGCGCGTCCTTGGTCTGGCACATGCGCCAGATATCGCCGGCTTCCACCGCATGCTCGAACACCAGCTGGCCCTGCTCGTCGGTGACCTGGACCTTGCCGTCATCGGCAATGATGAAGGTCTTGTCGTGCGAACCATATTCCTCGGCCTTCTGCGCCATCAGGCCGACATTGGGCACGCTGCCCATGGTGGCCGGGTCGAACGCGCCATTGGCCTTGCAGTCTTCGATCACCACCTGGTACACGCCGGCATAGCAGCGGTCGGGGATCACTGCCTTGGTGTCCTGCAGTTTGCCTTCGGCATTCCACATCTGGCCGGAGTCGCGGATCATCGCCGGCATCGAGGCGTCGACGATCACATCGCTGGGCACGTGCAGATTGGTGATGCCCTTGTCCGAGTTCACCATCGCCACGCCCGGGCGCTGCGCGTACTCGGCCTGCAGGTCGGCCTTGATCTGCTCCTGCTGCGCCGCCGGAAGGCTGCCGATACGTGCGTACAGGTCACCGATGCCGTTGTTGGCATCAAAGCCCACCGACTTCAGTGCCTCGGCGTGCTTGGCCAGCACATCGCGATAGAACTCGCCCACCACCACGCCGAACATCACCGGGTCGGAGACCTTCATCATGGTCGCCTTCAGGTGCACCGAGAACAGCACGTCCTTGGCCTTGGCATCGGCGATCTGCGCATCGATGAAGCTCGCCAGCGCCTTGCGGCTCATCACCGCGGCATCGACGATCTCGCCGGCCTTCACCGCCACCTTGTCCTTGAGCACGCGGGTCTGGCCATCGGCGCCCACCACGCTGATCTTCAGCGCACCGGCCGCCGCCAACGTCGCCGACTTTTCGCTACCGAAGAAATCACCGTTCTCCATGTGCGCAACGTGCGACTTGGAATCAGCGCTCCACTTGCCCATGCGATGCGGATGCTTGCGCGCGAAATTCTTCACCGACAGCGGCGCGCGGCGATCCGAATTACCCTCGCGCAGCACCGGATTGACCGCACTGCCCTTGACCCGGTCGTAGCGCGCCTTGATGTCCTTTTCCTGCTCGTTCTTCGGCGCGTCCGGATACTCCGGCAGCTTGAAACCCTGCGACTGCAGCTCCTTGATCGCCGCCATCAGCTGCGGCACCGAGGCGCTGATATTCGGCAGCTTGATGATATTGGCTTCCGGCCGGGTCGCCAGCTCGCCCAACTCGGCGAGATCGTCGGCGGTCTTCTCATCGAGCAGATCGGGGAACTGCGCCAGGATGCGCGCGGCCAGTGAAATGTCGCGGGTCTCGACCACGATGCCGGCGGTGTTGGTGTAGGCATCGATGATCGGCAGCAGCGACTGGGTGGCCAGATACGGCGCCTCGTCCGTGAGGGTGTAGAGGATCTTCGGGGTGTTCGACATGATCAGCGTGACTCGGCTTCTGCTGCGGGAGGGGAACCCGGTGTCGACGACGCGGGCAGGCGCAAGGCGTAGTCATCTGCCTTGCGCTCTTGCTGAGTTACGACGTCACCCAAGACCGGGCAAGCACGCCATTGTCGCCGTTTGGTCGTTCGCGGGCAAAGGCGCCGGGGATACGGCGGCGCACGGTGCGGACGCGGTTAGTCGGACAGCACGTCTGCCCGACGGCGCGAAGCCCCTAACCGCCGGAACGGCGCCCACGCCGCACGCCATAGAACCAACCGCACGGCCAAATAAAAAGAGGCGCAGCTTTCGCCGCGCCTCACATACAACGTCCGCCGGGAGAGAGTCGGCGGGGCGCTGCCCTTACTTCACTACGAACTCCTGCGGCATTCCAGCCGCTTGTCCGTCGACGGTGACCTGTGCGGTATAGGTGCCGGCCGGCCACCCGTTGGCGTTGGTGAATTCGACATTGGTGGTTTCCGATCCGGTGGTGTTGAGCGTGGCGCTCTGCTCACCGGCCACCTGGCCATCCTGGAAAGTCAGGCGCACACCGAGGTTGGCGTTGCTGGCCGTGCCCTCGGTCTTCACCGACACCACGATCTTGTCCTTGCTGGCCAGCGTGGACATCGGCGCGACACTCTTGTCCGCGGCCGCGGTGTTGCCCACGGTGACGCTGCTGACCGTGACCGCCGCCGGGGTGGCGGGTGCCGTCGGTGTCGCCGGGGCCGTCGGCGTGGTCGCCGCAGGGGCCGTGGCCGGCGGTGCTGTCATCTCGCTGGTCTCGTCCTTTTTCTTGCAACCGACCAGCGCGAAGCTGGCGGCCAGGCCAATGACCAGGGCTCGGGAAAGCGTGGCGTTCTGCATATAGGGTCTCCTTCCGGATACGAAGCGTTCGCGGGTATGGCGGTCGTAGGGTCAGGCCCTGGCCGGCAGGCGCAGGGTCTGGCCGGGGAAGATCTTGTCCGGGTCTTCAAGCACGTCGCGATTGGCCTGGAAAATCTGCTGCCAGGCGTTGGCATCGCCGTAATGCTGCTTGGCGATCTTCGACAGCGAGTCACCCTTCTGCACTGTGTAGGTCTGCTCGCCGACGATCTCGGCGGTGCTGTCCACGCGGGAAGTCACGCCGGAGAAATCGGCCTTCGGCACGACTTCGGCGGTGCTGTCGACCTTGGAGGTCACACCGGAAAAATCGGCCTTCTTGTCATTGCTGGTCATGGGCAGGTTCCGTGATGCCACATCGTGGAAGTCACGGTTGCACGGCAAACGTTAAAAGCGGATCGCGCCAGCGTGAATGCCAGCGTGCGCCTTCAGTTGCGGTTGTTACTGTCGCTCATCGCGTCCAGCGGGTGGCGCCGGCGCGTGCGCCGAGGCACGCCATGGGTTGATGTCCAGCCCACCGCGACGGGTGTAGCGCGCCTCGACCACCAGCCATTGCGGCGCGCAGCAGCGCACCAGGTCGTGGAAGATTCGCTCCACGCACTGCTCGTGGAATTCGGCGTGGTCGCGGTAGCTCACCAGGTAGCGCAGCAAGCCTTCGGGATCGATCGGTGCGCCGCGGTAGCGCACGCTGACGCTGGCCCAGTCCGGCTGGCCGGTGACCGGGCAGTTTGATTTCAGCAGCGCCGAGACCAGCGTCTGCTCCACCACGTCTCCCGCGCGGGTGCGCAGGTGGCTGGCGTTCGGCGGGCCATAGTCGTCGATGCTGACGTCCAGCCCATCGATCGACACCGCCCCGGCCGCCAACAGCCCGACATCATCCACCGGCGGCAGGCCGAACTCGACCGTGACCGCCGCGCCGGCGCGCGCCGACAGATCGGTCGCGATGCTTTCACGAACCGCCTCGGCGCTGTTGAAGCGGCTGCTGTTGAGCGAGTTGAGGTACAGCTTGAGCGACTTGGATTCGATCAGGTTCGGCGAGTCGTGCGGCACCTGCAGGGTGGCGGTGGCCACGCAGGGTTTGCCGTGCGCATCCAGCCAGCCCAGTTCGTAGGCGTGCCAGCGGTCATGGCCGACGAACGGCAACGCCGCCGGATCGATCCCGACCGCCTCGCGGCTGGGCAGCCGCGGGATCGGGAACAGCAAGGAGGGGTCGTACTGGGTCGGGTAAGCGACCTCGCGCCCGAGGCTGGAATCGGCGGGGGTGTTCATGCGTCCATTTTACGGCCGCGGGGCTGAACTCCACGCCGAAACGCGGCTCAGCCCGGGGCCCCGGCGTGCAGGTAATCCAGCGACACCTGCAGCAACGAGCGCAGCCCCACATCGAGCGCCTTCTCGTCCAGCAGGAACTTGGGCGAGTGGTTGCTGGGCGCGGTCGCCGGATCGATCCCGGCCGAGGTCGCGCCGACGAAGAAGAACAGCCCCGGCACTTCGCGGGCGTAGAAGGAAAAGTCCTCCGCGCCCATCTGCAGCGGCGGCTCGTATACGTTGCCGGCGCCGACCACCGCCTGCAGGCTCGGCAGCATCTTCGCGGTCAGTGCCGGGTCGTTGATGGTGGCCGGGTTGCCGTCCTGGTCCGGCACCTGGGCCTCGGCGCGCGCGCCGTGGGCCGCAGCGGTGTGCTCGGCGACATTCTTCAGGTCGGCGAAGATCTTCTGCCGCATGCCCTCGTCGAAGGTGCGGATCGTGCCCACCATCTCCACCTGGTCGGGAATGATGTTGTAGCGGATGCCGCCCTTGATCGCGCCAAAGCTCACCACCGCCGGTTGCTTGGCGATATTGGCCTGGCGGCTGACCACCGTTTGCGCGGCACTGATGAGGTCGGCGCTGGCGACGATCGGGTCGATGCCGTTCCACGGCGCCGAACCATGGGTCTGGCGGCCGATGACCTTGATATTGAAGCGGTCCGAAGCCGCCATCAGCGGCCCGCCGCGGACCGCGATCCGGCCCACCTGGACACTGGAGAACACGTGCAGGCCGAACACCGCCTCCGGCTTGAAGTCGGCGAACAGGCCTTCCTTCAGCATCAACGAGGCGCCACCCTCTTCGTTGCCCGGCGCGCCCTCTTCGGAAGGCTGGAAGATCAGCATCACCTGGCCCGGCAGCTGCGCCTTCATCGCCACCAGGGCGTCGGCCACGCCGAGCAGGATCGCCGTGTGGGCGTCATGGCCGCAGGCATGCATCACCCCGACCGGTTCGCCGCGGTATTCGCTGGTGACCTTGGAGGCGAACGGCAGCCCCGTCTGCTCGGTCACCGGCAATGCGTCCATGTCGGCGCGCAGGGCAATCTTCGGCCCCGGCAGCCCGCCCTGGATGATCGCCACCACGCCGTGGTGGGCAATGCCCACCCGCGGCTTGAGGCCGAGCTTGCGCAAATGCGTGGCGACCTGGGCCGAGGTCCGCTCTTCGCGGTTGGACAATTCCGGGTGCTGGTGGAAGTCGCGGCGCCAGCTCACCACCTGCGCCTGCAGCTTGGCCGCGGCGGCGGTCACCTCGGGACGCTCGGCCGGCGCGGCGGTGGCCAGGCAGGGCAAGGACAACAACAGGGCACCGGCCCAGACGCGCGGGTGGGGCATCACGGATCCTCTCGGAGTGGCGAACGGACAATCTGAAGCCGACAATCTAATCCACGCCCGCGCCGGCGGATATGACCCAGCGGTCAACCGATCCCCCGCCCGTGCGTTGCCGGGTAGGTGGGCACATGAACCAATGTCACCGCGCGTGGTCTGAATGGCCCGTCAGTCATGGTCCAATCGCCACCGACCGGCGATAAGCTTGCGCGCTTGTCCGGGGTGGTCACCCGCCCCTCCCCCGCCCTCAGGAGTTGTCGAATGTCGCGTTTCTGGAAGATCTCGCTGCTCGTGGTGGCAGTGGTCGTCGTGCTGGCCATTGGCGCCAAGATGCTGCGAGGCGGGGGCCATGAGGGCCGTGGCCAGGACAAGCCGGGCAGCAGCGCAGGCGCGCAGGGCGGCGAGGAGCAGGACAGCGGCCCGGTACCGGTCACCGCGGTGCCGGCGGCGTCGCAGGAAGTGCCGGTTTATGCCAATGCGTTGGGAACTGTGACGGCATTGAACACTGTCACCGTCAATCCGCAGGTCGGCGGCCAGTTGATGAGCATCAACTTCAAGGAAGGCGAAGCGGTGAAGAAGGGCCAGCTGCTCGCGCAGATCGACCCCCGCAGCTTGCAGGCCAGTGCCGATCAGGCGGCGGCCGCCAAGCGCCAGAACCAGGCGCTGCTGGCCACCGCGCGCTCGAATTTCGCCCGCTCCAGCGCCCCCGAATACCAGCAGTACGTGTCCAAGACCGACCTGGATACCCAGCGCAACCAGGTGGCGCAGTACGAAGCGGCGGTGGCGGCCAACGACGCCTCGCTGCGCGCGGCGCAGGTGCAGCTGCAGTACACCCGCATCACCGCCCCGATCGACGGCATCGCCGGTATCCGTGGCGTGGACGTGGGCAACATCGTCAGCACCAGCACCGCGATCGTCACCCTGACCCAGATCCACCCGATCTACGTTTCCTTCAACCTGCCCGAGCGCCAGCTCACCCCGGTGCGCGAAGGCATGGCCACGGGTCCCTTGACCGTGGCCGCGCTGGACCGCGGCGATGCGCACGTGATCAGCGCCGGCGGCAAGCTCGATGTGATCGACAACCGCATCAGCGCCGACAGCGGCACCTTCGGTGCGCGAGCGATCTTCGATAACGCCGACAACCAGCTGTGGCCGGGCCAGTTCGTCAACGTGCGATTGCAGCTGAGCAGCATCCCCGGTGGCGTGGTGGTACCCGCGCAAGCGGTCCAGCGCGGACCGGACGGCGACTACGTCTACGTCGTGCAGGCCGACAGCACGGTCAAGATGCAGGCGGTGAAGCAAGGCGTGGAAGTGGACGACAGCAACGTGCAGATCGCCAGCGGCCTGAAGGCCGGCGAGAAGGTCGTCACCGAAGGCCAGTTCCGGCTCAAGCCAGGCAGCAAGGTGCAGGCGCTGGCACCGGGCGAAACCCCGGCCCCGCCGAGCGAAGCCGAGCTCAAGGCGGCCGCCGGCAAGGGCCGTGGCAACGGCGGCGGTGGCCGTCGCGGCGGCGGTCCGCGCTGATCCCTCCCGGGACGGTGGCCGCGCCATCGTCCCCGCGTGCCGGCGCACGTCGCGCCGGCCCTGTTTGACCGAACCCCAGCCAGGAGAGCCGCGTGGGCTTCTCGACCCTCTTCATCCGTCGTCCCATTGCCACCTCGCTGTTGATGGCGGGCGTGCTTCTGCTGGGCATCCTCGGCTATCGCCAGCTTCCCGTCTCCGCGCTGCCGGAAATCGACGCACCAAGCCTGGTGGTCACCACCCAGTACCCCGGCGCGAACGCCGCGACCATGGCCTCGCTGGTCACCACGCCGCTGGAACGCCAGTTCGGCCAGATCTCCGGCCTGGAGATGATGACTTCCGACTCCTCGGCCGGCCTGTCCACGATCATCCTGCAGTTCTCGATGGACCGGGATATCGACATCGCCGCGCAGGATGTGCAGGCGGCAATTCGCCAGGCCACCCTGCCGTCCTCGCTGCCCTACCAGCCGGTCTACAACCGGGTGAACCCGGCCGATGCGGCGATCCTCACCCTCAAGCTCACCTCCGATTCGCTGCCGCTGCGCGAGATCAACCGCTACGCCGACTCGATCCTGGCCCAGCGCCTGTCGCAGGTGCAGGGCGTGGGCTTGGTCTCGATCGCCGGCAACGTGCGTCCGGCCGTGCGCATCCAGGTCAATCCAGCGCAGCTGTCGAACATGGGCCTGACCATGGAGTCGCTGCGCAGCGCGCTGACCCAGACCAATGTCTCGGCACCGAAGGGTTCGCTCAACGGCAAGACCCAGTCCTACAGCATCGGCACCAACGACCAGCTCACCGACGCGGCCGCCTACAAGGACACCATCATCAGCTACAAGGATGGCAAGCCGGTGCGGCTGCGCGACGTCGCCCAGGTGGTGGACGGGGTGGAGAACGACCAGCTTTCGGCCTGGGCCGATGGCAAGCCGGCGGTGCTGCTGGAAATCCGCCGCCAGCCCGGCGCCAACATCGTGCAGACGGTCGAGCAGATCCGTTCGATCCTGCCGCAGCTGCAGGCGGTGCTCCCGGCCGACGTTCGCCTGGACGTCTTTTCCGACCGCACCGAAACCATCCGCGCCTCGGTGCATGAGGTGAAGTTCACCCTGATCCTGACCATCTTCCTGGTGGTGGCGGTGATCTTCGTGTTCCTGCGCCGGCTGTGGGCGACCATCATTCCCTCGATCGCAGTGCCGCTGTCGCTGGCCGGCACGTTCGGGGTGATGGCCTTCGCCGGCATGTCGCTGGACAACCTCTCGCTGATGGCGCTGGTGGTGGCCACCGGCTTCGTGGTGGACGACGCGATCGTGATGATCGAGAACATCGTTCGCTACATCGAGCAAGGCATGGACGGCAAGGAAGCGGCCGAGACCGGCGCGCGCCAGATCGGCTTCACCGTGCTCTCGCTGACGGTCTCGCTGGTGGCGGTATTCCTGCCGCTGATCCTGATGCCGGGCGTCACCGGCCGCCTGTTCCACGAGTTCGCCTGGGTGCTGTCGATCGCGGTGGTCATCTCGATGCTGGTGTCGCTGACGCTGACGCCGATGATGTGCGCCTACCTGCTCAAGCCGGACGAACTGCCCGAAGGCGAAGACGCACACGAACGCGCGGCCGCCGCCGGCAAGACCAACCTGTGGACCCGCACGGTCGGCCTGTACGAGCGCACCCTGGACTGGGTGCTGGCACGCCAGGCCCTGACCCTGGGCGTGGCGATCGGCGCGGTCGCCCTCACCGTCATCCTCTATGTCGTCATTCCCAAGGGCTTGCTGCCCGAGCAGGACACCGGCCTGATCACCGGCGTGGTGCAAGCCGACCAGAACGTTGCCTTCCCGCAGATGGAGCAGCGTACCCAGGCCGTGGCCGAAGCGCTGCGCAAGGACCCCGCGGTAACCGGCGTGGCCGCCTTCATCGGCGCCGGCACCATGAACCCGACGCTCAACCAGGGCCAGTTGTCGATCGTGCTCAAGGAGCGCAGCGCGCGCGAATCGCTGGAAGACATCCTGCCGCGCCTGCAGAAGGCAGTCGCCGGCATTCCCGGCGTCGCGCTCTACCTCAAGCCGGTACAGGACGTCACCCTGGATACCCGCGTCGCCGCCACCGAATACCAGTATTCGCTGTCCAGCGTGGACAGCGCCGAGCTGGCGCAGTGGGCCACGCGCATGACCGACGCCCTGCGCAAGCTGCCCGAGCTGGCCGACGTGGACAACAACCTCGCCAACGCCGGCCGCGCGCTGGAGATCAACATCGACCGCGACAAGGCCAGCATGCTGGGCGTGCCGATGCAGACCATCGACGACACCCTCTACGACAGCTTCGGCCAACGCCAGATATCGACCATCTTCACCGAGCTCAACCAATATCGCGTGGTGCTGGAAGTGGCGCCGGAATTCCGCACCAGCACCGCGCTGATGAACCAGCTGGCCGTGGCCAGCAACGGCAGCGGCGCGCTCACCGGCACCAACGCGACCACCTTCGGCCAGGTGAGTTCGTCCAACTCCTCGACCGCCACGGGTATCGGCAGTCAGAACACCGGCATCACCGTGGGCGCGGGCAGCATCATTCCGTTGTCGGCCCTGGCCGAGGCCAAGGTCACCAACACGCCACTGGTGGTCAGCCATCAGCAGCAGCTGCCGGCGGTCACCATTTCGTTCAACCTGGCTCCGGGGGCTTCGCTGTCGCAGGCGGTGCAGGCGATCGAGCGCACCGCCGAAGAACTGAAAGTGCCCTCGCAGGTGCATGCGCAGTTCGTCGGCAAGGCCGCCGAGTTCACCGGCAGCCAGACCGACGTGGTGTGGCTGCTGCTGGCCTCGATCGTGTTGATCTACATCGTGCTGGGCGTGCTCTACGAGAGCTACATCCACCCGCTGACCATCATCTCGACCCTGCCGCCGGCCGGCGTCGGCGCGCTGCTGGCGCTGATGATGTGCGGCCTGAGCCTGTCGGTGGACGGCATCGTCGGCATCGTGCTGCTGATCGGCATCGTCAAGAAGAATGCGATCATGATGATCGACTTCGCGATCGAGGCTCGCCGCGCTGGCGCCACCGCGCACGACGCGATCCGCCGCGCCTGCCTGCTGCGCTTCCGCCCGATCATGATGACCACCGCCGCGGCCATGCTCGGCGCGCTGCCGCTGGCACTGGGCACCGGCATCGGCTCGGAGCTGCGGCGCCCGCTGGGCATCTCCATCGTCGGCGGCCTGCTGCTCTCGCAGCTGGTGACGCTGTACACCACGCCGGTGATCTACCTGTACATGGAGCGGCTGTCCGACCGCCTGCATGCATGGCGCGAGCGTCGCGCCGCCAAGCATGAAACCCGCACCAGGGTGCAGCAGGCGTGAACCTTTCCGCCCCCTTCATCAAGCGCCCCATCGGCACCACGCTGCTGGCGTGCGGCCTGTTCGTGATCGGCCTGATGTGCTACCTGCGCCTGGGCGTGGCGGCGCTGCCGAACATCCAGATCCCGGTGATCTTCGTCCATGCCACGCAGTCGGGCACGGACGCGACGACCATGGCCTCCACCGTGACCGCGCCACTTGAACGCCATCTCGGCCAGGTGCCGGGCATCGACCGCATGCGCTCCTCCAGTTCGGAGAACAGCAGCATGGTGTTCATGATCTTCCAGAGCAACGTCGATATCGATGCGGCCGCACAGGACGTGCAGACCGCGATCAATGCCTCGCAGGCCGATCTGCCCTCGGGCCTGGGCACGCCGATGTACCAGAAGGCCAACCCGAACGACGATCCGGTCATCGCCATCGCCTTGACCTCGCAGACGCAGTCGGCCGACGAGCTGTACAACGTCGCCGATTCGCTGCTGGCCCAGCGCCTGCGGCAGATCAATGGCGTGGCCTCGGTGGATATCGCCGGCGCCTCCACCCCAGCGGTGCGCGTGGACGTGGACATGCACGCGCTCAACGCGCTCGGGCTGACCCCGGACAACCTGCGCAACGCCGTGCGCGCGGCCAACGTGACCTCGCCTACCGGCTTCCTGTCCGATGGCAAGACCACGATGGCGATCATCGCCAACGACTCGGTCTCCAAGGCGGCCGACTTCGCCCAGCTGGCGCTGGCCACCCAATCCAACGGCCGGGTGATCCGCCTGGGCGATGTCGCCAACGTCTACGACGGCCAGCAGGACGCCTACCAGGCCGCCTGGTTCGACGGCAAGCCGGCGGTGGTGATGTATGTGTTCACCCGCGCCGGGGCCAACATCGTCGAGACCGTGGACCGGGTGAAGGCGACCATCCCCGAGCTGCAGACCTATCTGCACCCCGGCACGCGGATGCACGCCTACTTCGACCGCACCCCGACCATTCGCGCCTCGCTGGCCGAAGTGCAGATCACCCTGCTGATCTCGCTGGCCATGGTGGTGCTGACGATGGCGCTGTTCCTGCGCCGGCTGGCGCCCACGCTGATCGCGGCGGTCACCGTGCCGTTGTCGCTGGCCGGCTCGGCATTGGTGATGTACGTACTCGGCTTCACCCTCAACAACCTCAGCCTGCTGGCCCTGGTCATTGCGATTGGCTTCGTCGTCGACGACGCGATCGTGGTGATCGAGAACATCATGCGCCACCTCGACGAAGGCATGTCGCGGATGGACGCGGCGCTGGCCGGGGCGCGCGAGATCGGCTTCACCATCGTCTCGATCACCGCCTCGCTGGTAGCGGTGTTCATCCCGCTGCTGTTCGCCAGCGGCATGATCGGCGCGTTCTTCCGCGAGTTCACCGTCACCCTGGTCGCGGCCATCGTGGTCTCGATGCTGGTCTCGCTGACGCTGACGCCGGCCCTGTGCAGCCGCTTCCTGTCCGGCCATGCCCAGCCGGAGAAGCCTGGCCGTATGGGCGCATTCCTCGAGCGTGTGCAGGACCGCGGCCTGCGTATCTACGCCAAGGCGCTGGACTTCTCGCTGCGCCACGCGCTGCTGCTGTCCATCACCCCGTTGCTGCTGATCGTGGCGACTTTCTTCCTCGCCGGCGCGGTCAAGAAGGGCAGCTTCCCGCCGCAGGACACCGGCCTGATCTGGGGCCGCGCCAGCTCCAGCGCCACGGTGTCGTTCAACGACATGCTCGAGCGCCAGCGCCGCATCACCGACATGCTGATGGCCGACCCGGCAGTGAAGATCGTCGGTGCGCGCCTGGGTTCCAGCCGCCAGGGGTCCAGTGCCTCTTTCACGATCGAGCTCAAGCGCCGCAATGAAGGCCGCCGCGAGACCACGGCCCAGGTGCTGGCACGCCTGAGCGCCAAGGCCGACCGCTACCCCGACCTGCAACTGCGCCTGCGCGCGATCCAGGACCTGCCCAGTGACGGCGGCGGCGGTACCAGCCAGGG
The DNA here is from genome assembly GCA_035539015.1 of Stenotrophomonas sp. GTDB lineage: Bacteria > Pseudomonadota > Gammaproteobacteria > Xanthomonadales > Xanthomonadaceae > Stenotrophomonas_A. Next base: position 38,135 of record DATLJF010000063.1, on the reverse strand, counting down.
CGCGCAATACCAGGTATCGCTGCAAGGCAACGACCTGGCGCAGCTGCAGGAATGGCTGCCCAAGCTACAGGCGGTGCTGAAGCAGAATCCGAAGCTGCGCGACGTCGGCACCGACGTGGACACCGCCGGCCTGCGCCAGAACATCGTGATCGACCGCGCCAAGGCCTCGCGCATGGGCATCTCGATGGGCGCCATCGATGGCGCGCTGTACGGCGCCTTCGGCCAGCGCTCAATCTCCACCATCTACTCCGACCTCAACCAGTACAGCGTGGTGGTCAACGCCCTGCCCTCGCAAACCGCGACCCCGGCGGCGCTGGACCAGGTGTACGTGCCCAACAACGCCGGCCAGATGGTGCCGATCACCGCGGTGGCCCACCAGGTGCCCGGCCTGGCGCCGCCGCAGATCACCCACGACAACCAGTACACGACGATGGACCTGAGCTACAACCTCGCCCCCGGTGTCAGCACGGGCGAGGCCGATGCGATCATTGCCGCGGCGGTATCGGGGCTGCGCATGCCTGACGGCATCCGCATCGACGACGGCGGCGGCTTCAACGCCGCGCTCAACCCGACCTCGATGATCGTGCTGCTGCTGGCCGCCATCCTCACCGTGTACATCGTGCTGGGCATGCTCTACGAGAGCCTGATCCACCCGGTCACGATCCTGTCGACCTTGCCGGCCGCGGGCATGGGTGCGCTGCTGGCGTTGTTCATCACCAACACCGAGCTGTCGGTGATCTCGATGATCGCGCTGGTGCTGCTGATCGGCATCGTCAAGAAGAACGCGATCATGATGATCGACTTCGCCCTGGTGGCGCAGCGCCAGCACGGCAAATCGCCGCTGGAAGCCGCGCGCGAAGCCTCGATCGTGCGCTTCCGCCCGATCATGATGACCACGATGGTGGCGATCCTGGCCGCGCTGCCGCTGGCGATCGGATTGGGCGAGGGCTCGGAACTGCGACGTCCGCTGGGCATCGCAATGATCGGCGGCCTGGTGATCTCGCAGAGCCTGACCTTGCTGAGCACGCCGGCGTTGTACGTCATCTTCTCGTGCCTGTCTGACCGTTGGAAGGCCAGGCGGGCGCGGCGGCGGGAGCAGCGGTTGGTGAAGCGGGCAGGTTCCGCGGTGGCCAGACCACAACACTGATCGCATACCCCGCCGGCGCAGCTCGCGGCGGGATGCGACATTTCCCACGCTAGGCGAATTAATCTTCTACGGCGTGAGAATCGGCGTTTACGTGCGGCAGATCGCGTACTAATTCTTGGCTGGCGCCAATCAGGCGCCAGTCGAGAGGCTATCTGTTATGAAATCGTATTCGGTTCTGCTTGCGATCTTGCTGGCGACATTTCCGCTCTTGACGACGGCCAACCCGGCGACAGCGCCCTCCGACGCCCAGATTGATCGCCAATTGCTCGACCAGCGCACGGCCACCATCAATAACCAGGCCGCGCTGGACGCCTACCTGGCCAAGGAGCCGCTGCAATCGCCGCTGAGAAAGTTGACGCATCAGGATCGCCGCGCCTTTCTCGGCAGCCTGGTCTTCGGCGGCAACGGCCTCGGCAGCTACGACTACACACCACTGCTGAACGCTGATTTCCTCGATGCCTACCGGATTCTGCGCCTGTTCGGCTCGGAGCTTTCGCTGACAGTCGTGCTCGACAAGTTCAAACCCTCGAACTCGCGCACCGGTAGATCGGTCGCGACAATGTTGAAACGCGATGCTGGCCTGTCCGCGCTGAATTCCGCTGACTCGGAGTGCTGGCAGGGGACGTGCAGGGCGCGCTTGGGACACATCTGCGTCGCCGGCGGCTGCTGAATGTTCCACCGCCTTCCATGCCCGGCGCGTGGCCAGGCGCTTGAAAGAGGTCACTGTGTGGCCTCTTTCCTGTTTGTCGGCCGTCGTCGGCATCGCGTGTTCGGCCACCGCCTACAGGGTCCGCTCGCTGTCTGCCTGGCGGCGTTGCTGTTCTGCAGCAGCGGCAGCGTTCTGGCCGATGCGCTGTCATCTGCTGCCGAGCTGAAGGCGCTCTCAGTAGCGACCCGGGAGGAGGCCAGCAAGATTCGCGAGCGGCGGCTGGCCGACTTCTACGCGGCGCACCTGAGCCCGCTGATGAACCCGGATGCGTTACCGGGACTGGACGCTGACCCGCTTGCCGCGCTGTTCGACTCGGCGCACCTGATGGTGTTCTACACCGGTTCGTCGCGCTATCTTGCCGACCTGCAACGGATCGCCTCTGCACTGGAACGCAAGCGTCCGCTCAGCGTGTCCGAGGGCAAGCACTATTTCGGCGCACTGATCCAGACCAGGAGGTTCGAAGCCGCCGCCGCTTTCGCGGCAAGCGCGCCGCTAGCCGAACGCGAGCGCGTACCCCTCTTACGGCCTGCACCCAGTGGGGTGCTTGCCTCTGCCTACCGAGTTTCCGCTCAAGCCGATGTCCTTGAGGAAGTAGCGCCTGCGCTGTCCGGCACCCGCCTGGTGATTGTCGGGCATCCGCTGTGCGCGTTCTCCCAGCGCGCCGAGGCCGCCCTGCAAACCATGCCTGGCCTGCCAACGGGCCTGCGCACGCGCACGCTGCGGCTTGCGCCGGTTGGCCAGGCGCTTTACCTGGCGCAGCTGCGGGAGTGGAACGCCAACCACGGTGGCCTGGAGATTCTGCTCACCCGCCATGAGCGTGACTGGCCCATGATCAACGACTGGGCCACCCCCAACTTCTACCTGCTGCAGGATGGCCGCGTGGTGGATCACTTCAGTGGCTGGCCCAGAGAAGGCCGTGAAGCCCGGTTCCGCGAAATGGTCGCGCGCTTCGAACACTGCCTGGCTACCGCCTGCCCCGGCACCCCGGTTGAAGGAAGCTGAAAAAAGTTTCCGCGGCCTGTCGATCCTCGCCACGTTCGCTCGTCGCCTTCACAAGCAGGCGGAACTCCTCCGCCCCTTTAGTGGAGACCCCCATGCGCGTCATGGTCCTGATGAAAGCCACCCCCGCCTCCGAGGCGGGCGAGCTGCCCAGCGAGCGCCTTCTGGCCGCCATGGGCGCCTTCAACGAAGAATTGGTCGATGCCGGCATCCTGCTGGCCGGCGAGGGCCTGCATCCCACTTCACGCGGCGCACGAGTCCGCTTCGGCGCGGCTGGCCCGCAGGTACAGGAAGGTCCGTTCCCTGAGTCGAAGGACCTGGTGGCCGGCTTCTGGTTGCTGCAGGTGCGCTCGTTCGCCGAGGCGGTCGAGTGGGCCCGGCGGATCCCCAATCCCGATGCCGATACCTTCGAAGTCGAGTTGCGGCCGGTGTTCGAGGCCGAGGATTTTGGCGATGCATTCACCCCCGAGCTGCGCGAACAGGAAGACCGCCTGCGCGCGCGGATCGATACCCAGCCCTGACGGAGAACCACCCGATGAAAGCCACCCCGTACCTCAACTTCAACGGCGACTGCCGCCAGGCCTTCGAGACCTACAAGCAGGTCTTCGGCGGCGACGTGTTCCAGATGACCTACGGCGACGCTCCACCGCCGCCGGCCGGCAGCCCGCCGCCGCCCGAGGGATGTGGCGACGTCGCCACCACCGCCAAGGACCGGATCATGCACGTCACCCTCGCCCACGGCCAAGCGCCGTTCCTGATGGGCTCGGACATGCCGCCCAGCATGGAGAAGTCCGGCAGTGGCGGGCTGGCGGTCGCCTTGAACTGCGATGACAACAGCGAAGCCGAACGCGTGTTCAAGGCCCTGGCCGACGGCGGCACGGTGCAGATGCCGATGGCCGAGACGTTCTGGGCCGAGCGCTTCGGCATGTGCGTAGACCGTTTCGGCACCCCCTGGCTGATCAACGGCATCTACAAGCAGCCGTGATCCCCCGGCGGCGCTGCAAAGGCGCCGCTCTCTTTCGTCACAAAGGAATGCATCACCATGGTCAAACAGATCTTCGTCAACCTCGCGGTGGAATCGCTGCCGCGCGCGGTGGAATTCTTCACCGCGCTGGGCTTCTCGTTCGATCCCCAGTACACCGACGAGAACGCCACCTGCCTCATCCTGGGCAAAAACATCTTCGCCATGTTGCTGGTGAAGCCGTTCTTCCAGGGGTTTACCCCCAAGGCGCTTTGCGACCCTGGCAAGGCAACCGAAGTCATCAACGCGCTGGCGGTGGACAGCCGCGCCGAGGTCGACGCGTTGGTGGCCAAGGCTGTGGCAGCCGGTGGCCAGGCATCGGGCGAACCCAAGGACTATGGGTTCATGTACCAGCACGGCTTCCAGGACCCGGACGGACACTTGTGGGAGGTCTTCCACGCCAGCGGCGCGCCGCCGGCCTGATGCGGATCCGGGGCCATGGTTGCGCCGCAGCTTGCTCCGGTGCCTCGGCGGTGGTGTGATCGCCGCCCATGGCCGCACGCGATGTCCACTCCACCCTCAATGCCGTCTGGCGCATGGAAGCGGCCAAGATCATCGCCGCGCTCGCGCGCCAGGTCCGCGACGTCGGCCTGGCCGAGGAACTGGCGCAGGACGCGCTGCTCGCTGCGCTGGAGCGCTGGCCCAGCGATGGCATTCCGGACAACCCGGGCGCGTGGTTGATGACCACCGCCCGCAACCGCGCCATTGACCGCCTGCGCCACGTGCAGTTGCAGCGGCGCAAGCAGGATGCGCTCGGCTACGAGATCGAACGCGACCAACTGGCCGCCCAGGCCTCGCAGCAGATCGATCCGGACGACGAGATCGGCGACGACCTGCTACGGCTGATGTTCGTCGCCTGCCACCCGGTACTGGGCACCGAAGCGCGGGTCGCGCTCACCTTGCGCATGCTCGGCGGCCTGGCGACCGACGAGATCGCGCGCGCCTTCCTGGTGCCCGAAGCCACGGTTGCCCAGCGCATCGTTCGCGCCAAGCGCACGCTGAGCGAACGCCAGGTGCCGTTCGAGGTGCCACGTGGCGGGGAGCGCGATGTGCGCCTGGGTTCAGTGCTCGAGGTGCTGTACCTGATCTTCAACGAAGGCTATGCCGCCACTGCCGGCGACGACCTGATGCGCCCGGCCTTGTGCGAGGAAGCATTGCGCTTGTGCCGGGTGTTGGCGCGGCTGGCGCCGCGCGATGCCGAGGTGCACGGCCTCCTGGCATTGATGGCGCTTCAGGCGTCGCGGCAGCGCGCGCGCGTGGATGCCGAAGGCGCCCCGGTACTGCTGGCGCACCAGGACCGGGCCCGCTGGGACCGCCTGCTGATCCGGCATGGACTGACCGCCCTGGCGCGGGCACAGGCGCTCGGCGGCGAGGACGAACCGTACACCCTGCAGGCGGCGATCGCGGCCTGCCACGCCCGCGCGCGGCGCATGCAGGATACCGACTGGCCGGCGATCGCCGGTTTGTATGCGCGCCTGGCCACGCGCATGCCCTCGCCGGTGGTAGAGCTCAATCGCGCGGTAGCGGTATCAATGGCAGAAGGGCCGGCCGCGGCATTGCCGTTGGTCGAGGCGCTGGCCGAGCATCCCGCATTGCGGCATTACCACCTGTTGCCAACCGTGCGCGGAGATCTGTTGCAGAAGCTGGGGCGGCACGAAGAGGCGCGCGCGGCATTCGAAGAGGCCGCGGCGCTGGCGCGCAATTCACGCGAGAAGACGTTGTTGGAGGCGCGTGCGCGCGAGTCGGCGGTTTAGTTTCCGGGTGCGGGGGATTCACGGTCGGGGCTGAAGCCCCTCCCACAAGAAGCCCACGCATCCGTTGTAGGAGTGGCTCTGGGTGGCCTCGGGCCATCAGCCCCGACGCTTGCCCCGCAAAGAACAGTCAACCTTCCAGGTCCGCGAGCGAGTCGCGCTCGATCGCCGCGTAGATCGCGAACTCATCGTGCACGCGCGCGCCCAGCGCCTGTTCGAACGCGTCGCGGTTGGCATGGGCGGCGTAGGCGCGCTGCTCGCTGCCGCCCAGGTTGGACTGGAAGATGCCTGCGGCGCTCACCGGCAGGAAATCTTCATAGACAATTGGATCGGCGCTGACCAGTCCGGCATCAACCGCTTCTTCCGGCGACAGGCTACCGGCACGCACGGGATCGGCCTGGCCCGCGTCAGTGAGCCGGTAGCGGAAGTAGCCCAGGCCTTCGCGGCGCAATGTGTCGTAGTCATCGGGAAAACCAGCAAACACCGTCTGCAAGCGCGTGGCATAGTCTTCGCCCGTGCTGCCGGCGCCTTCATTCTCGCGGGCTTGCGCCAGCAGGCGGTCGTACAGCGCCCGGCCTTTGGGCGTCAGCGCCAGGCCGCGCTGTTCGATCTCGCCAAAACGCGCAGTGTGGCTACCGGCCTCGGCAGCACCGCCACCGGCCGGGAAGCGCACCGCTTCTTCCAGCGCCTTGAAACTGGTCTGCCGCAACAGGATCGGGCAGCGCCGGCGCGGCGGCCCTTCGATGACTGCCTTGGCCGCCATCCCGCGCTGCTGCATCTGCACCTGGGCCGCATCGATATCCAGCGTGCGCGGTGTCAAGTGGTTGATGTGCGGGCCGTGGAAGCTGACCACATCGGCAATCAACCGGTGCGCGTCGTGCAGCGCGCGGTAGGTGGGCAGGGGCACGGTGGCATCGCTGTGCCAGCGGAACGTCTCCAGCGCTTCGGCAACGAAGCGCTCGGCATCATCCGCACCTAGCCCACCCTCGCGCTCGGCTTGCTCGATCAGCCGACGTGCGTCGGCAGTGAAGATATCGCGGCGCGCCAGGATCGCCGCGGCCTGTTCGCGCATGGCCCCGTCCTCGATCAACTCCAGCCGCAGCAACGAGGTGAACACCCGGAACGGGTTGCGCGCCAGCGCGGCCGGGTCGATCGGGCGAAAGGCGGTCGAATGGACCGGCACCCCGGCCACCGACAAGTCGTAATACCCGACCGGATGCATGCCCATCACCGCGAACAACCGTCGCAGCATCGCCAGTTCCGCCGCCGTGCCGACCCGGATCGCACCGTGGCGCTCCAGGTCCAGGCGCTCGCGCTCATCGTTGCGCACCAGCCGCTGCGCCAGGGCCGGATCATCGGCCAGCACCTGCGCGTTGACCTGCGCCACCAGCGCCATCAGCTCACCGTAAAGCGGCACTTCCTGGCGATACATGTCCGACATCGCCTGGGCAAAGCGGCTGCGGATGTGGTCGGAGCTGACGAAGGACTTACCGGTCATGGCGGCACGTACGAAGCGCCGGCCCAGCGCCGGCCCGCCATTTTCGCCGAGCAAGCGCCGCCGCGGCCAGCCGCAAAGCAGCAAAGCAGGCGCGTTCGGTTCAGCGGGCAGGCGGCTCGGCCGCGGGCGCATGCGCCGCGCGGGCGCGTTGCAGCCGCTGTTCGGCGTCGCCCAGTTGCTCGCGCAGGCGCGCATCGAGGGTAATAGGACGATCCCAGCGGTCGTAGCTGGCAACAATGAGATGGCGCACCCGCCGATAGGCGAGGTTGTCCGGCTTGCCCTCGCCGGCCAGCACCGCCTGCCAGCCCAGCGCGCGATTGCGACTATAGGCCCGTACCCAGTCGCGGCAGTCGCCCTGTACCGCGTGCGCCCAGGCGCAAGCGAGATAGAGATCGCCCGGCCGCCAACTCGGCGCGCGCAGCACCGCCTCGGCATATCCCCGGCTCAGGCCCAGGTGACGACTGAGCTCATCGACAAAGCTGGCCGGATAGCGGCGCGCGTAGGCATCGATATCCTCCAACTGGCGGTCGATCCAGGCATCGCCGGTGGCGTAAGCGGGCGCGGGGGTCGCCTCGGTCGCTGCAGGCTTGGCATCCTGCGCGATCGCAGGCGCCAGCCCCGCGGCACCGAGCCACACAACCGGCAGAAGCAGAACGAGCAATCGTAGGCGCATGGGTCGATGATGCCCCAGAGCGCCGGCCCAGGCGACTAGGCGGCAGTGCGCGCCAGGCGATCGAAATCACGCACCGCCTGCGGCCAATCGCGCGCCCGCGCCACCTCGCGCAACCGTGGCGAGGCTGCGTCCACACCATGCTCGGCCTCGTGCGCCCACGTGACCGCATAGGGCGTATGAATGCCCCACCCCCCCAGCGCCAGCACCGGCTCCACGTCCGAACGCAGCGAATTGCCGACCATCACGAAACGCTCGGCGGGCAGGTTGAACTCCGACAGCACCCGCGCATACGTGCCGGCATCCTTCTCCGAGACGATCTCGATGCGCGGGAACAGATCGGTCAGTCCGGACTGGGCGATCTTCTGCTCCTGGTGGAACAAGTCGCCCTTGGTGATCAGCACGACCTGGTAATCGGCGGCGATCTCCGCCACCGCCTCGCGCACGCCGTCGAGCACATCGACCGGATGTTGCAAAGTCGCCCGGCCGATCTCGACCACGCGCTGGATATCGCGCGTCGCGATCCGTCCATCGGTCATCTCGATCGCCGCCTCGATCATCGACAGGGTCATGCCTTTGACGCCATAGCCGAAGATCTTCAGGTTACGGCGCTCGACCGCGAGCAGATGGCCGAGATTGCTGGCGTCGCCGAGGTCCACGTACTGGCCGACGATCGCCTCGAATTCCTGCTCAGCGCTGCGGTAGTAGTCTTCGCTCTTCCACAGGGTGTCGTCGCCATCGAAGCCGACCAGTTCGATGCGGGGGGTGCGCGGATTGGAGATGTCCATGTGGGAATTGTAAGCCGCGTTTGGTGGTTCGGCGGTTTGGCGGTTTGGCGGTTGGGCAGTTGGGCGGCTAGTGGCAAGGCTTACGGTACGGGCCCCGTTCCGGCGGGGAGGGGCTTTGCGCTGTCGACAGACGTCCCTGTGCTGACGCCATCGCCGTGGGCCATCCATGGCCCACTAAAGCCCCTCCCCGCCGAAACGGCGCCAGGCGCTTTTGTTGTCCCACTCCGATGGGCGCGGCTTTTGGAGGAAGGAGAAAAGCGGGGCGCCGTTCCCTGCGGGAACGACTGGCTACTCGCAAATCGCGGCGATCTTTGCCGTTCCTTCTCCTGCTATGCGGGAGAAGGTGCCCTGACAGGGCGGATGAGGGTGCTCTTCTCCAACAAAGAGGCGATCTGTTGGGTGGTCGGGGGCAGGCCGCTTTCGGGACAATCGGCGACATGGATGTCGCCCTATCGGCTGCGCATTTGCCTAGCCGTTGCGACGGCATCATTTCATTGCCCACGGACACGTTGAGGGGGCGCGGATGGGTTCACGGCGTGTCCCGAAAACGGCCTGCCCCCGGCCACCGCCGATAACAACAAAACCAACACAAAAAAGGGAGCCCGAAGGCCCCCATCCAACCTACGCCGCAGCCGCAGCTGCAGCGACTCAGTTCTGCTGCTGTGGCGCGCTATTCGCCCCCGCCTGCTGCTTGGCCACGAACGCCTTGTACTCATCCGGCGTCAGCTTGCCGTTGGCATCGCCATCGGCCTGGTCGAAGATCTGCGAAAGACCAGCATTGACCTGTGCCTCCTGCTTGCTGATGGCACCGTCGCTGTCGGTATCGACACTGGCCCAGGTCTGGCCGCCGCCGCCCTGCGCAGGCGCAGCACCGGATTGCGGCGCGCTCTGGGCAAAGGCCGGCATGGCCAGTGCGGCTGCCAGGACAGTGGAGAGGACGAACAGGGGCTTGCGGTTCTTCATGAGGGTGGTCTCCTGATTCGGGGAAATGCGCGGGATGCCGCGCATGGAACCCACCCTAACCTTCGCGACTGAACGCCTATTGCGCTGCAATCGCGCGCACAACGTCTTGTTAACCCGCTCGCGGCGCGAACACGCTTGGCGTTGATTAAAGACGCATGATGAGTCTGTAAGGCATCGGTTCAACCGCTCCGCAAAGCGAGACGCTGGCCTCGTCCTTTTACGAATTGGTAATGTCGGCGGACTCGGTGTCGGCGCTGAACAAACGCCAACCGAGCGCTACACCCGCCAGCGCGCCGGCGACTTCCAGCACCACGCGGCCGCCGAGTTGGTCCGGGTCGTGGATGCTCTGCAGCGCCAGCCGCGCATAGAGCGGTGACTCCAGACGCACGATGCTGGTGTAGAACAGGTTCCAGATATCCCAGCCGGCTCCGATCGCCACCGCCGCCAGGCATGCCCAGCCCACCGCATGACCCAGCGACAAGCCCGCGCGCCGGCACAGCGACTGCGACACCCAGTACACGCCCAAGCCGATCAACAAGGCGATCAGGCCGGCTTCGAGCGAGCCGAGCAGGCCAAAGTGCAATGGGAGATTCATGGGGCTCCGCAACAGGGAATCGGGCCACACAGTCTAAAGCGTGCCGCGGCCGGGTTGCGGCGGCGGGCTCAGCCCTCGTCCTGGGAGCGTGCACGCACGTCCGGCGTGCCGTCATCATCGATGCGCACGTCCAGCTGGATCGGCCGGCAGCACACCTGGCAGTCCTCGACATAGGACTGCTCGTCCACCGAGGCGTCGACCACGATGCCGATCCATTCGCCGCAATATGGGCACTGGATGTCCAGGAAGTGTTGCAGGTCGCCCATGGTGCTATCTCACCGGGAAGTCGTAGGCAGTATCCGGCGCAGGCTCGGGCTGCAAGGTGAAATGCCACCACTCCAGCGGGTAGTTGGCGAAGCCCTCGGTGGCCATGGCGCGCAGCAAGTGCTGGCGGTTGCTGCGTTGGGCCGCGGTGACTTCGGCCGAGTCGGTGTGCGCGCGACTGTCGAACAGGTCGAACGCGGTGCCCATGTCCAGCGGCTGGCAACTGCCCTGGCGGCAGTCGGCCAGGGTCAGGTCGACGGTCGCGCCGCGGCTATGCCCGGAATGGTCGGCGATGTAGTCCGGGATCAGCGCGGCCTTGTCCACGCGCGGATAATGCGCGGTCTTGGTCGATTGGTCCTGCAGGTCGCCGGCCCAGGCGACAAAGTCCTGTACCGCGCGCACCGGCCGAAAGCAGTCGTAGACCTGCAGCGCATAGCCTTGCGCATGCAGGCGTGCCTGTACCCGTGCCAGGGCTTCGGCCGCTGGCCGCAACAGCAGGCAGGTCGGTGCTTCATAGCCGGCGACGACACGACCGGTGAAGTTGTTGGCCGTGGCATAGCGCATGTCCAGGCGCAGACCCGGCGCCAGTGTCGCTACGTCGACCATGCCGGCGGCGCTGGGATCGCGTGCCGGCGACACGTTCGGCGCTGCTGCCAACACCGCGGTGCTGGCCAGGCTAAGGACAATCGCCCACGCGGTGGAATTCCAGGTCGCCATAGTCATAGCTGAAGTCCGCATCGGGATCGATCGCGCGCAGGCGCAGGATGTCACGGCCCTGGGCATCGCGGGCGAAATCCAGCCATGGCTCGGCATCGACGCTGGCGTCGGCCCAGTCCACCAGCCAGCGTCCGCCGACCTGCATCACCGCGCCACGCAGCATCGGCGAACGGGCCGAAGCGAAGGTCAGTCCTTTCGCCTCCGGGCACAGGCGGATTTCGCCGAACCAGGGATCGTTGTAGCGCCCGGCACGCGCCTTTGCGCTCGCGGCAACAACGGCCACGCGGGAGGTCGTGTCCGGCTTGCGTGCGGCCGGAGGCTTCGGCTGCGCCTGCTCGCGCGCCAATGCCCGGGCGTAGTGCAGAACGTCCAGCGCAGGGTCGGCGCCGAGCAGGCGCTTCTGCAACGCCTCGCCCAGCGCCGTGCGTGCAGCTTCGCCCTCGCCGTTGATCAGGATGATGAAACCACTGCGGCGCTCCGGCAGCAGCACCAGCGAGGAGTACATGCCCATCAGCGTGCCGGTATGGGCCACTTTCCACTGGCCATCGACGTCGGACAGGCGCCAGCCGTAGCCATAGCCGTATAGATGGGTGTCGTCCCAGTCGCGCATGCGCTGGCTGATTGGCATCGGTGTATGCAGCGACCACACCGCGCGACGCTGGGTCTCGGATAGCCAGGGTTGCTGCCGGTCAGGGCGCAGCCAGGCACGATCCATCCAGGTCAGCATGTCGTCCAGGCTGCAGCGGATGCCGCCGGCCGCCATCGAAGGCAGGTCGGCCACCGTGTCGCCGTCCTCGCGTACCGGCACGTTCTTGCCGTCTGCCCGCATATGCGGTTGGGCGATATTGCCGACCTCGCTTTGTTGCCACGCTCCAACCTGGCAGCGCGTCATGCCCAGCGGTGCGAACACTTCCTGTCGAATCAACTGGTCATACGGCTTGCCGCCGGCACGCGCGGCGACTTCACCTGCAACCACGTACAGCAGGTTGTCGTAGGCGTAATGGGCGCGGAAGCTGTGGGTCGGCTTGAGGTGGGCCAGGCCGGCGATGATGTCGGCCCGGCTGAAATCGTTCGGCTCGGGCCACAGCATCAGGTCACCGGCGCCCAGGCCCAGGCCGCTGTTGTGGATCAGCAAATCGCGCACCTGGATGTTCTGCGTCACCCAGGGGTCGTACATGCGAAATTCCGGCAGGTACTGGGTCACCGGGTCGTCCCAGGCCAGCTTGCCCTGGTCGACCAGGCGCGCCAGCAGCCCGGTGGTCATCGCCTTGCTGTTGGAGGCGATCTTGAACAAGGTGTCGGCATCGATCGCCTCGCCACTACCGGCGACGCGCTCGCCGCCGGTGCGCCGATAGACCACCTTGCCGTCCTCGATCACGCCGACGGCCAGCCCAGGCAGCTGGTACTGCGTCATGGCCTGCTCGAACAGGCGGTCGTAGGCGGCGGTGTCGGCCGCCGAAGTGGCGTGCGCGGGCAGTGTGAGTACTGCGCACAGCACGGTGGCAAGGCGAAGGAATCGCAAGTCAGGCTCCCCAGGACGTGGCCGCCGGACGATAACCCGTCCGGCGGCCGTCACGCACTCAGTAGTCCAGCGTCACTACCAGCTGCGCGTAGCGCGGGGCCTGGAAGCTTTCCGGGTATCCGAACAACTCGTTCGGGCTGCCGATCGCGCCTTCGTATTCCTGGTTCACCGACAGCTTCTTCTGCTGGTTGGTCAGGTTGTAGACCGCGAACTTGACCCGCAGGTTGGTTTCGTCGAACGACTTGAGCCAGGTGACGCTGGCGCCGAGCTCATAGCTCCACGGCATGCGACCGAAACCGCCGCGCGAGGAGTGCGCGTAGACGCGCTCGGCCGAGAAGGTCGAATCGCAGTTCTCCACGCAGACGTAGTAGCTGTGGTACGCGGTGGCGTCATACGGATTGCCGACGCCGAAGCCAGTGATCGGCCCGCCCGAGCGCGCGTCGAGGGTGGCGCCGACCAGCCAGTTGTCGGTGATGGCATAGGCGCCGCGGATCTTGAACTGGTGCCGGCGGTCGTTGGACAGGTAGCCGTAGCCGTTGAGGTTGACGAACGGATCGTCGAAGTTCTCGGTACGGCCGGTATCGGCGAAGTCGGTATCGGAGTTCACCGGGCCTTCCGCATTACCGCGGCCGTAGGCCAGGGTGTAGGAGGCATTCATCGACCACTTGCCGTCCCACGCACGATCCAGCTGCAGTTCCAGTGCCTTGTAGTCGCGCTTGGGCTTGTCCCAGCCACGCTGGCCAATGTAGGTCATGATCGGGTCGCCGTCGGCGTCCAGGCCATCCTGGCGATACATCGCCCAGCCTTCCTTCGACGTGTCCACGTTGACCCAACCATCGGCGTCGCCGTCGCAATTGGTATCGCCCCACACGGTGACGTTCTTGCCCGGGTTGGCCATCACCCAGCCGATATAGCCGTCCGGCCCGCAAGCACCGGTGGCACTGATCTCCATGTCGTCGATGGCGTTGTGCAACTTGCGGTAGATGCCGCGCACGCCGTACGACCACGCTTCGTTGATCGACTGCTGGAAACCGAGGATGGCTTCGTCCTGGTAGACCGGGTCCATGTCGCGGTCCACTTCCGAGCGCAGGTCGCCGACCGTGCCGTCGCCCTGCGAGGTATCCACCGGGCCGATCTGCGCGCCGAGCACCGGGGTCTGGTAACGCGAGCCATTGAGCTCCTGGGTCTGCCAGCCACTGAGCGCGTAATAGGTGCGCTCATCCAGCAGCCCGCCGGCCTGCTTGATGTTGATGACGTTGGCCACCGGCAGGAAGTAACGGCCGACGTTGCCGAACAACTTCATGGTGCCGTCGCCCTTTATGTCCCAGGACACGCCGAAGCGCGGGGCAACCATGTCGTCCATCTTGATGTAGCTGCGGCCAGCGGCATCCTTATTGTCGAATGCCTCCAGGCGCAGGCCCAGGTTGAGCAGCACGTTGGGGGTGACCGACCAGTTGTCTTCGAGGTAATAGGCGCTGTTGTCGGTCTCGAACTCGCCGGCGATTTCGTAGCGACGCGCACGCACATAGGCGTTGACGCCGGCCGGCACGGTGCCGCCATTGACCAGGGTCGAGCCCGGCGTGGTCCGGTAGACGTTGTAGTAGAGGCCACCCGGGCCCGGGTACATGCGCTCGTAGGTGGAGGTATTTTCCTCGCGGTCCAGGCCGAAGCGCAGCAGGTGGTCACCCAGCGACCACTCGAAGTCCAGGCGTGCTGCCTTGCGCTCATCCAGGCGCGATTCCACCGCCGAGTTGGTGGTGCAGCCCAGCGGGATGCCCGCCGGGGCAATACCTGCCTCGGACACGACGCGGTTGCACTCGATGTCGGTCTGGCTCTTGTTCGAGTAGTCGCGCTTGTTCTCGCCGATCATCGCCGTCATGACGAAGTTGTCGGTGAAATGACCGTTGTAGGTCAGCGCGTAGTTGTCGCCACCGGTGTCGGTATAGATGGTGTTGGTCTGATTGCCACGGGTACCGGTCAGGTAGTCGTAGCTGTAGACGTCGGCCACGTTCTCGTTCTTGTCCGAGAAGCCGAGCAACGACAGGCTATGATTGTCGTTGATCATCCAGTTGAGCTTGGCGCCCCAGAAGCCGTTGTCGGCATTGCCGTTGTTGAACGTGGAGCCGTCGTCGCTGGTGTTGAAATTGCGGTTGTCGCGTGCTTCGTACATGCCGAAGAAGAACAACCGATCCTTGACGATGGCGCCCGACGCCCAGAGGTTGAGCTTGTTGTTGGTCGCACCATCGTGGCTGGAGATGATGTAGGGCTCGCCATCGGGCAGGTAGTAGTCATGGCGGCTCGACTGCCACGCACTCGGCTCGGCCGTCATCTCGGCGCCGGCGTGGAACTCGTTGGTACCCGAGCGCGTGACCGCATTGATCACGCCACCAGTGGTGCGGCCGTACTCGACCGAGTAGCCGCCGGTCTTGACCTGGAATTCTTGGAAGAAGGCGAACGGCGCCGACGAGAAGCCGACTCGGTTATAGAAGTCGGTGACGTTCAGGCCGTCGATATAGACCGAGTTTTCCGCCACCGAAGAGCCGCCGAAGGAAATGCCCTGGCTACCGAGCGAGGACTTGCCGGCGATCACGCCCGGGGCCAGCATCGCCACCGACTTGAGGTCCTGGTCTACCGGCAGGCGCGCCAGGTCCTGGCGGCTGATGTTCATCGCCGACTCGGTCGAGGTCACGTCCACCATCGAGACCACCTGCGGCGCACGGACTTCGATCGCGCCAAGGGTGCTGATTGCACCGACGGGCACGTTCACCGTGGTCGCGTTGCCCAGCGTGACTACCACCTCACCGACTTGCGCCGGCGTGGCGCCGGCCACGGCCAGCTCCATCTGGTAAGTGCCGGGCGGCAGCAGCGGGATACGGTAGCTACCGTCCGCATTGACCGTGGCGCTGCGAGCGAACCCGGTCTGCGGATTGCGTACCGTCACCGTGGCGCCGCCAAGCTTCTGCCCGCTTTCGGTCACCAGGCGGCCGACGACGGCACCATCCTGGGCCAGGGCCATGGGCGCGATCGATCCCAGACACGCCGCCAATGCGACGCACAGCGCCGCCTTCCTCACATGCTTGCCGTTCATCCCCTGCTCTCTCCTGCAGTTCGTTGAAGTGGTGGTGGGAGTTGCCCTCCGCTAAAGCGCGCCTTTCGATGCGCTCCCTGTTGCCGTTGCCGCTGGCAGGATCTGCCAGTCGAAGTGGTAGTCCCATTGGTCGAAATAGAGGTTGCCGCCACGCCATTCGGCTTCGCCGCGCTGCGAATCGACCGTGTCCGAACGGAAATGCTGCTTGGCCGGGACCAGCGCTTGCGAAAAGCCGTCGTTGAAGACGATGCGGTAGGCGTCCAGGCCGCCGAAGTAGAAGTCGCGCAGCTTCGGTTCGGGGCTGTCCAGTGCGCCGGTGGTCACATCCATCGGCACCCAGCCGTACGGCGCCAGGTATAGCCAGCCCCAGTCGTGCAGGTTGGCGTAACCAACGCCGTTGTCCGAGAACACCCAGCCGGACTGCCAGCGCGCCGGAATGCCGTTCAAGCGCAGCAGCGTCATCAGCAACAAGGTCTGCTGCCCGCAATCGGCATGGTTGCTGTGCAGCGCGTAGTCGCTGATGTTGCTGATGGTCGAGTATTCGCGCGCGCCCCCCCAGGGAATCCGGTCGACGGCGGCGAACAGTTTGCGCGCGATCCGGTACGGGTCGGTTTCGTTGCCCACCACCTTCTTGGAGAACGCGCGCAAGGCCGGCGTAAACACGATGTGCGGCGGCGCTTCGGCCAGGTACGGCGCCAACGCCGGGTCTGCCGGGGTGGGCTTTACCTGCGCCGGATCGATGTCGAAGTGGCGCGCGGCAATGCTGACTTCGTAGCTCACCGAGAATTCGGTCGGCTTGCCGGCGACTGCCTTGCGTTCGAGATAGGCGGTGCGTTGCAACGTCGAAGGCGGGGCGACCTGGGCCCCCGTGGGCACGCTATCGAGATAGCGGATGTCTTCCTGCTGGCCGGGAATGGCACGCGGGTAGGGAATCCACGCGCGGATGGTTTCGCCAGCTGGCACCGCATCGGCATTCACCTTCAGCGATTGCGTGATCCGCAGCCGATGCGGCAGCAGGCTGGTCTGGCCGGGTGCGGCTTCGGCGGCGGCGATGACGGCACGGTGGTGCGGCCCAAGGCGCTCATACGGCCCGTCTTTCGGCGGCGGCGTGCCCCCGCGCTGGCGCGCCGCGGCTTCGGCACTGAGGCGGAACAAGTTGGAGGGCGCGCGGTTGAAGTAATAGCGCTGGCCATCGATGTCGAGATGTTCGAGCAGGCCGGCGCGGTCCCATGCGGCGAATTCGTCGTCGCGCAGGTCGGGGATGGTATTGCGCAGCTTCTGCTTGGCGGCGTCGGCGTCGAGGCTGAAATCCAGGCGCATGCGCCGCATGCGCTCGCGCTGGAAGGCGTAGGCCTGCTGGGTCTGCGCATCGAGCCCCGGCTGGGCCAAGGCTGCGGCGATGGCCGCCTCGGCAGCGCGGAAGTGCCCGGCATCGATCTGCGCTGCCACTTGCGTGGTCGCATCCGGTGCGGCGGCCATGGCCAGTGCGCTGGCCAGCACACTGGCGAGCACGACGGCTTTCGGCCACGCACCTGCGCGCAACTTGCCGAGGCAGCGCGCGGCGAATCCGGGGTAAGACTGGTCAGAGCGCAGTTCCACGACGACACTTCCCAGGTGAAGGCGGGTCATCGCTGTGTAACACGATGGTGGCACAGGGTCAATAATTTATTCTTGCAATGTCGCCTCAAACGAATAAATATTCTTGAACGTTCTCCGGGGAGGCCGCCGATGATCATCCAGCCGCGCAGCATCGCGCGCCGTTTCGCTTCGCCGGCCTGGGCCGGCGCGCTCGCGCTCTGCGCCGTCGTATTCGCCGCGCAGGCCGCGCCGGTGCCGCGCGTGCCGGTCGATCCGACCACCGGCGTAGTCGGGGTGGCGCCGCAACAGCTGACGCCTGGCTACTGGATCGCACGCCAGCCCGAACCCGATCGCGTCCTGCTGGACCGCGCCGGCATTCAGGCACAGAACGCGCGGATGCGTGCCGAGGATGCGGCGATCCACGACCTGCGCGCGCTGCCTTCACCGCTGCCGGCGGCGTTCGTGCGCGACGAGATTCAACGCCTCTCGGTGCGTCCGAACAAGCCGATGTACGACAGCGCCGCACACGCCGTCGGCGCCGCGCAACTGGACGCGTTCCAGGCCAATCTCGCGCTGGCCACGGTGCCGGCAACACGCGCGCTGCAATACGGCCTGGTCACACGCCGCGCCGCACTGCGCACCTTCCCCACCTCCACGCGCATCTTCAGCAGTAACGACGACACCGACATCGATCGTTTCCAGGAATCAGCATTGTTCCCCGGTGACGCAGTAGCGGTGCTGCACGAGAGCGCCGATGGGCAATGGCTGTTCGTCGCCAGCGAGCGCTACAACGCCTGGATCGAGAAGACCGCCGTCGCTACCGGCCCGGCCGAACAGGTGTTCGCCTATGGCCAGCAGGGGCCGCATCGGGTGGTGACCGGCGCGACCGCGTTCACCACCTATACGCCGGAACAACCGCAGGTTTCGCGCCTGCAGCTGGACATGGGCGTGCGCGTGCCGGTGCTGGCCGAGTGGCCGGTGGACAAGCCGGTCAACGGCCAACATCCCTACACCGCCTGGGTGGTGCAGTTGCCGATCCGCCATGCCGACGGCAGCCTGGCCCTGGTGCCGGCGCTACTGCCGCGCAGCGAAGACACCGCCGCCGACTACCTGGCGCTGACCCCCCGCAATCTCATCACCCAGGCCTTCAAGTTCCTGGGCGAACGCTATGGCTGGGGCCATTCCTACGACACTCGCGATTGCAGCGGCTTCGTTTCGGAAATCTACCGCGCCTTCGGCGTGCTGATGCCGCGCAACACCAGCGCGCAGGCGATCAGCCCGGCGCTGGACCGCATTGCCTTCGACAAAAACGACGGCGCCAGCAAGCGCCTGGCGGCGGTGAAGGAACTGCAGGTCGGCGACCTGGTCTACATCCCCGGCCACGTCATGGTGACGCTGGGCCACGACCAGGGCCTGACCTACATGATCCACGACACCGCCGGCGGTGGCTGGGCCGGGCCTGACGGCAAGCGCCTGTCGGCCCACCTCAACGGCGTCTCGGTAACCCCGCTGGAACCCATGCTGGCCAGCGACACCGTCACCTACGTCGACCGCATCACCAACATCCAGCGCATCCGCCCGCGGAACCACGAATGAAGATCACCGATATCCAGCTCGGCATGCTGCGCGTGCCGTTGAAGACCCCGTTCAAGACCGCGCTGCGCACCGTGGAAACGGTCGAAGACGTGGTCGTACTCGTGCATACCGATACCGGCCACACCGGCTACGGCGAAGCCCCGGCCACCGCGCCGATCACCGGCGACACCCTGGGCTCGATCATCGAGGCCATCCACCGCTTCATCGGCCCGCGCCTGATCGGCCAGGATGTCTCCAACCTCAACCGCCTCAGCGGGCTGATCCAGTCCTCGATGGAGCGCAATACCAGCGCCAAGGCGGCGGTGGAGATCGCCGTGTACGACCTGTGGGCGCAGCTGCACGGCGCCCCGCTGTACCAGATGCTGGGCGGTGGCGACCCGGTGATCACCACCGACATCACCATCAGCGTGGACTACATCGACAAGATGGTGGCCGACTCCGTCTCGGCCATCGACCGTGGCTTCGAGTCGCTGAAGATCAAGGTCGGCAAGGACATCGGGCTGGACATCGAACGGGTCAAGGCGATCCACGCCGCGGTCGAAGGCCGCGCCCTGCTGCGCCTGGACGCCAACCAGGGCTGGACTGCCAAGCAGGCGGTCTTCGCCATGCATGCCCTGGAAGCAGCCGGCGTGGTGCTGGAATTGCTCGAACAACCGGTCAAGGCCAACGATATCGACGGCCTGAAGTACGTCACCGACCGGGTCAACACGCCGGTGATGGCCGATGAGAGCGTGTTCGCCCCGACCCAGGTCTTCGACCTCATCCAGCGCCGCGCCGCCGACATCATCAACATCAAGCTGATGAAGACCGGCGGCATCGCCAACGCCATCCGCATCGCCGATATTGCCCAGCTCTACGGCATCCCGTGCATGATCGGCTGCATGATCGAATCCAGCATCAGCGTCGCCGCCGCCGTGCACCTGGCGGTGGCCAAGTCCGACGCCATCACCAAGGTCGACCTCGACGGCCCGTCGCTGGGGCTGTTCAATCCGGTGGAGGGCGGGGTGATCTTCAACGAATCGGAAATCACCATTACCGACGCCCCCGGCCTGGGCATCAAGGAAATCCGCGGCCTGGAATTGCTGGACCTGTAGCCGTAAACCCAACGAGCGCCCATGCCGCCTCTGCTGAAAATCCGCTCCGAACGCGACAGCATGTCGGCGATCGAACGCCGTATTGCCGACTTCATCCTCGACAACGCGCACCTGCTGCGCGACTACTCCTCGCAGCAGTTGGCCAATGCCTTGGGCATCAGCCAGTCCTCGGTGGTGAAGTTCAGCCAGAAGCTCGGCTTCAAGGGCTACCCCGACCTGAAGTTCTCCGTCGGCGAGGCGGTTGCCCGCATCGGCAACGGCCAACCGGTCGCCACCCGCCAGCGTAGCGCTGGCGACGATGGCTACGCCGCTCTCGACCAGGCCCTGCGCAGCAGCAAGGCCGCCGCCGAGGAAGAAACCCGCCTGCTCAACCCGCGCGCGGATGTGGAAACCATCGTCACCCTGCTCGACCAGGCGCCGAAGGTATTCGTCTGCGGCCTCGGCGACGACGGCGTATACGCACGCGAATTTGCGATGCGGTTGGCGCTGCTCGGGGTGCTCACCGTGCACCATGCCGACCCGATCCTGCTGATCTCCAACCTCTCGGCCGTGCGCAGCGGCGATGTGCTGCTGATGTTCTCCGAGTTCGGCCGGCTCGCGCAGCTCAGCCACGCTGCGCGCGAGTTCAAGGCCGCCGGCGGGCGGCTGGTGTCGATCACCCGCCACACCGCCAACCCCTTGCGCGCGATGGCCGATGCTTCGCTGGCGATTTCGGCGCATGATCCAGCAGCGCATATCGAGCAGTTGCTCTACCGTTCTTCGCTGCAGTACCTGCTCGACTTCGTGTTCGTGCTGTTGTGCCAGGCCAACCCGGAGCGCGGGCGGCAGCTGGCACACAATCTCGAACGGGTACAGCAGCTGCTCGAATCGTGACCCTTTCGCCATAGCCCTTGCCGGATCGATCCATGCCCGCCTTGTCCCGCCTGCTGTTGCCTGTCCTGGCCTGCGCTGCTTCCTTCATGGCGCACGCCGGGGCAGCGCCCGTTGATCCCCTGCACGGCGCTTCGCAGCTGGTCGTGGTGACCACCGCCGATTGGCAGGCCAACCAGGGCCAGTTGCGCACCTACGAACGCGACGCGCGTGGCCAATGGCACGCCACGGGGCCGGGCTGGGCAGTGGCCATCGGCCGCAACGGCAGTGCCTGGGGCGATGGCCTGCAACCGCCGGGCGCAGACGAACCGCGCAAGCAGGAAGGCGATGGCCGCAGCCCGGCCGGCGTGTTCGGCCTGGGCACCGCTTTCGGCTATACGGCGCGGATCGACAGCAAGATGCCCTACCGGCAGATGCAGGCCGACGACTGGTGCATGGACGTACCCACTTCGCCGCTCTACAACCAGATCGTGTCCGCCGCCAACGTGGGCCAGGCCGCGGTGCAAGGCTCCAGCGAAGCGATGCGCCTGGACCTGCACCACGACGGCGACCCCCGATACCGCGCAGGCTTCGTGATCGAACACAACGCAGCCGCAGTGCCCGGGCGCGGCAGCTGCATCTTCGGCCACCTGTGGCGCACGCCGGGCGAGACCACTGCCGGTTGCACCGCGATGGACCCGGCCAATATGCAGCGGCTACTGGCCTGGCTGCAGCCAGCACGCCAGCCCAAGTTCGTGCTGCTCCCGGCAGCCGAGTACCGGCGCCTGCAGCAATCCTGGCAGTTGCCGGCCGGCGGGGACGCGCCATGAGCGCACCCGCGGGCAATAAGCCGCACCTGGTCCGTGCGGTAGGCCGCTGGCAGCTGGTGGGGCTGTCGATCAACGATGTCATCGGCAGCGGCATCTATCTGTTGCCGGCCGCCACCGCCGCCCTGCTCGGCCCGATGAGCCTGTGGGCGGTCGTGCTGGCCGGTCTGGTAGTGGCCTTGCTGGTGGCCTGCTACGCGCAGGCAGCCAGCTGCTTCGATCAACCGGGCGGCAGTTACCTCTATGCGCGCGAAGCCTTCGGCCCGTTCATCGGTTTCGAAATTGGCTGGATGATCTGGCTGACCCGCATCAGCTCGGCCGCAGCGTTGAGCAATGGCCTGGCCGATGCCGTTGCACGCTTCTGGCCGGCGGCGGGTACGCAGGGCGTGGCGCGCATCTGCGTGGTGGCCGGCTCGCTCGGCCTGCTGACTGCGATCAACGTCATCGGCGTGCGTTCGGCCGCACGCACCGGCGTCGCCCTGGCGATCGGGAAACTGGTGCCGCTGCTGTTGTTCATCGGTATCGGCGTGTTCTACATCGATTGGTCCTGGGCGTTCTCGGGCCAGGCGCCGGACCTGGGCAATGTCGGCAACCTTGGCCAGGCCGCGTTGCTGTTGTTGTTCGCCTACGCCGGTTTCGAGAACATTCCGGCGGCAGCGAGCGAATACCACAACCCGCGCCGCGACCTGCCCTTCGCGCTGGTGACGATGATCATCACCGTCACCTTGATCTACGCACTGGTGCAATTGGTCGCGCAGGGCAACCTGCCGGGCATCGCAACCTCGCAGGCGCCGCTGGCCGATGCCGCCAGCCGTTTCGGCGGCGAGATCCTGGCGCTGATCCTCACCGTCGGCGCGACGATCTCCATCCTCGGCACCACCAGCAATACGGTGATGCTGGGGCCGCGCTTCCTCTATGCACTGGCGCGCGATGGTTACGGCCCGAGGTTCCTGGCGCAGGTGCATCCGCGCTTCCACACGCCGGCAGCGGCGGTACTGACCCAGGGCGTGATCTCGCTGGCGCTGGCGTTGTCGGGCTCGTTCGTGCAGTTGGCACTGCTGTCGATGGTCACGCGGTTGCTTGCCTATATCGGAACCGCAGCGGCGGTACTGGTGCTGGCGCGGCGTTATCGCGAGCGGCGCGACGTGTTGCGCTTGCCGGGCGGGCCGCTGATTCCGCTGGCGGCGCTTGCGCTGTCGCTGGCCCTGCTCGCCAGTGCGAGCTGGCAGAACCTGGCGGCTACTGGCGTGGCGCTGCTGGTGGGCGCGGGCATCTATTTGTTCCCGCGCAAGACGCTGTAGCTGCTTCTCGCCAGGTTCGCGTGCCGCTCACCGGCGCATAACCCGGCCCTGCCGACCCTGTGCCGCAGCATCGGCCGCACCGCGCGGCCGGCACAGGAGCCCGGATGAAGACCCGTCGCGTCTACAGCACCCCAGATGTGTCCAGCGCGCAGCACGCCTTGCAGGCGGCGCGCAGCGCAGGTGTCGGCAATGACTGCCTGGCCCTGATTGCGCGCTCGGACATCGAGCTCGAAGCCATTCCCGATGAGCGCAAGGAGGCCAAGACCGACTTCCTGCCCGCCGTGGCACGCGGTGCGGCCGGCGGTGGCGCCGCCGGCGTGCTGGCCGGGTT
The DNA here is from genome assembly GCA_035539015.1 of Stenotrophomonas sp. Lineage (GTDB taxonomy): Bacteria > Pseudomonadota > Gammaproteobacteria > Xanthomonadales > Xanthomonadaceae > Stenotrophomonas_A. The sequence continues at coordinate 14,827 of DATLJF010000063.1, read as the reverse complement.
GGTGGCCGTGGCCATTCCGCCACTGGGGATCACCTTGGCCGGGGTGGGCGTGATGGCGATCGCCGGTGCGTTGGTGGGCTCGTGGTCGTCGGCCCTGGTGGGCGCCACCGTGCCGGACCCGGTACGGCGGCGCTTCGAGGATGAAATCGAGGGCGGACGCATCCTGCTGGTGGTCGATGCCGAAGCACCCGAACTGGACACCGCCGATGCGGCGATCCGCGCCAGCGGCGCGACGCCATTGCCCTACGAGGCGGCGAGCGCCAGCACCTGACATTGCGCCATCAAGGTGCCGCGTGCAGCGCGCGCATCCGCAAGATCAGGCCCACGCCCTGGGTCAGCGAATACATCACCAGCGCCGCTGCAATGGCCAGGGTCAATGGGCTGGCCTGCTGTGCAGACTGGCCCATGCCAGAAGAGAAGGCCCCTGCGCTCCAGCGCCAGGCCAGGCGTGCCACCAACAACAATGCCAGCCCACCGCCGATCCACGGGTTCGGCGTATAGCTGGCCACGCCCTCATGGATCTCGATGTGGGTGTGGCGCAACGCCACCAGGCCGATGACCACGCCGGCCACCGCGCCGCCGGCCATGCCGAGCGCAACATGCGGCAGTACCACCGACAACCACAGCAGCATCACCGAGACCACGGCGAGGATCACCACGCGGGCAATCGTGCGTTTGGGCTGCCAGGGTTGGCGGCCGAAGTACCGGCGCATGCGGCGGTAGTACAGCAAGCCCATGCCGGCTGCGGTGAGATAAGGCATGAGCGGCGAAAGCGTCGATACGGCCATGTGGATCCCCCTTGGGTCGAGTGCCCTGCGCGGATCGTACCTGCAAGTGTGGCCGTCGTTAATGGCGCCCTCACCCGCCCTGCCAGGGCGCTTAACGACGGGAGACCTACGGTGAGGACTCCCGCAAGGAGATTCTCCATGAACGTCACTTACCAGATCCCCGGCCGCACTCCCGAAAACGAGCGCGATGACGTGTCGCGCTATTGGCGCGAGCGCTTCCCCCAAGAACCCTATTACGCCGAAGGCGAGCATTACGAAGATTACGAGCCGGCGTACCTGGCCGGCCACGAAGCGCGCGTGCGCAACGTCGAACAGGCCTACGAACAGGTCGAGGCCGAGCTGCGCGATCGCTGGGAAGCCGGCAAGGGCAGCCAGAGCCTGGCCTGGAGCAAGGCCAGGCACGCGGTGCGTCGCGCCTGGGAGCACGCCGAGCACTGGGGCCGCCAGACCGGCTGAGGTCGCCGCCCGGCGGCGTTCGCGCTAAGGTGCCGGCCAACGTATCGCGGAGTTCCTGCATGTCCTCGTATCGTTCGATTCCCCGCCTGCTCCTGGTGCTGACACTGGGCCTGCCTTTGGCCGCCAGCGCCATCGCCGCCGACGCGCCGGCGGCACTAGCGCGCGCCCAGTGGCCGTTCGCCGCGACCGAGGTCGCACGCTTCGACGAGCCCTGGGCGATGGCCTTCCTCCCCGATGGCACGCTGCTGGTCAGCGAGCGTCGCGGCAGCCTCAAGCGTCTGGATACCCGCAGCGGCCGCAGCGGGGAGATCAGCGGCGTGCCGAAGGTCGATTACGGCGGCCAGGGTGGCTTCGGCGATGTGCTGCCGCATCCGGATTTTGCCCGCAACGGCTGGGTTTACCTCAGCTACGCCGAAGCCGGTGAGGGTGATACCCGCGGTGCCGCAGTCGCACGTGCACGCCTTGCGCTGGATGCCAAGGGCGGTGGCGCGTTGTCGGATGTCGCCGTGATCTGGCGCCAGGTGCCCAAGGTCAGCGGCCGCGGCCATTACGGTCACCGGCTTGCCTTCGGTCCCGACGGCAAGCTGTGGATCACGTCGAGCGAGCGCCAGAAGTTCGATCCCGCGCAGGACATGTCGAGCAACCTCGGCAAGATCGTGCGCCTCAACGACGACGGCAGCGTGCCGCCGGACAATCCCTTCGCCGCCCAGGGCGGCGTGGCCGCGCAGGTGTGGTCGCTGGGGCATCGCAATGCCCTGGGCATCGCCTTCGACGCGCAGGGCCGGTTGTGGGAACACGAAATGGGGCCGAAAGGCGGCGACGAGCTCAACCTGATCAAACGGGGCGCCAATTACGGCTACCCCATCGTCTCCAATGGCGACCACTATGACGGCAAGCCCATCCCGGACCACGACACGCGCCCTGAATTCGCCGCACCGAAGGTCAGCTGGACCCCGGTCATTTCACCGGCCGGCTTCATTCTGTATAGCGGCAACCAGTTCCCGAAGTGGCGCGGCAACGGCCTGATCGGCGGATTGTCTTCGCAGTCGCTGGTCCGCGTGGCCTTCGACGGCGAGCAAGCGCGGGAGGTCGAGCGTTATGACATGGGCCAGCGGATCCGCGAAGTAGAGCAAGGGCCCGATGGCGCGGTGTGGCTGCTCGAAGACGGCAAGGAAGCCGGCGCCGGGCGCTTGTTGCGCTTATCGCCGCGCGGCTAAGCTCGGCGCCTACATTCCCGAGAGCCTGCCAGCGATGGCGCACTTCCTGCTGTTCTACGACACCGCACCGGACTACCTGCAACGGCGCGGGGAATTTCGCGACCAGCATCTGCAGCTGGCATGGGCGGCCGCCGGGCGTGGCGAGCTACTGCTGGGCGGCGCGCTGAGCGATCCCATCGATGGCGCGGTGCTGCTGTTCCAGGGCGAGGACGCGGGCGTAGCGGAAGATTTCGCGCGCCAGGACCCCTATGTGCTCAATGGCCTGGTGCGCGAGTGGAAGGTGCGAGCGTGGACCACGGTGGTGGGCAAGCAGGCGGCGACGCCGGTGAGGGCGAGCTCGGTGTAGGGGCGGGCTTTTCAGATCGCCACTCCGCTCGTCGGGGCTGAAGCCCCTCCTACAACCTCTACGGCCGGCACCGCGCAAATGGCTGGGTGGCCTCGGGCCATCGGCTCAAGCCTCAACCCCCCAACAACTCGAACTGCACCGCCTCCCCCGCGCGTGCATTTGCGCACACCCACAGGTCGAACAACCCTGGCTCGGCGCCGAATTCGCCACGCGGGTTGGTGAAGGCCAACGCGTGGCGGTCGAGGGTGAACACGACCTCGGCGCTTTCGCCTGGCGCCAGCGCGATCTTGCGGAACGCCTTCAATTCGCGCACCGGCCGCACACGGCTGGCGACCCGGTCATGCACATACAGCTGCACTACTTCTTCGCCCGCCACCTCGCCGACGTTGCGCACGGTGGTGGTGATCGTGAGAGTGTCGTGCCAACCCAGCGCGGCGCTGTCCAGGTGCGGCACGCCGTACTCGAAGGTGGTGTAGGCCAGGCCATGACCGAACGGATACAGCGGCTCGTTCGGGATCTCGCGCCAGCGCGCCTTGAATTCCGACATGGTCGGCAATTCCGGACGGCCGGTACGCGGATGATTGTAGAAGTACGGTTGCTGGCCATTGGCCTGCGGGAAGCTCACCGGCAGGCGCGCCGAGGGGCTGTAGTCGCCGAACAGCACGTCGGCCACCGCGGTACCGGTCTGGGTGCCCAGGAACCACGTCACCAGGATCGCCTGCGCGTCGCGCACGGCGCCTTCCAGCACCAGCGCGCGGCCATTGCGCAGCAACACCACCACCGGTGTTCCGGTGGCGGCCACGGCTTCGGCCAATGCCTGCTGTGCGGCCGGCAGGATGATCTCGGTACGCGACTGCGCCTCGCCGCTGTAGCGCTGCGGTTCGCCCAGCGCCAACACGACGACGTCGGCGTCGCGCGCCGCGGCTACGGCCGCCTCGACGCCGCCGTCCAATGGCCCTTCCAACGCGCAACCATCGACGACTTGCAGCTGCGCCGGCTCGGCGAGCGCGTCGCCCAGTCCGTCGGCCAGCGCCACGTAGCGCGACTTGTCGCCAAACAGCGTCCAGCAGCCTTCGATGTTGTCGCGGTCGCGCGCGAACGGGCCGATCAACGCGATCTTCTGTCCTTGCTTGCGCAGCGGCAGCAAGCCGCCTTCGTTCTTCAGCAGCACGATCGAGCGCCGCGCCGCCTCGCGCGACAACGCATCGTGCGCCGCCAGCAGCGAAGTGTCGGCTTCACGCTGCGGGTCCAGCGAGCGGTAAGGGTTATCGAACAGGCCGATCGCCTGCTTCAATTCGAGCACGCGTCGCGTCGCCGCATCGATCGCCGCCATCGGCACCTCGCCGCTTTCCACCAGCGCCGGCAGGTGCTCGGCGTAGAAGCCGCTCTGCATGCTCAGGTCCAGCCCAGCGAGGAACGCTTTCTGGGTGGCGTCGCGATCGTCGGCGGCATAACCGTGGGCGACCAGTTCCATGTCGGCGGTGTAATCGGAAATGACCACGCCGGGGAACTTCCATTCGCCGCGCAGGATCTCGGTCAACAATGCGTGGTTGGCACTGGCCGGCACGCCGTTGATGTCGTTGAACGAGGACATCACGCTCAGTGCGCCGGCCGCGAACGCGGCCTGGAACGGCGGCAGGTGGACGTCGCGCAGGGTCTGCGGCGAGATGTCGACGTAGTTGTATTCCATGCCCGCGGCCACCGCACCGTAGGCGGCGAAGTGCTTGGGCGTGGCCAGCAGGGCATCGGCCGCGGTAAGGTCCGGGCCCTGGAAGCCGCGCACCCGGGCGGCGGCAAACGCACAGCCCAGCACCACGTCTTCACCGGCGCCTTCGGCCCCGCGCCCCCAGCGCTGGTCGCGGGCAATATCCACGGCCGGAGCGAAGGTCCAGTGCAGGCCGGCGGCGGTCGCTTCCACGGCGGTGACGCGCGCGGTGCGTTCGGCCAGGTCGGGTTCGAAACTGGCCGCTTCTCCCAGCGGGATCGGGAACACCGTGCGCATGCCATGGATGACATCGGCAGCCAGCAACACCGGGATACCGAGGCGGCTTTCTTCCACCGCCACCTGCTGGATCTGCCGGCCGAGCTCGGCGCCCACCCCGTTGAACAGCGTGCCGACACGGCCGGCACGTACCTGCGCCAGCACTTCGCCGGCGTTGTGCACGTTGGCTTCCGGGTTCACGTCCGGGGCGAAGGGCCGCACCATGTCGGCGAAGACGCCCAATTGGCCGACCTTCTCTTCGAGGGTCATGCGGGCGATCAGGTCGGAGATGCGGTCGGCTGCCATGGAGTCCTTGAGAAAACGTTTACATGGCTGCCCATTCTAGCTTCGGCTCGGGCGCCCCGGGTGAAAAACGCATTCTCCATTCGCCAGGGAATCCAGGCAACGCCGCGCCGGGGCGGGCGGCGTGACGCTGGGACCGCTCAGGCCTGGCCGCGCTCGATGATCACCCCTACCGCGCGCGCGCCGCGCACTGCGCCCGGCTTGCTCAGCTTGAGCCGCAGCCATTGCACCCCGAACTCGTCCAGCACGATCTGCGCGCAGCGTTCGGCCAGGGTCTCGACCAGGCCGAAGTCGGACTGGCCGACGAATTCGACCAGCCGCTTGCTTACCGCCTTGTAGTTGAGGGTATCGGCGATGTCGTCGCTGGCAGCCGGGATACGGTTGTCGAAGCCCATTTCCAGGTCGAAGCGCAGGGTCTGGCGAATGCGCCGCTCCCAGTCGTAGATGCCGATTAACGCGTCGATCTCGAGCCCTTCGATGAACACCTTATCCATGGACCGGGCTTGCTCCTTCGTTCTGTAGGGCTGGCTGCAGTGGCGCCAGGGTGGCCATGTCCCAGCGCGGGGTGACGTGCACGGCGGCATCGTCGTGCTGGCCGGCCTGCAGGCGCAAGGCGCCAGCGAAAGCAATCATCGCGCCGTTGTCGGTGCACAGCGCAGGCCGCGGGAAGCACACCCGGCCGCCGCGGCGCACCGCCATCTCCTGCAGCTTGGCCCGCAGCCGGCGATTGGCGCCGACGCCGCCGGCCACCACCAGGGTGTTGCAGCCGGCCGCCTCCAGCGCGCGTTCGCACTTGATCGCCAGGGTGTCGACCACCGCATCTTCGAAGCCGCGGGCGATATCGGCCCGGGTGGCGTCGCTCTGGTCGCTGTCGCGCCAGGCCAGCAGCACCTGGGTCTTGAGGCCGGAGAAGCTGAAGTCCAGGCCGGGACGGTCGGTCATTGGCCGGGCGAAGCGGAAGCGCCCCGGCGTGCCCTGCTCGGCCAGCTTGGCCAGCTGCGGCCCGCCCGGGTAGGGCAGGCCCATGAGCTTGGCGGTCTTGTCGAAGGCTTCGCCGGCGGCGTCGTCGAGGGTCTCGCCGAGCAGGCGGTAGCTGCCGATCCGGTCCACCGACACCAACTGGGTATGCCCGCCGGACACCAGCAACGCCACGAACGGCGGCTCGGGCGGGTCGTCCTCCATCAACGGCGCCAGCAGATGACCTTCCATGTGGTGAACCCCAATGGCCGGCACCTCCAGCGCCCAGGCCAGCGATCGCGCCACGCCGGCGCCCACCAGCAGTGCGCCGACCAGCCCGGGGCCGGCCGTGTAGGCGACGCCGTCCAGTTCGCCGGGGGCCAGGCCGGCGTCGGCCAGGGTCTGGCGGACCAGCGGCAGCAGCTTGCGCACGTGGTCGCGGCTGGCCAGCTCGGGCACCACGCCGCCGTATTCGGCGTGCAGGGCGATCTGGCTGTAGACATGGTGGGCGCGCAGGGCCTGCGCCGCCGGAAGGGCGGTGTCGTACACGGCTACGCCGGTCTCATCGCAGGACGATTCAATGCCGAGGACTTTCATGTCCTGCATTGTGGGCCCGCCAGCGCAGGGTGCAAGTCCAGGGGGCTTGCACCCTGCCAGCGAGCCGTTATAATGCGCGGCTCACCGGGCATGACCATGTCCCGGTCATCAAAGTCCGGAGATTCCATGCCCAGCGTCAAAGTCCGCGAGAACGAGCCCTTCGAGTTTGCGCTCCGCCGTTTCAAGCGCACCTGCGAGAAGGCCGGCGTGCTGGCCGAGACCCGCAAGCGCGAGTTTTATGAAAAGCCGACCCAGGAGCGTAAGCGCAAGGCGGCTGCTGCCGTGAAGCGCCAGCTGCGCCGGTCGTCGCGGGACGTCACCAAGCGTCAGCGTCTGTACTGATCCACCTGACCGGGTCTGCGCCTCCGGCGCGATACCCGGTTGCAGGGCCTGAAGCCGGCACGCGCAAGCGTCGCCGGCTTTTTGCATTGGTCGCCCCTGGCGGCCTCCCGGCGGCTCCCGCCCATTCATCACAAGGTGTCCCATGACCCTCAAGCAGCAGCTCACCGACGACATGAAAGCCGCCATGAAGGGCGGCGACAAGCACAGCCTGGGCGTGATCCGGCTGATCAATGCCGCCATCAAGCAGCGCGAAGTGGACGAGCGCATCGAGCTTGACGACGCCGCCGTGGTCGCGGTGCTCGACAAGATGGTCAAGCAGCGCAAGGACTCGGTGAGCCAGTTCGAAGCGGCCAACCGCGAAGACCTGGCGGCGGTGGAGCGCGAGGAGATCAAGGTCATCGAGCACTATGTGCCGGCGAAGATGGGCGAGGCCGAGATCATCGCGGCAATCCAGGCGGCCATTGCCGAGTCGGGTGCCAAGGGCCCTGCCGACATGGGCAAGCTGATGGGCGTGCTCAAGCCCAAGCTCGCCGGCCAGGCCGACATGGGCCTGGTCTCGACCCTGGTGAAGCAGCAACTCGCAGGTTGATATCCGGCTGTGCGGCCGGCAGTGGCGTGTTCGCCTCGCGATCACGCCACTTTTGCCCTAATCGGTCATCGCAACGCGGGTAAGGTTGATCGTCCTTTCCCGCCCGATTCCACGGCCGACCGCACCGCCCCGACATGGATCTGGACCCACGCCTGAGCAAATACCTCGACCGCGTGCAGCGCAGCCTGCCGATGGCGCTGGCCAATCGCTTCGTCGAGATCGACCTGCTCACCCAGGCCGCATCGCTTTCCTTCTACGCCTTGCTTTCGCTGGCCCCGTTGCTGGTGTTGCTGCTGTGGCTGACCGCCTCGCTCTACCCGCCGGCGCAGCAGGCGCTGGTGACGCAGGTGGGGCAACTGGCCGGTGGCAGCTCGGCCACGGTCGCCCAGACCGTCATCGACAATGCCACCGCACAGCCCGGCATCGGCACCATGGCCGGCACCTGGAGCACCTTGCTGTTGTTCGTCGGCGCCACCGCGGTATTCGCGCAGCTGCAGAACGCGCTCAACCTCATCTTCCAGACCGATCGCGAACGCCTGCCCGGAATCCTGGCGTGGCTGAAGAAGCGCGTGTTCTCCTTCGGCGTGGTGCTGGCGCTGGGCTTCCTGCTGCTGGTGTCGATGATCGCCACCACCGCGCTGCAAGTGGCGTTCGCACGACTGCCCTCGGTGTTGCCGGCCATCGGCTATGTCACCACGATGCTGGTCTACGTGATGGCCTTCGCCTTCCTCTATCGCTACCTGCCTGATCGGCTGGTCTCATGGCGACAGGCGATCCTCGGCGGCATCATCACCGCCGGCCTGTTCGCGCTCGGGCGCTATGCGATCGGCCTGTACATCAGCGAGGCCGCCCCGGGCAGTGCCTACGGCTCGATGGGCGCCTTGGTGGTCCTGCTGGTGTGGATGTACTACGCCAGCGTAGTGTTCTTCGTCGGTGCGCTGATCACCGCGGTGATCGACCAGCGCGTGCGCGCCCGCTACAAGCTGTCCGTGGCCGGGGTCGACCCCGCCACCCCGCCCGTCCAGCCGCGCCGCCTGCCAGAAACCTGAAGGCTGCGGACCTCACCGGCCCGGGCCCGCGTGGCATCCTATGCGGATGGCCCGCATTCCAGACGCCTTTATCGACGACCTGCTCGCACGAACGGATATCGTCGAGGTCATCAGCACGCGCGTCCCGCTCAAGCGCCAGGGCAAGGAATATTCGTCCCGCTGCCCCTTCCACGACGAGCGCTCGGCCTCGTTCACGGTCTCGCCGACCAAGCAGTTCTATCACTGCTTCGGCTGTGGCGCGCACGGCACCGCGATCAGCTTCCTGATGAACTACGACCGCCTCGAATTCCTCGACGCGGTCGACGAACTGGCCAAGCGCGCTGGGATGGAAGTGCCGCGCGACACCCAGCAGCGCAGCGCCGCCCAGCAGGACGACAGCCGCGACCTCTACGCCGCGCTCGACGCCGCCGCGCGCTTCTTCCAGAAGCACCTGGAGGGCAGCGCCAAGGCCGCCGAATACCTGGATGGACGCGGCGTCGACGCCGAGACCCGCGCGCGCTTTTCGATTGGCTATGCGCCGGAGGGCTACAGCGCGCTGAAGGACGCGCTCGGCACCGACGAGCGGCGGATGAAGCTGCTCGATCGCGCCGGCCTGTTCTCGAAGAACGACCGCGGCCACGTCTACGACAAGTTCCGCGACCGGGTGATGTTCCCGATCTTCGACCGCCGCGGCCGGGTGATCGCCTTCGGCGGCCGGGTCCTGCAGAAGGACGACGGACCCAAATACCTCAACTCACCCGAGACCGCGCTGTTCCACAAGGGTCGCGAGCTCTACGGCCTGTGGCAGGTGCGCCAGGCGCACCAGAAGATCGAGCGATTGATCGTGGTCGAAGGCTACATGGACGTGGTCTCGCTGTTCCAGTACGGCGTGACCGAGGCGGTCGCCACGCTTGGCACTGCGACCACGCCCGAGCATGCCGAACTGCTGTTTCGCAACGCCCCGGACGTGTACTTCTGCTTCGACGGCGACAATGCCGGGCGCAAGGCCGGCTGGCGCGCGCTCGAATCGGTGTTGCCACGGATGAAGGACGGCCGCCAGGCCTACTTCCTGTTCCTGCCCGATGGCGAAGATCCCGACACCATCGTGCGCAAGGAAGGCCGTGAGGGTTTCGACGAGCGGCTCAAGCAGGCCACGCCGCTGTCGCAGTTCTTCTTCGACGAAATGTCGCGTGAGATCAACCTGCACACGCTCGACGGCCGTGCCCGCCTGGCCGAACGTGCCCGGCCGATGTTGGCGCAGATCCCCGACGGCGCCTTCGGCGACCTGATGCGGCAACAGCTGTCGCGCATGACCGGCGTCGGCATGTCCAACCCGGACAGCGCGACCCCGGCACGCCCGGCGCTGCGTCCCGTCACGCCCACCCACAAGCGCAGCCTGGTACGCAGCGCCATCGCCATCCTGTTGCAGCAGCCCTCGCTGGCCAATGCCATCGACGACCACGGCGACTTCGCCGGCCTGCGCCTGCCCGGCGTGGAACTGCTGCTGGAACTGGTGGACCTGGTGCGCCAGCGCCCGGAAATCACCACCGGCGCGCTGCTCGAACACTTTGCCGAGCGCGAGGAACAAGCCGCGTTGCAGAAACTCGCCGCGCAAGTCCTGCCCGGCGACGCCCAGACCTGGGCACAGGAACTGCACGACGTTGCGGTGCAGCTGGAACGCCAGCTGCTGATGCAGCGCATCGACGAACTGCAGGCCAAGCAGCGCGCGCAGGGCCTGGACGACACCGACAAATACGAAATGCGCGAGCTGCTCAAAGCCCGCGCCGCCTTCCGTTGAGGAGCCTGCCATGCCCACATCGCGAATCCTGCTGGCCGCCTGGCTGTTGACCTTCTGCCTGCTGGCGCAGGCTGCCGGCGCCGGACCGCATGCCCTGCGTCCCGGCCTCTATGTCGGCGGCCAACCCGACGAATCCCAGTTGCAGGCGCTCGCCACCCAAGGCGTCACCACCGTCATCGACCTGCGTGGCGCCGACGAACAGCGCGGCTATGCCGAGGCCGCCCGCGTACGCGCACTGGGCCTGCGCTACGTCTCGTTGCCGATCGCCGGCGCCGCCGACATCACAGCGGCCAACGCCAGCGCCCTGCAGCACGCACTCGATGCCAGCGCCGGCCCCGTCCTGCTGCACTGCGCCTCCGGCAACCGGGTCGGCGCGCTACTGGCCTTGCAGGCACATGCGCGCGGCCTGGATGAAGAAGCGGCGATCGCCGAAGGCCGCGCCGCCGGCCTCAGCTCGCTCGAGCCGACGGTGCGCGCGCAGATCCACGGCGAGGGCCACTGATGAAATCATGGCTGGCGCGGCTGCGCCTGGACCCCTTCACCCTTGCCCTGCTCGGCACCATTGCCCTGGCCTCGCTGCTGCCCGTGCGCGGCAACGCCGCCGTGGTGATGGATGACGCCACCGACCTGGCCATCGCCGCCCTATTCTTCCTGCACGGTGCCCGCCTCTCGCGCGAAGCCGTACGCGCCGGCGCCCTGCACTGGCGCCTGCACCTGACCATCCTCGCCTGCACCTTCCTGCTCTACCCCCTGCTCGGCCTGCTGACCCGGCCCGCGGCCCACGCACTGCTCACACCCGAGCTCTACATCGGCGTGCTGTTCCTGTGCGCCCTACCCTCCACGGTCCAATCCTCCATCGCCTTCACCTCCATGGCCGGCGGCAACGTCCCCGCCGCCGTCGTCAGCGCCTCCCTCTCCAGCCTGCTCGGCGTCTTCCTCACGCCCCTGCTGATGAGCATGCTCGTCGGCGCCCAAGGCGGCATGGCACACCCCGCCCAAGCCATCGGCAAGATCCTGCTGCAACTACTGGTCCCCTTCATCGCCGGCCACCTGCTGCGGCCCTGGATTGGCGGCTGGGTCGAACGGCAGCGCGCGATCCTGCGCTACACCGACCAAGGCACCATCCTGCTGGTCGTCTACACCGCCTTCAGCGCCGCAGTAAACGAAGGCCTGTGGCAGAAAACCCCACTACCGGCCCTATTGGCCGTAGTCGGCTTCGCGATCGTATTGCTGGCAGTAGCGATGACCCTGATCACCTGGCTCGCACGCCGCCTCGGCTTCTCGCGCACTGACGAAATCCCGATCGTCTTCTGCGGCTCCAAGAAAAGCCTGGCCACCGGCGTACCGATGGCAAAAGTCATGTTCGCCGCAGGCAGCCTGGGCGCGATCGTCCTGCCGATCATGATCTACCACCAGATCCAACTGATCGTCTGCGCCGTAATAGCCCAGCGCTACGCGCGCCAAAAACCCCAGACATAGCCAAGCGTCCGCGCTTGCTCTCGCTCTCGCTCTTGCTCTTGTTCTTGCCCTCCCCACCCAGCGCTGGCCTATCGGGCGTTCGGGGGCAGGCCCTTTCCGGGGCCCTTGGCGACATGGATGTCGCCAAGGAGCCTACAAGGACGTATTCACGGCGTGTCCCGGAAAGGGCCTGCCCCCGGACGCTGCACGGAACAATCAAAAGGCCAAAACAGCGCGAAAAAAAATCACCCCACCAACAACGGCGGCGGCAACCAAAACAACAAATAGTGATCCACCAACAAAAACGCGAACAACAGCATCAAATAAATAATCGAATACCGGAACATCCGCATCGAGAACAGCTCATCCGGCGGCGACTGGATCCGCCACGCATACCAGAGAAAGCCCGCGTTCAACCCCGCCGCACCGGCCAGATACAACACCCCGCTCATCCCGAACACCACCGGCAGCAACGTCGACACCACCAGCAACACCGAATACAGGAAGATCTGCCCGCGCGTGTACTCCACCCCATGCGTCACCGGCAGCATCGGGATCGACGCCTTCGCATAATCCGCGCGCCGGAAGATCGCCAGCGCCCAGAAATGCGGCGGCGTCCACAAGAAAATGATCAGCACCAGCAACAGCGCATAGCCCCAATCCCAAGGCCCCTGCATCCCCGTCACCGCCGCCCAGCCCAACAACGGCGGCGCCGCACCCGCCAGCCCACCGATGACGATGTTCTGTGGCGTGGCCCGCTTCAAGTACACCGTGTAGATCACCGCATAACCAATCAGCGACGCAAACGTCAGCACCGCGGTGATCACATTGACCCACAGCACCAGGATCGCCATCGAGAGCAAGGTGAGGATGGCCGCGAACACCAGCACCTGCGCCGGCTTGACCTTGCCCACCACCAGCGGCCGCCACGACGTACGCGCCATCTGCGCATCGATCCGCGCATCCAGCAGCTGGTTGATTGCCGCCGCCGCCGAGGCCGCCAGCCAGATTCCCAGGAAACCCAGCAGCCCGGCCCGCAGCTGCTCCAGGCTTGGCCTGCCCGGAATCGCCAGGCACATGCCCACCAGTGCGGTGAACACAATCAAGGCCACCACCTTGGGCTTGGTCAGATCCCAATAATCGCGCGCGCTCGTCTTCATCCTCACTCCGGAGCGCGCAAGCGCGCCAGCAGGCTGACCAGGACGAACAACAACGCCACCGCGCCGCCGTTGTGCAGCACCGCCACCGCCAGCGGCAGTGCCAGCTTGACGTTGAGCACGCCCAGCGTGACCTGGGCCAGCACCAGCACGCCCAACGCCGCGGCCCAGCCGCGCATGCTCGGCTGGCGCGACAGGCGCCACGACAGCCAGAGCAGGTACACGCCGGCCACCACCGCCATCAAGCGATGCGCCATCTGGATCGCGATACGTGCCGCGCCATCGAGCACGCCGCCTTCGTAGTCCACGCCAATGCCGCGCCACAGGGTGAAGCCTTCGCCGAAGTCGTGCGGCGGCCACCACTGGCTGACACAACGCGGGAAATTGTTGGCCGACCACTCACCGCCGCCGCAGGCCAGCGCGGCGTAGTTGGCACTGACCCAACCGCCGAGCGAAATCTGCACCGCGAGCAGCAGCACCCCGAGCCGCAACCACCACTTCAAGCGCTGCGCGTCGGCCAGGGTGATCGGCAGGTGGGTCGCCCGCCACGCCATCCACACCAGCAGCGAGAACATCAGCATGCCGCCGAGCAGGTGGCCCATCACCACGATGGGTTTGAGCAGCAGGGTCACCGTCCACATGCCCAACAAGGCCTGGAAGATCACCACCGCCAGCGTCAGCACGGCCACGCGCGCAAGATCCTCGTTGGACCAGCGCAAGGCAGCGAACAGCAGCACCGCCATGCCGATGCCCGCCACCAGCGCGCCGATGTCATGCCTGCCGGACATGTACAGCGGGATCGACAAGGCGACCAGCACCGCAGCCGTCACGATCTGCGCCACCCCGGCGCGGCGGCGGCGTGCGGCCAGCAACGCCAGCAGCAGGATCTCCACGCCCAGCGCCCCGGCCAGGAAGCGGTGGACCTGCTCGCGCCACGCCTTGTGCGTTTCCAGCGGGCGGATCTTGCTGGCCACGTGCGCGTTGGCTTCGTCGGCGGTCTGCGGCCAGGTCACGCGGCCGTAGCAGGTGGGCCAGTCAGGGCAGCTCAGGCCGGCGTCGGACAGGCGCACGAACGAACCGAACATGATCGTGCTGGCGGTCATCAGGGCCGCCAGCCAGGCCATGCGGTGGAAATGCCGGAACAGCGCCGGGCGCGCGAACAGATTCATCGAGGTGGGGCTCACATCAGTTTCAACAGCTTGGCCAGGTCTTGCCGCAGGCCACCAGCATCGAAGCCGGGGGCGTAGCGCAGGATGACGAAGCCATTGGGATCGATCACGTAGACCGGCGTGCCGCCGGCTGCGTCCACGCCGGGCAGCGCCGCGCGCAGCGCAGGGTCGTCCTGCAGCACGCGCAAGGCCGGCATCGGTGGCAGGCCGGCGGGCGGTGCACCGATCCACAGGACGTCGACCTTGCTCGCATTGTGGCCGAGCAATTGCCAGACCTTGTCCACATCGCGCGCGGTTGCCAGGCACGCCGGCGCGCAATCGGCGCGCGGGGCGAGCACGATGCGCCAGGTGCGCTCGCTCGGGCGCCAGGCGTAGGTCGAACCATCGGCCAGGCGCGGCGCCTGCGTGCGCAGGTCGATCGGCGGCGACAGCATCTCACCGTAATTGCGATGGCCTGCGGGCTGCCAGCCGCTGAAACGCAGCACGCCGGCCACCAGCATCGTGCCGAAGAACATGACGAACAGGGCGATCAGCTTGCCGCGGCCACGTCGGCCAGGTGCGGCCGTAGCCGGGGAAGGAGAAGTCATGCCGACGATTTTCTCATGGCGCGACGGTCCGCGCCTGCCGGCGCTCGCGACGCC
>DATLJF010000062.1:0-9766 GCA_035539015.1 Stenotrophomonas sp. | reverse complement strand
CTCAAGCCCCTCCCACACGCGCTTGCCTGGACCCGGGCACAGAGGCAGACCCCTGTAGGAGGGGCTTCAGCCCCGACCGTGAAAAGACTCACCGGCCTTCTTCGCGCGCGATCGCGCGCCAACCGATGTCCTTGCGGTGGAATTCGTGCGGCCAGTGGATCTGCGACAGCGCCGCATAGGCGCGCTGCTGGGCATCGCGCACGCTATCGCCGAGCGCAGCCACGCACAGCACGCGTCCGCCGGCACTGAGCACGTGGCCCTGCGCATCGAGCGTGGTGCCGGCATGGAAGACCTTGGCATCGTCCGGCGCGGGCGCCAGCCCGGCAATGATCTCGCCGGTCACCGGCGTGTCCGGGTAAGGCCGCGATGCCAGTACCACCCCCAGCGATGGACGCGGATCCCACTGCGCCTGCACCGTGTCCAGGCGCCTGTCGATCGCCGCTTCCACCAGCTCGACCAGGTCCGATTGCAGGCGCAGCATGACCGGCTGGGTTTCCGGATCGCCGAAGCGCACGTTGAACTCGATCACCTTGGGCGCGCCGCTGGCGTCGATCATCAACCCGGCATAGAGGAAGCCGGTAAACGGCACGCCATCGGCGATCATGCCGCGCACCGTGGGCTCGACCACCTCGCGCATCACCCGCGCGTGCACTTCGGCGGTGACGACCGGGGCCGGCGAATACGCGCCCATGCCGCCGGTGTTGGGGCCGGTGTCGCCATCGCCCACGCGCTTGTGATCCTGGCTGGTCGCCATCGGCAGCGCGTTGACGCCGTCGACCATGGAAATGAAGCTGGCTTCCTCGCCTTCGAGGAACTCCTCGATCACCACGCGCGCGCCGGCATCGCCAAAGGCATTGCCCGACAGCATGTCGTGCACGGCCGCTTCGGCCTCGGCCAGCGTCATGGCCACGATCACGCCCTTGCCGGCCGCCAGGCCGTCGGCCTTGATGACGATCGGGGCGCCCTTTTCGCGCACGTAGGCGAGCGCGGCCTGGGTCTCATGGTGGACGGCGTAGTACGCGGTGGGGATGCCGTGGCGGGCAAGGAAATCCTTGGCGTAGGCCTTGCTGCCTTCCAGCTGCGCGGCGGCGGCAGTGGGGCCGAAGATGCGCAGGCCGGCGGCCCGGAAGCGGTCGACCACGCCGGCCACCAGCGGTACCTCGGGGCCGACCACGGTCAACGCCACGCCCTCGTCCTGGGCCAACTGCAACAACCCATCGAGGTCGTTGACCTTGATGGCGACATTGCGGCACTTGGCCTCGCTGGCGGTACCGGCGTTACCTGGCGCGACCAACACTTCGGTCACGCGCGCGGATTGGGCGATCTTCCAAGCCAGCGCGTGTTCGCGGCCACCGGAACCAATGACGAGGATCTTCATGCGGGCAGGACTCCTGCGCAGCCGCGCCGGCTACGGGTTGGAAAGGGGAGAGGAGAAAGCGGGTTGATAGCGGACTTCGGCCTGTGGCACTGCGCCTTCGCCAACCAGCAAGGCCTGGAAATATTCGGCCGGCGCCTCGCCATAGCGCAGGGTTGGCAGCGGCTGGAACCCGAAGCGCGCATACCAGCCGGGGTCGCCGAGCACCACGCAACCGCGCGCGCCGAGTGCCGGCAGCTCGGCCAGCACCGCCCGCACCAACGCACTGCCAACTCCGTGCCCCTGGTGGGCGGGGTCGACCGCCACCGGGCCCAGCCCGAACCAGCCGCTGCTGCCCTCATCCAGCGTGACCGGCGACAGCGCCGCATGGCCAATGATGCGGCCATCGATATCGGCCACGCGCGACAGGCTGAGCGCACCGGCCGCACGCAAGGCGGACACGATCGACGCCTCATTGCCGGCGCCATGACGCGCGCCGGCGAACGCCAGGCCGATCACGCGCGCGATCGCCTCATGGTCGGCGCTGGTTTCCTCGCGTATCCACATGGCTCACCTCGCAGTTGCAAGAAAAAGATCAGTGACGGAAATGGCGCACGCCGGTGAATACCATCGCCAGGCCGTGCTCGTCGGCGGCGGCGATGACCTCGGCGTCGCGCATCGAACCACCCGGCTGGATCACTGCGGCTATCCCGGCCTCGGCGGCGGCATCGATACCATCGCGGAACGGGAAGAATGCGTCGGAGGCCATCACCGAGCCGGGCACCACCAGGTGCGCATCGGCCGCCTTGATGCCGGCGATGCGCGCCGAGTACACCCGGCTCATCTGCCCGGCGCCCACGCCAATGGTGCGGTTGTCCTTGGCATAGACAATTGCGTTGGACTTGACGTACTTGGCGACGCGCCAGGCAAACAGCAGGTCGCGCAGCTGTGCTTCGGTCGGGGCGACGCGGGTGACCACCTTCAATTCGTCGGCGCGCATGCCGCGGTTGTCGGCCGACTGCAGCAGCAGGCCAGAGCCAATGCGCTTGCTGTCGTAGTTGTTGAGGCCGGCGCCGTGCGGGATCTGCAGCACGCGCACGTTGGCCTTCTTGGTGGCGTATTCGAGCGCGCCCGGCTCGTAGTCCGGCGCGATCAGCACCTCGACGAACTGGCGGTCGAGGATGGCCTTGGCGGTAGCCGCGTCCAGCGTGCGGTTGAACGCGATGATGCCGCCGAAGGCACTGGTGGGATCGGTGGCATAGGCCAGCTCGTAGGCATCGCCGCAGGCCACGCCTACCGCCACGCCGCACGGATTGGCGTGCTTGACGATCACGCAGGCCGGCGCATCGAACTGACGCACGCATTCCCACGCCGCATCGGCGTCGGCCAGGTTGTTGTAGCTCAGTTCCTTGCCCTGCAACTGGCGGAACGTCGCCAGCGTGCCCGGTACCGGGTACAGGTCACGGTAGAACGCTCCGCTCTGGTGCGGGTTCTCGCCGTAGCGCAGGTCCATCACCTTGACGAAGCTCGAATTCATTTGCGCCGGGTACTCCGCGCGCTGTGGCACGACCTCGGTGCTGTCGGCAACCGCCGACAGGTAATTGCTGATCGCCGCGTCGTACTGTGCCACGCGGTTGAACGCGGCCACCGACAGCGCGAAGCGCTGGGCCGCCGACAGTTGGCCGTCGTTGGCCTCGAGCTCGGCCAACAGGCTGGCGTACTGCGTAGGATCGGTGGCCACCGCGACCCGGGCGAAATTCTTTGCCGCCGAGCGCAGCATGGCCGGGCCGCCGATGTCGATGTTCTCTACGGCCTCGGCCAGCGTGCAACCGGGCTTCATGGTGACCGACTCGAACGGATACAGGTTCAGCACCAGCAGGTCGATCGGCGCGATGCCGTGTTCGGCCATGACCGCGTCGTCGACGCCGGCGCGGCCGAGCAGGCCGCCGTGCACCAGCGGATGCAGGGTCTTGACCCGGCCGTCCATCATTTCCGGGAAGCCGGTCACTTCCGACACATCCGTTACCGCCAGGCCGGCGTCGCGGATCGCCTTGGCGGTGCCGCCGGTGGACAACAGCGTGACCCCTCGCGCAGCTAGGGCCTGGGCCAGTTCGATCAGGCCGGTCTTGTCGGAAACGGAAAGCAGGGCCCGACGGACGGGCAGGAAATCGGAGGACATGGGGGATGGGCAGCGGTGCGGGGCCAATATTGTAACGGCTCGCCCGCTCGCCATCGGCAGCCTTGTCGGCTGAAACCATCAAGCGCCAGCCGCAGTGGGCCGCGCGCAGGACTCGTTACGAGAGCCCGTATTCCTTGAGCTTCTTGCGCAAGGTGGCGCGGTGGATGCCCAGCATCGCCGCAGCGCGACTCTGGTTGCCCTCGCAATGGTTCAACACTTCAACGAACAGCGGGATCTCCATCTCGCGCAGCACGATCTCGTACATGTCGTCGGCATCGCTGCCGTCCAGGTCGCGCAGATAGCGGCGCACGGACTGGGCGACATGCTCGCGCAGCGGTGACTTGGGAGCACCGCGACTGGCGTCGGGACGGGTGGTGGCAGCGTTCAAGGAAAGCCCTGGATGAAGAAGCCGGCGGAGCAGGCCGCCGGCGAGGGGGAGTGAGTCTAGCGCGTGCGTCCGGCCGCTGCCATCCGCCCGCCGGCTTCGGCGGGCGGGCCGAAGCCGACGCGGCGGCTCAATGGAAGTCGAAGGTGAACGCTGCGGTTCCGGCCGCCGGTTCACGCACGCGGAAGTCGACCCGGCCACTCTGTCCTGGCGCCAGGGTCTGGCCGGGCTCGGGCGCCTGGCCCAGGTATTCGGCTGGCGAAAACACCCGGCTGCCGATCACCCGGCCGTCGGCATCGGACAGCGACAGCTGCAACCACGGCCACGCCTGCTGCCAGCGCGCGTCGTTGCGGAAGCTGGCCTGGATGCGCAGGACCCCGGTCTCGCCCGGCGCTGGACGCACGTCACGGTCGAGCATGGTGAAGGCGGTCGGCTCATGCCATACCGGGAGTTCGCAATGCAGCATGCCGCACAAGCCCGACAACACCGGGCGCCAGCGCGCATCGGCGGCCAGTCGCGCGCGGTCGGCGAGCAGGATCTGCATCACCAGCAGCAGCGCCAGCGCGGCCAGCACCATCCATTGCCAGGCCGAAGCGCGCGGTGCGCGGGCACGCACGCGGGGGCGCGCGAAAGTCGGTGCGGCAGCGGCGCCCAGAGCTGCGGTAGCGGCAAGTGGGGGCGTGGGCGAGGCGATCGGAAGTTCCGCCACGCGCCAGTCGGCCACGGGTGCTGGGGCGGGGCTGTCGATGTGGGTGTCGGATGCGGCGTCGGTTTCGGTTTCGCTTTCGGCGTTGGCCGATGCGGGCGCTGGCGCAGCCGGCGGGACGACGGCGGCTTCCGCAGGCGGCGATGCCACCGGCGATTCATCGGCAGCCGGCGTGGAGGCGGGCGCGTCGGCCTGCGACGACTCGGATGCCGGGCTTTCCTCGCGCGGCTGGCCGTCGCGGGCGGGCCGTCGCAGGAAAGTGGCCAGGGCACGTCGCGGCGGCGGGGTTTCGGTCATCGTGGCGGCGCTGGGCAAGAGAAACCCTATTCAAACACGCGGAGTGCACCGGCCGGAACCGCTGCCGTTTCGCCCTTGTCGATCGCCTCGGCGCAGGCAAGCATGGCTGACATGGAGCGCAAGGAAAGCCGTACTGTCCAGTCCCACCAGGGCCACGCCATCGCCCATCCGGTACGCGCCGGTGCCGAGGGCCGCGTCTCAGCGTCGCCGTCGCGATGCCGGCGCGTGGATCAGTTCGAGCAGGCCGGTGCGCTGGCGCGGCCGCAGTTGCTCGAAGCCCGCCAGCAATTGCCGTTGCTGTTCGCTCAAGGGGTAGTAGCTGGCCTCTTCCTCGACGATCAATTGTGGCGGCCCCTGGCATGCCTCGCCGCGCCCGGTGGCGAGGTACTCGAAATGCAGCCCACTGCGCCGCGCCAGGGCGATGAGATTCTCGACCGAGGGCGCAGTGCCCTCGGCCATCTCCCATTGCGCCACCGCGCTACGCGAAATCCCCAGCTCCGCGGCCAACATTTCCTGTGTCAGCCCCGTCAGCCGCCGGGCCTCGCGAATCCTTTCGTAAAGCTTGCTCACTCCGTATCCGTTCTACGCGTGCAACGAAATGCACATATAGCGTCCACATCCCAATGGCGGGCTCGCACGCCTTCTGCGCCCATTCATGCCAGCGATTCTGACCTTGACGGAAAGCTCCAGTACAGGTCCAGAGGGCATCAGCGATGAATCGGGCATCACCGATCCGCCTGGCGCGAGGCGCAAGGCACGTTGACGCTCGCCGGTATCGCGTGTGGTGGCTCCACGGACGCGCCGAAGCCGTGCCGGCGCGTCGTCGCCGCGAGGATGATTGGCGGCGCTTCCTTGCTGGTCCCCGCGGGGGCGGCATGGGCAGGGCGCTCGTCTGCGGCTTCGGCGCGCTGGCGCCGGACACGCTCGCACTGTGTCTGGCGGCCATCTTGCTGCTCGTACTCACCAGGCTGCGCGTAGGCAGGCATCGGAGCCAGGAGCGAGTTCGCCACTTGCGCCGGATAGGCGCGCAGCCGGGCTCCTGGATATGGGCCATCGATGCCGAGGCCGCGCGCTGCACGGCGCGCATCCGCGCCGGCATGGACGCTGTAGCGGATCAGGCGCGGCGTACGCCTTCGATGCGCATCCAGTCGCCTTCCTGCTCGCAGCGCAAGTTATCGAACCAGGCCGCGTAACGGTCCAGCAATTCGGTCTCCTGGCCGTGCAGGATGCCGGACAAGGCAATGCGGCCGCCCACCGCGACGCGCTCGGCCAGGGTTGGCGCCAGTGCGTCCAGGGCCGAGGCCAGGATGTTGGCCACCACCACCGGATACGTCGCAACCGGTTCGTCGTCGGGCAGATACACCGCAAGACGGTCGGCCACGCCGTTGCGCTCTGCATTGTCGTGCGTGGCAATCAGCGCTTGTGGGTCGTTGTCCACGCCCACCGCCTGGCCGGCACCGAGCTTGAGCGCGGCCAGCGCCAGGATCCCGGAGCCGCAACCAAAATCGAGGACGCGCGCGCCCTGCAGCACGCCTTCTTGCGCCAGCCCATCGAGCCAGCGCAGGCACAGCGCGGTGGTCGGATGCGTACCCGAACCGAAGGCCAGGCCCGGGTCCAGGCGCACGACCGCCGCTTCGGCGCCGCGAGCGTCCTCGGGCAACTCATGGTTCCAGGGCACGATGAAGGTGCGCTGGCCGAAACGCATCGGCGCGAATTGGTCCAGCCACGCGCGTTCCCAGTCTTCGTCGGCAACCTGGCGAAACTGCACCTGCGCCCAGTCCAGTCCGGGGTCGAAAGCTTCCAGCGCCGCCAACAGGGCCAGCGCATCGGTGTCGTCGGGGAACAGGGCGGTCAGCACCAGGCTGTCCCACAGCGGGGTCTGGCCCACGCCCGGCTCCAGGATCGCGCGTTCGTCGGTGGTATCGGCGTCGGCGTCCAGCAAGGTGACGGCCAGCGCGCCCACGTCTTCCAGCGCGTTCTCGTAGCGGGGCTGGGTGGTTTCGGCGCAGCGCAGGGTCAATTCGAGGAACGGCATGGCGGGATCCGGGAGCAGGTAGGGCAGCAGGGCGGGCATCGTAGACCACCGCGGCGGCAAACGCCGTGGGGATCGCGCCGCGCGGCTTGCGCTAGACTTTGCGCGCGCGCGCCCGTCCGGGCACCGCCCCCCACCCGGAACCCCATGCCCCAGAGCCGCGCCCGCCCGTTGCTGTTGCTGTTAGCGCCTGTGGCGCTGCTGGCAGCGGTGTGGTGGCACCGCGCGGGCTGGCAGCCAAGCGCTGGCTTCGGGCTGGCCCATGCCCCGACCGAGATCGGCGCTACAACGGCCGCCCGGCCGTTGCCCACGGCCCCGCGTCGCGCCAACGAGAGCCAGGGTACGGCCGTCAACCTCGGCCTGCCCCTGGATCGTCGCAGCGGCTTCGACAGCGAGCGCGACCTCTACCGCTACGCCCAGCGCTTGTCGGCCGCCGCCGATGCCGGCGATGCCGAGGCGGGCTGGATGCTCAGCCGCGTCTACGATTACTGCGCCGCCTACGCCCAGGACCCGGCCGGCTATGCCGCCGACAGCACGGCGCTGGCCGGGCAGGCGCTGCCCGGCGCGGCGACCCTGTACGAAGCCCGCCAGCGCCTGCAGGCGCGCTGTACCGGTTTTATCGCGCAAGACGCGCTGACCGCCTCTAGAATCCTGGCCCAGCGCACCGATGCCGCGCGGGCCGGCAACCTCGCGGCCGAGGCCGCATTGCTCTCGCTGGGGCGGCCGTTGCAGTCCACCGCCGAGTACCGGCGCGACCTGGTGCAGCGGGTGCTCGATTCGCGCGACCCGGAGGCGTACCTGGCGGTGTCCGGCGCGATGGGCGCAGGCGCGAGCGGCGATGACGCTTACCGCGGCTTCGTCGCCGGCGACCAATATGCGCAGCTGGCCTGGCAGTTGGCGGCCTGCCGCCTCGGCCTGGCCTGCGATGCGGGCAGCAACCTGATGACCAGTTATTGCGCCAACGGCGGCATCTGCTCCAACGATGCCAGCCAGGACTTTCCTTCCTTCGTATTAGACGCCGCGGTGCCGCGGCAAAGTGCCGACAAAATGGACGAAATGGTGAACACCTTGGTCAGTGGGACGGGAGTGCGCTCATGAATTACCGCCGTTGGTTGATTGGCGCCCGGTTCTGGTTCTGGGTGGTGGCCTTCGTCGCCTATTCGGCTGCTGCGGTCGGCATCGTCCTGATCGATACCGCCGATGGCCGCTTCCAGAACCTGTCGCAGGTCCGGCTCACGTCGGTCAAATCCGACGAGCAGGTGCGGCGCGTAGGCGCGGCGCAGGTCGCCGCGCTGTACCGCGCGCAGAGCGGCATGCCGTTCACCACGCTGCCGCCCGGTGCCACGTTCCAGATCGTCTGGCCCGATGGCTCGACCGAGACGGTCACCGTGGTCGACCCGACCTCCAGCACCGGCAACGCCCTGCAGCCGGGCTCGCAACAGGCGGCCAGCGCGCAGTAGGCCGACGCGTAGCGCAAAAGAAAAAGGCGGGGATCTCCCCGCCTTTTCTTTGTCCCGGTATCGACCCTGGCTTACACCAGCGCGATCGACTGGTTCTTGCGTTCGGCCAGGCGCTTTTCCAGGTAGTGGATGTTCTGCCCACCGGCCTGGAAGCCCTTGTCGCGCATGATCCGCTGCTGCAGCGGAATGTTGGTCTTGATGCCGTCCACCACCATCTCGCTCAACGCCACGCGCATGCGTGCAATCGCGGTGTCGCGGTCGGGCCCGTGCACGATCAGCTTGCCCACCATCGAGTCGTAGTTCGGCGGGACCTTGTAGCCGCTGTAGATGTGCGTATCCACGCGCACGCCCGGGCCACCCGGCGGGTGGAAGGCGGTGATCAGGCCGGGATGCGGCATGAAGGTTTCCGGGTCTTCGGCATTGATGCGGCACTCGATCGCATGGCCGCGCAGCACGATGTCGCTCTGCTTGATGCTCAGCTTCTGCCCGGCGGCGATGCGCAGCTGCTCGCAGACCAGGTCGATGCCGGTGATGCGTTCGGTCACCGGATGTTCCACCTGGATACGGGTGTTCATTTCGATGAAGTAGAAGCGGCCGTTCTCGAACAGGAATTCGAACGTGCCGGCGCCGCGATAGCCGATGCGCAGGCACGCTTCCACGCAGACCTTGCCGATCTCGTTGCGCAGTTCCTCGGTGATGCCCGGCGCCGGGGCTTCCTCCACCACCTTCTGGTGGCGGCGCTGCATCGAGCAATCGCGCTCGCCCAGGTGGATGGCGTTGCCCTGGCCGTCGGCCAGCACCTGGATCTCGATGTGACGCGGGTTCTCCAGGAACTTCTCCATGTAGACCTGGTCGTTGCTGAAAGCTGCCTTGGCTTCGGACTTGGTGGTCTCGATAGCGGCCTTCAGTGCGCCTTCGGCGTGCACCACGCGCATGCCGCGGCCACCGCCGCCGCCAGCTGCCTTGATGATCACCGGGAAACCAATCTCGCGCGCGACCTTGGTGTTGGCGACGATGTCATCGCCCAGCGGGCCACCCGAGCCCGGCACGCACGGCACGCCGGCGGCCTTCATCGCGCGGATCGCCTCGACCTTGTCGCCCATCAGGCGGATGGTGTCGGCCTTGGGCCCGATGAAGATGAAACCGGACTGCTCCACCCGCTCGGCGAAGTTGGCGTTCTCCGAGAGAAAGCCGTAGCCGGGGTGGATTGCCTGGGCGTCGGTGACTTCGGCCGCGGCGATGATCGCCGGGATGTTGAGGTAACTCTCGGCCGATGGCGCCGGGCCGATGCACACCGACTCATCGGCCATCGCCACGTGCTTGAGGTTGCGGTCGACGGTGGAATGCACCGCG
>DATLJF010000061.1:0-3162 GCA_035539015.1 Stenotrophomonas sp. | reverse complement strand
TACCGCCCGCGCCGCCATCGGAGCCCATGCCGGATCCAACCTATTTCCTGGCCCAAGGTGGCGGGGGTAGCCAGGCGGGCGCCTTTGCCGATGGTGCGGAATCCATCGCGGCGGGCGAGGCCAGCTTGGCCACCGGTGTCGGTGCCACGGCGCTTGGCGCGGGCGCCAACGCCATTGCCGACAAGGCCTTGGCAGTGGGGCACAACGCCTTGGCACACGACACCCATAGCATCGCGCTGGGCACAGACGCGAAGGCCGAAGCTCTGTATTCGATGGCCTTGGGGCCGCAGGCGAAGGTCGTGGGCCTCCAGGGTCTCGCCTCGGGCTATCGCAGCCACGCCTTCGGCGTCGCGGCAAGTGCCGTCGGCGGTTTCAGCCAGGCCCTGGGGCGAATGTCCGCGGCCTTTGGCTACGACGCGATGGCCGGGCAGGCCGCAAGTACGGCACTGGGCGGAGGAGCCGCTGCGAGGGCACCGGGGAGCGTGGCGCTGGGGGCCAATTCCGTGGCCGACCGCGCTTCGACCGTATCGCTGGGCCGCGCAGGCGCCGAGCGCCAGATCGTGCACCTGGCCCGGGGCACCGAGCCAACGGACGCCGTCAACGTGGCACAGCTGCAGGCGCAGACCGCGGCATTCCGGGTGCGGGGTGATGGCCTGGCCCAGGCCCTGGGCATCGCCAGCACGGCTGTCGGCGCCGGCAGTTACGCGTTGGGTGAGGGCAGTGCCGGAGTAGGCGCCGATGCGCGCGCCGAGGGTTCGGGGGCGCTCGCTTTGGGGCGCGGTGCGCATGCGCTTGGCCTCAACTCGGTGGCAGTCGGGGCGGGGGCGCGCGCGCTGCCGGACGCCATCGTGTCGTTCGGCAATGGCGATGGTATTGGCGGGCCCGCTGAGCGGAGGCTGGTCAACGTCGCCGCTGGGCAACTAGCGGCAGGCAGCCGCGAAGCGGTCAACGGTGGGCAGCTGTTCGATGCGATGAAACAACTGCGGGACGCGGGCTACCAGACGGTCAGCGAGGCGCTCGCCGCCAATGCTGACGCCAACACCCTTGGCGCCAACGCTCGCGCGGCGAGTACCGATGGCCTGGCCGCAGGCCGCGACGCGAACGCCGCAGCGGTGGCTGGCACCGCCTTGGGTGCCGGCAGTCGGGTCGAGTCGAGCGCGACGCGCGCGGTGGCGCTTGGCGCCGGCTCGGTGGCCGAACGCGATGCCACGGTGTCGGTCGGCAGCGCTGGCGCGGAACGCCAGGTGGTCAACGTGGCGGCGGGTACGCGTGATACCGATGCCGTCAACAAGGCCCAGCTCGACGGTGGGATCACGCGCGCCAACCGCTATACCGATCAGCGTCATGCCGCCTTGGCCGACAGTTTCCAGTCTTACCAGCACACCGTGGACGACCGCTTTCGGCAGCAAGACCAGCGCATCGACCAGCAAGGCGCGATGAACGCGGCGATGTTGAACATGGCCACCAGCGCGGCGGGGATCCGCACGCAGAACCGCGTGGGTGTGGGTATTGGCTTCCAGGGTGGCGAGTCAGCGCTGTCGCTGGGGTACCAACGGGCGCTCAGTGAGCGGGCCACGGTCACGGTGGGCGGCGCTATCAGCGGCGACAACCGCTCGGTTGGCTTGGGCGCGGGTTTTGGCTGGTAGCGCGACGCTTCAGTCAACGCCGCTGCGCAATCGCGGTGGCGCCCTGGCGAAAAAGCGAGTCCCTCCGCATCCGTCTTCTAGCGCCATCGCATGCGACGAGTCGTAGCACTTGCGCATCTCCGTCGGTCGCCGCTTGTCCTCGGTTGCATCGCACGCGGACGCTGTGATTTCTCGGCGCCATCCGGCGCAGCAGGCAAGGACCGTCAACATGTCGCAGAGGAATGTCATATGAGCTATTGCGCGAACGCCCGTCGTCGGGCGGCACTTTCCCTGGGCATTGGCCTGATCCTGGGTACCTCAGCGCCCGCTTCCGCAGCAGGCACCACCGTGGAAGAGCAAGTGGCCAGGCGCTTGATCGTGCGCTACCACGACGATGCCACGCCGGGGCCACGGGCATTGCAGGTCAAGCAGACCGTGGCGGCTGCCATGGCGCGAGCCGGCGTAGCGGCTTCCTCTTTCTCGCCGCCAACAGTTGGCGCCAGCGCCAGCGGGCCACTGGCGCGGCGCCTGGGGACTGGCGCTGAGTTGGTGCAGTTACCGCAGACCCTGGAAGCGGCACAGATCCAGCGCCTGGTAAACGAGGTAGCCGCCGACCCAGCGGTGCGCTATGCGGTGCCGGACTCTCTGCAGCAACCTCTGCAGGCGCCGCCCGCGTATCGCCCCAACGATCCGCTGTTCGCGAGCCACCAGTGGCATTTCGATGATCCGGTTGGCGGCGTCAATGCGCCGGTCGCGTGGGCGCGTTCGCGTGGGGCAGGCGTGGTGGTAGCCGTGCTCGATACCGGCATCCTGCCCGACCACCCGGATTTCAAGGGTTCGCGAGTGTTGCCGGGATATGACTTCATCAGCCACCCGTCTATGTCCAGGCGCACGCAGGCCGGCCGCGCTCCGGGCGGGATCGATCGGGGCGACTGGGCGCCGGCAGGGCTGTGTGCAGCGGGTTCCAAAGCCGCAAGCAGTGGCTGGCATGGCACCCATGTCGCCGGCACGGTCGCACAGAGCATGGACAACCGATCGGGCGGCACCGGCCTCGCGCCGGCGGCGACGCTGTTGCCAGTACGCGTGCTGGGGACCTGTGGCGGCGCAGTGTCCGACATTGTGGATGCGATCACCTGGGCGTCCGGGGGCACCGTGCCGGGCGTGCCGAACAACCCTGATCCGGCCCAGGTCATCAACCTCAGCCTCGGTGGCGAGGGGCCCTGCCAGCGGCCCTATCAGGAAGCCATCGATGCAGCCGTGCGCCGTG
Source organism: Stenotrophomonas sp. (assembly GCA_035539015.1). Classification (GTDB taxonomy): domain Bacteria; phylum Pseudomonadota; class Gammaproteobacteria; order Xanthomonadales; family Xanthomonadaceae; genus Stenotrophomonas_A. The sequence continues at coordinate 270 of DATLJF010000061.1, read as the reverse complement.
GCACTGTAGTCGTGGTGGCGGCCGGCAACTCCGCCGGCGACGCACGCCATTTCAACCCGTCCAGTTGCCTCAACGTGATCACCGTGGGTTCCACCGGTGCCAGCGGCAGCAAGGTCGGGCATTCAAATTTCGGGCCGGCAGTGGATTTGTCCGCACCCGGCGGCGACTACAACGGTGAAATTCGCGGCTATGTGTGGCAGACCGGCCACACGGGCAAGACCGACATCGCCTCGGGTGTCTATTCCATGAAGCCCATGGCGGGCACCTCGA
>DATLJF010000060.1:0-8573 GCA_035539015.1 Stenotrophomonas sp. | reverse complement strand
GCAAGGCCAACCTGGCCCGTTCGCAGATCCAGACGCTGGCTGGCAAGGTCGAGAACTTCCAGCTCGATACCGGCAAGTTGCCGGCCAAGCTCGACGACCTCGTGACCCAGCCCGGCGGCGCGGCTGGTTGGCTGGGCCCGTACGCCAAGCCGGCCGAACTCAACGATCCGTGGGGCCATCCCATCGAGTACCGGGTGCCGGGCACCGGCCGCCCGTTCGACCTGGTCAGCCTGGGCAAGGATGGGCAGGCCGGCGGCAGCAGCTACGACTCGGACATCGTCTACGAGTAAGCCGCCATGGCATCGTGCCCGGGGCTGCGGTACGCGATCGCGCGACGTGCGCGCATGCGCGGCGTCAGCTTGCTGGAAATGCTCCTGGTCATCGCGCTGATTGCCGCGGCCGGCGTGCTCGCCGCCAGCGTGCTCGGCGGTGGCATCGATGGCGTGCGCTTGCGTTCCAGCGGCAAGCAACTGGCCGCTGAGCTGCGGCAGGTGCGCACCCGCGCCATCGCCAGCGGCGTGCCGCAGCAGTTCGAACTGGACCCGCGCAGCGGCCAGTGGTCGAGCACCCTGGGCCACCGCGGCACGGTGCCTTCGCAAGTGCGCCTGACCTTCACCGGGGCGCGCGAATTGCGGCCGCTTCCCGGCCGCGGCGCGATCCGTTTCTTCGCCGATGGTGCCTCCAGCGGCGGGCGTATCGATCTGACCGTGCGTCGGGCGCAGTGGCGGATCGAAGTGGCCTGGATCACCGGCGAGGTGCGCAGCGGTCGCCTCGAGGCACCGCCATGAAGTACCAGCGCGGCTACACCTTGCTGGAGGTGATCGTGGCCTTCGCGCTGCTGGCGCTGGCACTGGGCCTGCTGCTGGGCACGCTCTCCGGCGGCGTGCGCCAGGTGCGCGCCGCCGACGCGGCGACCCGCGCCAGCCTGCACGCGCAATCGCTGCTGGCGGAGATGGACATGCAGCCGCGGCTGGCGCCGCAGCATCGCCAGGGCAAGTTCGAGCAAGGCCGCTATAGCTGGCAACTGGACGTACGACCGTGGGTCGATCCACGCCCGGCGGACGGCTTGCAGCCGGTTTCGCCGTCCGATCCGGTGCTGTTGCAGGTCGACCTGGCGGTGCGCTGGGGCTCGCAGGCCAGCGAACAGCTGCACTGGCGGAGCCTGCGCCTGGTACCGCCCGCCCAGCCCGGGAGCCGGCCTTGAGCCTGCGCCGCGCCGCCGGATTCACCCTGATCGAAGTGTTGCTGGCCACCGTGCTGCTCGCCGCCGGGCTGACGCTGGCTTTCGCCACGTTGCGCTCGGCCAGCACGATCAGCCAGCGCGGCGAAGCGATGGCCGCGCGCAGCGAACGCATGCGCACGATCGAAGGCTTCCTGCGCCGTCGCCTGGCCGCCGCCTTGCCGGTGGCCTTCGGTCGTGACCAGGGCACGCTGCGCCCGCAGCGTTTCATCGGCGAGCCCCAGCGCCTGCGCTTCGTCGCCGACGTGCCCGACTACCTTGGCCTCGGTGGCCCCTATTTGCACGACATCGGCGTCAGCGGCCAGGCACCGGTGCAGCGCCTGCAATTGCAGTTGACCCAGGTGCAGGCCGGCGCGGTGCTGACCGCAGCGCAAGTGCCGGCACCGGAAGTGCTGGCCGATGGCTTGCTCGACATGCGCGTGTCCTATCGCGGTATCGATCCGCAGCGCGGCAAGCTGGGCGACTGGCAGAACCAATGGAACCAGAGCGAGCGCTTGCCGCGCTTCGTGCGGATCGACCTGCGCGACGCGCGCGGCGCCTGGCCTTCGCTGCTGGTGGAATTGCCACAGGCATCGTCCGAGCGGACGTCGCTATGAGCCGGCGCGAACACGGTGTCGCCTTGATCCTGGTGCTGTGGTTGATCGCGCTGCTGACCGCGCTGGTGGGTGCCTTTGCCCTGACCGCGCGCGTGGAGGCAGGCCAGGACAGCGTGCTGCGAGCCAATGCGCGTGCGCAGTCGGTGGCGCGCGCCGGCATGGAGTACGCGTTGTGGCGGATGCGCGGCACGCCGGCCACGCGCTGGCAGGCCGATGGCCGGCCGTACGATTGGTCGTTCGATGGCGTGCCGGTGCAGGTGCGAATCGTCGACGAAGGCGGCAAGGTCGATCTCAACAACGCCAGCCCGGCATTGCTGGCCGGGCTGTTGCGCGCGTTGGAGGTCGAGCCGGGCCGGGCCCAGGCCCTTTCTGCGGCGATCGTCGATTGGCGCGACCGCGACAGCCTGCAGTCGCCCGGCGGCGCCGAGGATCCCGATTACGCCAGCGCCGGCGTGGCCTACGGCGCCAAGGACGCGCCTTTCGAAAGCCTGGGCGAGTTGCGCCTGGTGCTGGGCATGGACGCCGAGCTCTACCGGCGCTTGTTGCCGAATGTCACGCTGTACGCCCAGCACGCACAACCGCTGCCGGCCTTTGCGCCGCCGCCGGTACTGACCGCCCTGGGGCTGAACGTTTCGACCTGGATGGCCGCGCGCAAGCCGCCGGTTGGCCCGGGCGGTGGCCTTGGGGTCAATCCGGCTGCCGCTTCCGAGACCACGGGCACTTATAGTATTGAGAGCCGGGCACGCCTGGGCGAGGGACGCGAGGGGGTGCTGCGTGCGCTGGTGCGCGCCGGTGCGGCGGCTTCCCGCGATTCGGCCTATACCGTTTTGCAATGGGAAGAAGGAGCGGCACTGCAATGACCGCGTGGCGGCAAAGTCTCGAGCGCATCGGCCTGCGCATCCCACCCGGGGCAGGCGGCTTCTGGCGCTGGTGGCAGGGTGCGCTGCTGGCTTGGTTGCCGGCGCGCTGGCAATGGCACCTGGGGTTTTCACCGGCGCGCTTGCTGCTGTGGCGCGAAGGCGAGCAGATCGCACTGGCCTGGCAGCGCGAACAAGGGATCGAAGCCTTGGCCTTGCTGCCCGAAGCCGTGCCGCCTGCGGATTGGGCGCCGCTGCTGCCACCACGCCTGCGCGCGCTGCCACGACATTGGCTGCTGCCGGCCGGGCTGGCATTGCGCCGGCCCTTGCGCCTGCCCGCTGCGGCGGCTGCACGCCTGGCCGACGTAGCGCGCTTCGAGATCGACCGGCAGACGCCGTTCGCGGCCGACCAGGTCTGGTTCGACGCGCGCCTGATCGGCGAGCGCGCCGACGGCCAGATCGACGCCGACCTGGTCGTGGTACCGCGCCGCGCGGTGGAAGGTGCCAGCGGCATTCCCACCGCCTGGCGCGATGTCCTCGCCGGTGTCGACGTGCGCGATGCGAGCGGCGAGCCGCTGCGCATCAACCTGCTGCCCGTGCCCGAGCGCCGTGTCCATCGCGATCCGATGGCGCGCTGGAACCTGGCGCTGTCTGCCGCTGGCCTGGTTTGCCTGGCCTTGGGCTCGCAGTGGCTGCTGGACAACCGCAACCGCGCCGCCGACGCACTGGAGGCGCAGGTGCGCGCCGATGCCCAGCGCGCGCGCCAGGTGGCGATGCAACGCGAGGAGCTGGTGGCGCTGATCGAAGGTGCGGGATTCTTCGAACAACAACGCGCCGCGCGACCGGCGACGATCGAGGTCTGGAACGAGCTCACCCAACGGCTGCCGGATGGCACCTACCTGGAGAAATTTTCGATCGAAGGCGACGAGTTGCAGTTGATCGGCCTGAGCAATGAGGCCGCGTCGCTGGTGGAGCGCCTGGATGGTGCACCGACCTGGCGCAAGCCGGCATTGACCGGCGTGCTGCAAAGCGATGCCGGGCAAGGGCGCGACCGCTTCACGCTGACCGCCACGCTGGCACCCGCCGCGCCGACGCCGCCGGCAAGCGCGCCAGCGCCGCGAGGGGGTCGATGAACACCATGCCGAGCCGACGCGAACGGATCTGGGCGCTGGGCCTGCTGCTGGTCGGGCTGGCACTGCTGTACCTGCTGTGCGTGCATCCGTTCTTCGTGCAGCCGCTACTGGCCACCGAGGCACGCGTGCGCACTGCGACAGAGCGCGAACAACGCATCCACGCCGAATTGCAGGACGGCCCACGCGTAGCGGCGCAGCTACAGCGCGCGCGTACGCAACTGGCTGCGCGCTCGGGCTTCCTGCCCGAGGCCTCGGCCGAGCTGGCGGCCGCCGGCCTGGTGCAGCGCCTGGAAACCGTGGTCTCGCAGGCCAGCCCCGGTCACCGGAGTTGCGCCATCAGCAATCGCTCGACGTTGCCGCTGGACCGCCAGGGGCGGTTCGCCCGGGTCGCGGTGCAGGTGCGCTTGCGTTGCGGCACGCCGGAGCTGGCCGAGATACTGCATTCGCTGGAATCCGGCGCTCCCGGGCTGTTCGTGGACAACCTCAACGTGCTCGCCCAGCGTGCAGCGCTGGCGCCCGGCGACAGCGGCAATGGCCTGGATGTGAGCTTCGATCTGTCCGGCTATGTGCGCCCGGCAGTCTCGGCAGTGGAGGCGGGCGATGCGCGCTGACGCTGCCGGCCTGCGTACCTGGTGGCTGGTGGTGTTCGCCGGCTGGGCCCTGTTGATCTGCCTGATGGCGGGGCTCGGCATGGGCAGCCGCCTGCCGCCCGGTGACCACGCCGATGCCGCGCGGCCGCTGCCGGCGATTCCGGCGGCCGGCGCGCCGCGCCTGGGCGAGTTGTCGGCCTACCCGGCGATCGCGCAGCGGCCGGTGTTCGCCGAAGACCGGCGGCCGCACCCCTTCGTGCTTGCCGGCACCGATGCCCCGCAATCGACCGCACTGCGGCTGACCGGCGTACTGATCACCCCGCAACTGCAGATGGCTACGCTGACCACCGACCAGGGGCGTTCGCTGCGCCTGCGCCTGCAAGGCGAAGCGATCGATGGTTGGCGCTTGCTGACGCTGGCCGCGCGCAGCGCGACGGTGGAAGGGCCGGGTGGGGTGCGCACGCTGGACATGCAGGTGTTCGACGGCCACGGCGGCGAAGCGCCGACCGCCCTGCGGGGCAAACCTGGCACGGCGCCGCCCTTGCCGAGCGTCAGTGCGCCAGTGCCGCCCAATACGCCGGTGGCTCCGCCGGCACCGCCGCACGTCGTTCCAACCACCGCGGACGACCCTGCCGCAACTCCCGCGGCGCCGGCGGCCACGCCTGCCCCCACCGAGGAACAGCTCAAGGCGATCCGCGAACGCATCGAAGCGCGCCGACGCGCTTTGCAGCAACAGCAGCAACCCAATCCCCCGCGCAATGGCGATGGCGCCGTGCAACAGAACCCGTAGAGTGCCGACATGACGTTACGCGTTGTCCTGATTTCCCTCGTGCTGGGCCTGGTGGCGGGTTGCGCCAGCGTCCCTACGCCGGATGTGCGCCGCGCACCGGCATCGCCGCAACCGCCGCGTGGCGTGCCGCAGCATACCGACGACGCCGGCACCGACGCCGGCCCACAACCGGTGATCCGGCGTGGCAGCGGCGAGGTCATCAACCGCTCGGCCGCCGCGCGTCCGGCACCCGCGCTGGCGGGTGCTTCCACCGGCGAGGCGACCTTCAACTTCGAAGGGGAGTCGCTGCAGGCGGTGGTCAAGGCCATCCTCGGCGACATGCTCGGGCAGAACTACGTCATTGCCCCGGGCGTGCAGGGCACGGTAACGCTGGCCACGCCCAAGCCGGTATCGCCGGCCCAGGCGCTGAACCTGCTGGAGATGGTGCTGGGCTGGAACAACGCGCGCATGGTCTACAGCGGCGGCCGCTACAACATCGTGGCCGCCGACCAGGCCCTGGCCGGTACGGTCGCGCCGAGCACCGCGCCGGCAGCCAACGCCCGCGGCTTCGAAGTGCGGGTGGTCCCGCTGCGCTACATCTCGGCCAGCGAGATGAAGAAGGTGCTCGAACCCTATGCGCGTGCCAATGCGATCGTCGGCGTGGATGCCTCGCGCAACGTGATCACCCTCGGCGGTACCCGTGCCGAGCTGGAAAACTACCTGCGTACGATCGAGATCTTCGACGTCGACTGGCTCAGTGGCATGTCGGTCGGCGTGTTCCCGATCCAGACCGGGAAGGCCGCGCAGGTGTCGGCGGACCTGGAGAAGGTGTTCGGCGAGAAGAGCAACACGCCTAGCGCCGGCATGTTCCGTTTCATGCCGCTGGAAAATGCCAATGCGGTGCTGGTGATCACCCCGCAGGCACGCTATCTCGACCAGATCCAGCAATGGCTGGAACGCATCGACAGCGCTGGCGGGGCGCCGCGCCTGTTCTCATACGAGCTGAAGTACATCAAGGCGCGCGAGCTGGCCGATCGCCTGGCCGAGGTGTTTGGCAGTGGCAACCGCCGCGGTGGTGAAGATCCGTCGTTGGTGCCTGGCGCCGGCGAAATGCAGATGGGCTACCTGGCCGATGCCGGCGGCGGCATGGGCGGCAGCAACAGCTCGATGGGCAATGGCTACGACAGCGGGTCGGGGAGCGGCTCGGGCGGCAACGGCGCCATTGGTTCGGGTGGCGAGTTCAATCTGGCCCCGCCCAAGAGTGGCAATGGCAGCGTGGTGCTGGAAGTGGAGGGCGACCGCGTCGGCGTATCGGCGGTGGAGGAAACCAACACCTTGCTGGTGCGCGCCTCGCCGCAAGCCTGGCAGTCGATCCGCGAAGTGATCGAGAAGCTAGACACCATGCCGCTGCAAGTGCATATCGAAGCGCAGGTAGCCGAGGTGAAACTGACCGGCAAGCTGAGCTATGGCGTGAACTGGTATTTCGAGCAGGCGGTCGAAGGTCGCGATGATGGCAGTTTCGGCAAGCTGCCTTCGGCATTGGGACGCAACATCTGGGGCGACATTTCGGGCAGCATCACCGGCGGCGGACTGGGCTGGGCTTTCCTGGGCAAGAACGCCGCTGCTGTAATCAACGCATTGGATGAAGTCACCGACGTCCGCTTGCTGCAGACCCCTTCGGTGTTCGTTCGCAACAACGCCCAGGCCACACTCAATGTCGGCACCAAGGTGCCGATCAGTTCAGTGTCGGTCAACACGCTGGGAACCGCGAGCACCTACAGCAGCGTGCAGTACATCGATACCGGCGTGATCCTCAAAGTGCGCCCGCGCGTGACCCGCGAAGGCACCGTGTTCCTCGACATCGTGCAGGAAGTGAGCTCGGCCGGCGCCGTGGCCGCCAACTGCGACGCGAGCAAGGGGGCGTGCAATCCACCGATCGACACCCGCCGCGTGCGTACCGAAGCGGCGGTGCAGAGCGGCGACACGATCATGCTGGCCGGCCTGATCAGCGATCGCAACGAAGATGGATCTTCCGGTGTGCCGTTCCTGAGCCGCCTGCCGGTAGTGGGCGCGCTGTTCGGAACAAAGAACCAGAAGGAAGATCGCCAGGAAGTCATCGTGCTGATCACCCCGACCATCGTGAAGGACCCCAACGAAGCCCGACGCTTCAACGACGACTACGGGCGCAAGTTCAAGGCGCTGGAACCGCTGTACACGCCTGCCACCCGATGAGCCCTGCGCAGCCCGTCCTCCTGCTCCCCGTCGGCCCCGATGACCGTGCGCTGGATGCCTGCCTGGGCGCGCTCGAGGTGGGCACGCCCGTTGGCACGCAGATCTGGCTGGCGGACGATGCGCAGGCCGGGCCGCGCGGTGTCGCGGTGATCGAGACCTGGCTGGCGCGCACCCGCCTGCAAGCCGACTACACCCGGCGCGAGCGGCCGATAGGCGAGGTGGCGCACCTGGATGAAATGCTGCGCGCCTGCGGCGAGGCCGACGTGGTGGTGTTGTCCTCCCAGGCACGGCCATTGCCGGGCTGGTTGAAACAACTGGGTGCATGCTTTGCGCGCGATGCCGCCATCGCAAGTGCGACCCCCTGGAGCAACGTGGGCGAAGCGGCGGCGTGGCCGCGCCTGGGCGAGCTCAATCCCTTGCCGGACGATGACGAGCGCCTGGCCACCGCGTGCGCGGCAATGCCGCCGCTGCACCCGGAACTGCCCGCCGCGATCTGCCACGCCGTGGCGCTGCGCGGCAGCGCGCGTCGACGTGCGGGCGGGCTGGATGCGAGCAGTTATGGCTCCTGGTATGCCGCGTTGATCGACCTGAGCCTGCGCATGGCGGGCCTGGGCTGGCGCAACGTGCTGTGTGAAACCACCTTTGTGGCGCGCATGGCCGAAGGCGTGCCCGCCGACGGCGACATGGACGCACTGGCCACGCGCTGGCCGGCATGGCATTCGCGCCTGGCGGCATTCCTGATGCAAGATCCGCTGGCCGAGACGCGGCTGCAACTGCAACGCTTGTACGAACACACGCCGGTGGCCGAGCCACAGCGCGAGTTGTTCGGCGAACTGCTTGAGAAAGACGCATGAGCAACGCCATTGCCGCGGTCGTGGTCACTTACCGCAGCGGCGCGACCATCGATGAATGCCTGGCGCGCCTGCGCGCGGCTGCCGATGTCGCCGAGATTCGCGTGGTCGACAACGATTCGGACGACGACACGCTCACCGTGGTGCAGCGCCATGCGATCGACGATGCGCGCGTGCACTTCATCGCCAACCCCGATAATCCGGGCTTTGCCACCGCCTGCAACCAGGGCGCCGCCGATTCGAGCGCGCCCTGGCTGGTATTCATCAACCCGGACCTGATGGTGGAGCCGGATACGCTGCGGCGG